>NZQM01000041.1 GCA_002695905.1 Parvibaculum sp.
AGAACGAGTACGAGTCGGGTACAGAAGAAGAAGCGAGTGCAAGCAAAGTGCAGATTATGACAGTAGACTATTTACATAAATATGCTTGACCTATTCTACGCACTTGTGCTTATGGGTATTATGACAGTATTGGTGTCAACATATTGCTTGGCAACTTGTACATTACATTCAAATATTAATTCATCGGCCCCGAGCCTCTAAGTAAATTTGGTGCTGGTAAACTACTGTTTGGTACTTGTAAACTATTTGGCTGTTGTCTAACTATACTATCCTTCTGCGGCACTGTAATTACATTGTGGCCACCTTCAAAAGCTAATTGAAATCCTGCTGGAGTATTTTCGTGATGTCCTAAATGAGCATCGTATTGGTTAATATTTAGGTTACGCTGAGTACGATTCAATGGCATCGTAGCGTTAAGTACTTGTCTTATCCCGACCACTCCTGGATCGTTATAACCTATATTGTCGCTCGCTGCTTTCTCATTAAACAAGCCTTTGTAAATAGTTGCGGGCATTACTGGCATGTCGCCTGTTTTTAAAGAAACATACACAGCGTCTGTCATCAACTCCGCAACCTTGTTATCATATTCTCTTGTATCGGTTTGGGACTCTGGTTTGCGTGCTATTTGGACCAGATCAGGCAAGCCTTTTGCAATTTTCTGAACCGCGGCTACGCGCGAAACTGCCATGGCATATGGCACCTCTTCAGCACCCTCTTCGGCAATTGTTTGTACAATGTCTCTCCCTCTCTCAAATTCTTTTTTAACCTTTGCTCTCGTTTCTTTGTTGCTCGCCACGCGCTTCACTTCCTTGATTACAGGTGGCTTGTGCGTGCCGCGCGGTTTTCGCATGTGCGAACTGTCGTATCTATACGGGTGCCAATAATCTGCGCGACTATCGGCTTTGTAAAAATTGCCCTCTATTGTGTGTGCCTGTATCACACCGTTCCCGTTTGACGCGGGTAACCATATTTGCCGTATGCGATTGTTCACCACCGCGCTTCCGTGTGTCGCGGCAATTCCCTGTATTGCGGACACGGGATCGCTGCTTGTACTATTTGAGTAAATAATGCCAGCTGTATCATCGTCATCCCACTGGTCATCGAACAACTCTCGCAACGAAATTGCGCCGTTGTACACGTGTGCTGTTATACTACCGTCCTGGTTTGCAACAAACGCGGCAATCCCGCCCCCCAGACTGTGACCAGCGACCTCCACAGGGTCGTATCCCATCGCACCATATTTTTGCTGAACAATGCGTGTCAGTTCCACACTCTGTCTGTAGCGCTGGGTGCTTGTGTGCATGCCAAGTCCAATGGCGAGATCTGTGGCGAGATCTTTCGCACTGGGCACGGTACCCCGGAAGGAGATAACGACCTCGCGAGTCTGGGGGTTGTACAAGACCAAACTTTCATCACTTGTGAGCAATTCGTCGACTCGAAACCCTCTGGTCTGTGCATCTCCTTCAAGGATTCTGCGAAGGCCTCGGCGGTTTTGGTTGTAGTACGCTGCATCTGCTATTCTCGCAAACTTTTCTACTCTCGACCTCACATCTTGGCTGCTCATTTACAAAACAATCGGACCGGTCTTGGGCGCTTTGATACAATAGTTCACTAGCCTTTGCCCGTCCTCTTGGGGCTTGCCCTTCCAATACTGCCAGTATAGCTCTCTCTTGCGCGCGGTTTCGGTAATCGTATCGGTTCCTCTACGTGTCGTTTTCACGTCCTGGGTGCCGTTAATAGGCAAAAGATAGGGCACGGCCAATCGACTGTTGATAGGTTTGGGTGGGTAAGCGTTAGGGGTGGGCCCGTTATGTACAAGGCCAGGCCCGACCATCTCGTTTAATGTGCTTTTGTTTATATATTAGCAACAAACATTTACCACGTGTCTATAAGTCTTTTAACGACTAAAAGTGAAATGCCCTGAAGAGTTGTTGCGATAGAACGCGCCACCGCCTACAGGCACATGCATGTGGTCAAAGTTTAGTCTACGCCTCACAGTCTCCACAGACGGTGGCCTGGTTCGTCTGCGCTGAACAGTGGTAGGCTTACGTCTGTTGTTTTTCGAGCGGCCTCTAGGCATTTCGGTTGGTGGAGGTGGTGACGGGTCCAGCTCACCCTCCTCAACAGTGTCTGGTACTTCTGGAGTGTTAACGCTTGACACGTTGTTGGGAGGTGTTTTGGGAGACTCAGGCTCAACCGGCGCCTTAACAGCAACAGCTGCGTCTCCCTCTCCAGATCCTCCACGTAAAACTTTGCGAGAGCCTTGAGGTTTCTCGAGTCCTCCAGTGTCAGCTCCGCCGGGATTGGCAGGTGTATTATCGGGCTCAACAGGCATCGCTGGTTGCTTCCGCTTTCCAGAACCAGGTGGCCGTCCACGCCTTGGTTTTGTGGGTTGTTCTGACTTAGGCTCCTCTCCCGACTGCGTCTCAGCCGTATGCGTTTCAGGAACCATTTTAGCATCAACTGGTTTTGGGCTAACCGGCTCGGCCTGAATACGCTTGCGAGTCTTGTTTTGAACACCGGAAGTACCAGCACCAGCCGAAGATGCAGATGGTTTTGACCGCAACAAACGCAATTCTAAAGCCTTCTCTCGAGCCTTTTTTAAATTTTCGAGCCGCGCTGCAGCTAAAGATTCTTTGTCACCGGCAACAGCCGTGACAATAGTTTTGGAGCTGGTGCGAGGCATGCGAAGGGTGAGTAGTGCGCGGAATGAACTGGATAATTCCGGCAAATAGTTTTATACTCTGTCCATCTACCAGATATTCTGACGTGGCTATAAGGCCTAGGTATTTAGGCGTTGGTAGACCAGCTGCTGGACTGCGAATGAATGTTTCATATCTCGAGCCAATAAAAGCATTTCCTCGGTGGTCACATGCGGCTGATTTATGCGATACGTCACGTACGAAGATCGCATCTGATTGGTCCCAATGACACCCGGGGTTTTAAACTGCACAGATTTGGCGCCTCGCAGAGCTTTGTCAAGCACGCCTGATGAACCACCCATTCGCCCGATTGGCTTGTTCAGATCTCCGGGAGCGTGGATCAAGTAGTGTCGGTATCCCATCTTCCTACGTTTCTCCTTGGCAAGCTGTTTGTCCACAATTGACCGTGTTTTGTCCGACAACGCAATATCGTACGGCCTATGTCCGCGATTCTTTGCGTTCTTGTAAGCCGTAATGTACAAGTGTCCGCTCGACACGTCATAATAGGTATCAACCGATCTGTCCGGCTCCGGAACACCGTGTTTCTTATTGGCCTCTGTACCGTAATCCATCATTACGTTGCCATAATCGTCCCGGACATATACGGGATTGTCGGCAAACATGGACACGATCAAAGCGTCCTGAGTAATGTCGGCCTTGTCCGCGTACCATTTGCCCGCTGCCTGAATATTCTCGTACGGCTCGTGACCCTCGTCCGTGAAAGAACGGCGCACGTCGGCCACTTGGCGGATAGACTTGTTGTCTCGTACCATACGCTCCACGTGTTCCAAAATATGTGCCGGAAAACGGCTGCCGAAATTGTCCGGACTGGATTTGCGGGCGAGGCTGGACAAAGCCTGCATGTAGTCTTTCACGGTACCGCGGGCGCGGGACTCCTGGGTGATAGCGCTCCCGATTTTGTCGATGATGTCTACGGAACCGAACAGTCCGATCAGATCTACGGACTCTATCGCCGAGGGGTCCTGGGTGTCTGATTGGACTGGCTGTGAACTGTTCTTGCTCGTGCGGCTCTTCTTCTTCGCGGGCGGCTGCGTCTCCGCCAATTCCTCCGGCCCCGTCTGTGAAGCCTTGTCCAGCATCCCACTCACCGCCATCGCTATCTTCGTAATCCTCAATAACCGGGCTTTGTACTCCTTGCGTGTTCGATCCGACCATTCTGGAGGCGACGTAGAAATATCCGCGAATGCGTGTTCGAGTGTGTAAGCAGGCTTGGCCAGTTTAGAATTGCTTTTTCCCATATTGCGTGCACGCTTAGTTGTTTTTGATAAGGCGGGTGCCATGCAGATATTTGTATTTACAATATTACGTATCGACTTTGAGGTGTTTGTGTATATCCGATAGTGACTTCTCCTCTACACATATTTTCCATAAGGCCTTGTTCAAGGCGTGGGTTCTACAATCTCCTTGGGGCTGTTCTGTGCCGACTGTGTTTTGACATGTACATCTGCTCGCACTAACTCCAAAGTGTACCCGTAACGCCCGTCAGGCATGCGCCAGATTGGGGTCACGCGTAGCGCGCACACGCACGCGGCATGCTTTGGCACCTCGTCCAGGGACATCTCTGTGCCAGTAGCAATGTTGTAAAACACAGATTTGTACCCGCCTGCAGTGTCTTCCATAACAACCTTGACACGTAGGCGGTCTGGGTACTTGGTTGCGTCCTGGGATGGGCGAATGATGGGCATGTAGTTGCTCATCTCGCTCCACACCTGTGTTGTACGGACTTGCTTGTCCATGAAGCTCAACAACTTTTTGAAGCTGGCCACCTTCTCCAGGTCGAGCTCGGCATGCGTGTACTTGTTCTTGGTGGTCGGCATACTCAGAGGCATTGTATACTTGGCCCCGTCAAACGAAGAGCATCCAAACGGAGCTTCCAGTAACGGGGTGACAATAATCATGTTCGGGTTGTTGTCGTAGCTCAAAACCTTCTTCCGTTTGCCGTTGACAAACATCTCCTCGATGTCGAATTTGCTCTTCTCAACCGAGTTGTGCGACACCAGGATGCAAGACTCGCCCATGTAGTTCATGTGCTCGGCTTTAGCAAAGTTGGACAAGAAGTTAATATCATCTTCAGCAGAGTAGTTGGCCATATCTTTTTTTTGCGGGTGATACTAAAGGTATGATAGGCAGAGGACTGGAGTGATAATGACAATTGCTGTGAACCCTTCCTCTATTTATACCAGCTTCATCTTCCAAAATGCCAGGTCACTCGTCTACCAGTTTGTTTAGCCTATCATATTACACATCCGCGATTAGGCGGTTTATAAACTGGTCACTACGCGCGGGAGTTTCATTTGCCCGCGTTTCTGCTTGCGAAGACGACCATGATCCAAATGTACCGTCAATGACCGACAATTCCGAATTTGTATGTGTAGCATGCGGGGTAAACGGACAATACTGGCAGTTCGAAGATGCTGTGTCTGGGGATACTATTTGTCTCGCTTGTGGGACAATAAACGACACTTCCGGACAATTTTTCACCGATGCGCCAAGATTGCCGGACAATTTAGACAGTTCGCCAGATCCCGACTGTGTCATAGCAGAAGCAGAAACTGGGATCGTATCGCCAGTCATGTTAAAAACTGTAACGGACGCGGACAAAGTCAACCATGGATGCACGTTTCGGATGTTCGATCAACCGTTCGATATTATGGCGAAGAAGTGCGATCTGATGGAGGGTCTAGTGAATCGGCGCAGTCTGATTGCCATGAGAGCAGCCTGCGAGCGAGTAGGTGCTACGTGTCCGGAATTTACGCTCACGCATAACCCCGGAGTTCAAGCCGTGGCTGCTTATGTAGTTGCCACACACCCCCCAGGCATTGATCGGGGACGCACTCGACTACTTAAAGAGCCCCAGGAGGCGACAGGTCTACCTGGTGCATGCGCTACGTTAGGTGTCACTGTCAGTTCAGTAGCAAGATGTGTTAGAACTTACGGTGATAGGTTACACGACGCCATGAAAGACGCGAGGCGGATGCGCATCTTGCCCGAATTTACAACCCCGGTCAAAAAGTGTAGGCTTAGGCCAAAGAGACGTACAATAGGAAAACATATAATAAGTAAATCTCGACAATAAAAATGGGAGCTCCCCAAATTTTGAGCGAGTTGAACAAGCATCCTGCAGACGAATATATTTTTAGAGATGATGAGTCACATACCTACAGTATAAGGTTACCAGAAGATTCTAGCGACGCCAACTTGCCAGAACTTGTTTCCGTAACTCGTTTAACTGAAAAATATTTCAAACCTTTCGACGCAGTGCGTGTGTCCCAATTAGTCAGTTCTACGTGTTACAGTATTGTAGGTCATCGGTACGAAGGCATGTCTGCAAACGACCTGCAAAAACAATGGGCAGACAACAGTGATGATGCTCGCACGCAAGGTCACAAGTTACATCGGGCTATTGAACTATTCTTCAATCCCGATATGTGTATCGAAACAGAAGAATCACAAGACCTGCATTGCCTTCGGCAATGTGACGAATATCAGCAATTTGAACAGTTTTGGAGCGAGTTTCAGTCTACTCGTCTGTCTCAAGGAGATTCTGTTGTTCCGTATAGAACAGAGTGGATTATCTATGACAGGTCTGCGCGAGTTGCTGGAACTGTAGACATGCTTTTCAAAAACTCCGATGATACATATACGTTGGTGGACTGGAAGCGCGTAAAAAAGCTTGATCGCACTGGTCGGGACAGAGGCGTCGGATTGCTGTCAAAATATGCAAACTGCAATTTGACAAAATATACATTTCAGTTGAATGTCTACAGATACATATTGGAAAATGTATACGGGCTTAAAATACGTAGTGCGTTCTTAGTCGCTATGCACCCTACACGGGACACGTATCATGTAGAGCCCATCCCCAAGGAGCCTTTCACGTCAGACGTTGTGCATCGACTTTTTCAGTCGCTGAGAGCTACTCACGTTTTGAGATGGAGCTTGTCACAAAATTTGAAGCACAATGAGCGCATCAAGCGAGATTCAGAAGACTAAACTGGCTGCAATGGCTGGGGCGAGGCCTTGGACTTCTGCTTGTTGTAGGTACGCTTGAGTCGCTGAGTCGTGCGAAGCAAGTTGGAACGTACTCGAAACTCTAACCAAGTAGGATCACATTCCCCATTGACAGGTTTGCCCTCCTTGTCGTACTGACCAGTGAAAAACTTGTTGCCAATTGCGTCTTCCTCGCTCAGATACAAAGGAATTTGAAACACGTTGCCGCTCATTCGCTTCAAGAGATCGTCAAGCATACGCATAACTGCCAAGATACAATCAACTGATCGAAACCCAGCAAACCAGACGCTTCCACCAGTGCGAGACAGTTTTACTGTTCCTGGGCCATATACTTCTCGTGCAGCACTCTCGTCATCCATACGAATAACGAGTTGGGAAGTGCTGCTGCGCGCAAGGCCAACAGACTTGAACACTGTGCCTTCGAAGTTAGCCTCACTGGTCATAATGTCGCGAAACAGGCTAAACACGCTTGGTTCGCTGATCGAAATACGTGTCTGTTCACTCATCTTAGCCACAGCGTTGATCATGCAGATGTGTAGCGGGGGCACCTCGGACAGATGGGCCAAGAACACAGCACACTTGTTCATACCGTATTTAATAACCATGTTATTCACAAACGACTCGTACTCGCAACTTCCCGTAGTGCGCGAGTGTCCATCACTGGTACCTCCACTGACCTTGATCATGCCGGTGTCAAATATGTAGATCGAGACCGAATTGCTGGAGCCGGGAAACTTGCCCCGTATGTTGATTGCGTGAATACGTTCGTGGGTCTCCTCACACCGCTGTCGAGCCGGCAAAACGTTCTCCTTGTCTCCATCCATTACTTCGTCACAGCATAGATCCATTTCATCTTCGGTCATGCGATTGAACTCGCGTTGTTGAACCAGCACCTCGTTGGCCGGGTCCAGTGTAGTGTCTTCTCTTCGCTGACCAGGACAGGAGTTGATGTAGGCCTCAATCTTCATGTCAGTCACAAAAGCACTGTCACACTTCATCATGCTTCTGATTTCGCTGGAGTGCACCACCAGATCCGACTTGCTTCCGCCTACGCGTGCTCGCACAGAGTCCACAAACATACCGTCTGCCGCAGCACGTACAGGGCACAAGCACATAGCACGCAAATCCAGAAACAGGGCGCGCATTTTAGCCTGAGTGATGCGAGGCACGCCGTCAATACGAGCTCCCTTGTTTCGACCATTCTCGAGCATCAAGATGGCCGAATTAACTTTGGTGGTACCTTGGAACATGCCCATGCGCAAATTGTACTTAGGAAGGCACTCAGCAGCATCTGTACTAATGTTAGGCATGTCCAGAATACCAGGATCCGAGAAGAAGGACTCAAATTCATCGTCACACGGAAAAATTGTGGTCGATCCGGTCAGAATTTGCATTTAGGGTTTGCTAGGTTGGCAGGCGACAAGTTTCGGAAATGGCCCTTTGGCTTCGTTCCGGAACTTTTATAGTCCGAAACTTCCCGCAAATTTTGTGAAGATTATGGATAATACCGGCAGACACATGACGTGGACCCTTGTCAGCAGTCTACCCGTGATTGGCGGGAATTGGTAGAGCATCCTAGGACTTAAAAACCGACAATGCTGGGCCAACCATTCATTTCAGACCCAACGCCTGCCTTAAGCACAGTCTACCGTCAACCCCGGTTCTTGCATCATGTTACCTATTCGCAACGATCCGTACGTGTACCGTCACGCTTTTGTATCGGCAGGCGCCATGGCTCTGCCAATGCCGGAATTCCTCGCTCGGCACAAGATTCGATTTTTGGCCACTTCTATGGATCCCATCACGAAGCGGCCTCTGCCAATGACCGACGTCTCGTCTACCTCGCAGATGGCCACTGTTACCCCGACATTCAACAATTTACGCACGGATCATGAAGATTCTTGGGACCAAGCACGACTCGATCTACACAACCAATACCATGCAGGCACGGAGCATATTCTAATCGACACGTCGGAGATGGCTCAGGTGGACTATGACGATGCGGAGTACTGTGAGCAAAACAGGGGCACTGATCCTGTACTGTCAGCTGCTGGTCCACTGTTCCTGTCAGCCAACAAACGCCTGCCGCACTGCTTTGCCCGACTGCCACCTGGTGTCCCGACACGTGTCAGACACACCGTACCTCACGCTAAGGCGGATGTTTTGACTGGTCAATGGTCTCTGGCCAGGCGCGACGAGAAAGTTATGAACGCTGACAACGACATACCAGTCATACCCCTGGA
This sequence comes from Parvibaculum sp., assembly GCA_002695905.1. Taxonomy (GTDB): domain Bacteria; phylum Pseudomonadota; class Alphaproteobacteria; order Parvibaculales; family Parvibaculaceae; genus Mf105b01. The sequence goes on from NZQM01000041.1 coordinate 8,978, forward strand.
CTACCTCATTATGGCTGCTGGGATTACAACTGGGCTTGACATGATGCGCAACAGCAACAATACGGAGACCTCTCAGTTTCTGGACCACGAGGAGGTTGTACTGCCTCTCCATCGGCTCCCTGATGTGCCTGTTCCCAAAGGCGTTCGGTCTGCACAAGATCTGGAGAAGCTAATGGACATGATTTCGCCCCTGCGTTCAAAGTCAGAGCCGGAATGGTATTCGGTGGGAGTTGCTCTCAAGTCAGCTGCCAAGTTTTTTCACGTGTCCGAGACGAACGCGCTAGCTATGTGGCACAGGTTCAGCGCTCTGTGCCCTGAGAAGTATGATGCCGCGGAGGCTGGCGCGAAGTGGAACTCGATTCGTGTTTCTGGGCCTCCAGGATTCGTTGGGCTACGTAAGATGGCTCGCAGTGACAATCGAGAGCAGTACGATGAGTATTTCAAGAGTGCCCTTGTAGGGGACGACAACGCGACAGCTGCTTTGCCCGAAGACACTCGCTACAGCTCAGCAGACGTGGGAGATTACATGGGCCGCACATTCCTGCAACACACTTTCTTCTCCTACGTAGACACGGAGTCCAAGTCATCTCATGTTAAGTGTAAGATCTTCACCGGCTCTATTTGGGAACCCATTCACCAAACACACGTGTTCAATCGTTTCATGACTCAAATGAAAGATCACTATTGGGAGTTTCTGGAAGTTTTCCCTGCGTTCGAAGAGTATCGGGGTGAGAAAGTCGAGCAGGACGAGTGGCGCCCGTTTGATGACATGCACCTGTTCGAGGAGTTCCACCCCATGTGCGCGTGCTTCCCGTTCATGACCTACAAGAACGCATCGACTCTTTGGGACAAGTGTTTTGACGCAGCTAAGAACGCTGGGTTTGTGTCCAACCTGCTTTCTGCCAGTAACGACATCAATCGGTTCAAAAAGCTTGACACTAACAACTATCTGATTGGCTTCACCAACGGCGTGTTTGACCTGGACGCGCACGAGTTTCGGCAAGGCAGGCCAGATGACTATGTTTCAATGACCGTGGGCTACCCGTATGTCGACCCATACAATCCTGTGGGACTGGACGATGCTGCTGCTGAACGGGCCGAGTGTGTAATGGAGGAGGTTGGCTGTTTTTTCAAGAGTCTGTTTCGGGATGACGAGGTGTACATCTACTTCATGTCTGTGCTTGCGTACGCGCTCACGGGCGACAACTGGATCGAGCAGTTTATTGTGCAGAAGGGGCGCGGGCAGAACGGCAAGTCACTTTGCAACCAGCTCATGGGTGTAACCTTCGGCCAGTACGCTGCAAACCTGGATGTTCGCACTCTGACCAAGCCTGCTGGGGATTCCGGAAGTGCCAGTCCAGCCATTGCTCGCCTCAAAAACAAACGCTACGTGCACAGCTCCGAGCCATGCGCCACAGACAGGATCCAGGTGTCGACTGTTAAGGAGATGACAGGTGGCGATCGTATTTCTGCTCGAGGTCTGTACGAGAACACTGACGAGTTCAAGCCAACATACTGTCTGCATCTGCTGTGCAACAATGTGCCCAACATGGACTCTGTGGACGAGGGTGTGCAGCGTCGCCTACGTGTCATTGATTTCCCATTCAAATTCGATTTACCTGAAGATGGTGAGGAGGAGTCGTATCATCGCAAGGGGGACGCCAGTCTGAAGGCCAAGTTTTCCACAGTCGAGTACGCCCAGCAGGCTATGCACATCCTGCTGCACTTCTACAAGACCTACATCCGCCCAGGCCAACCCATCCCCGTGCCCAATCAAGTGCTCAGCGAGGCTGCTGACGTCATCGAGGAGAGCAACCCACGTGTGCAGCTGGTCTCTGAAGGGTTCATTGAGATTGCTGATCACCCAGACAAGTGTCCGCCTACAGATGACGTGTACTCGTGCAGTCTCAAGGTGCTCAAGGAAATTCTTATCAAGTCAGGCCTGGCCAATCAGCAGACTGCAAACAAAGTAGCCAACATGACTTTCCCGAAGGAAGAGTTTGGACGTAGCCAGGTCAGTCAGATTACGGGCAAGCGCACTCGCAACACCAGGGTAGGGGGGGTCAAGGTGACCCCTGAGGGGTACGATTTGGTTGATCGCAAGGAGAAGCGAGCTCGCTCAGATGGACCAAGTGTGTAAATTTGTGTGTAAAAATTTTATCAGTCCTAAAAAAAAAATAAATTTTGGTTATTATCGCGGCTAGAGCGGTCTCTGGCACCCCTCTCATCCCGAAAAAGTGTGTAAAATTTGCCCAAAATCTCAATTTACACACCCTTTTTAAAATTTACACACCTTTTACACACCGAAAAATTCGCCCAAATTTCTTGTTAAGGTGAAAAATTGTACAAATTTACCCTAATTAGTCCAATTTTTAAGATTTTATGTAAAAAAGGTGTAAAGTGTGTAAATTTTAGGGAAAAGTTATCTCTGCAAGCAATTCTAATGAGTTTAAAGCGATTAGAACCTATATTATAAAAAAGTCTTGAAACATTTTACACACCCTTTTTTACACCTTTTACACACTTTAGGCGAGTTTAGGGGGTGGGGGTGCTTAGGGGGGGGAGGGGTGCCAAATTAAAGCGGGCGAAATAATGCTGGAGGCGGTCTATACTTTTATATTACATAATAATTTTTTTTCCAGTGAGAGTAAGAGTCTAGTACACAGACTGGCTACCCGGCTTCTGCTCCTCGTAGTGCACGGCACCGCCACGGAACACAAGGTCGTAGCCAAGCTCGCAGAAGTTAAGAATGTTAAAGCCAGACGGGCTGCTAGTAAACTTAATGTCGAGCTGCACAGGGTTGCTAGACGAGATACCCTGGACCACGTCGGCGTCACTAGGAGAGTAGTCGAACGAAGCAACGGACATCCAGCGGTAACGGTCAAACACGCGACTCTCGAGAGTGGTGTTTGTCTCTCCAGCAGCCGACTGAAGCTCCAATCCAGTAGTCATTTCGTCGGGAATACCGAACGCCTGCTTGACAAACTGAAGAGTCCTGGTGTTGCTAATAGTCTCTTGGACAGGCTCGTTGTACACGTGCTGAGCACCGACGCGGTAGTTGTAATAGTTGACTGCAGGGTAGTTGGTACCAACTTGAGAAACGCCACCGGCCATACCGTTATGCTGAATACCCTCGCCAATGTCGTCCCCGGAATGCGTGGTATCGTAACGGATGAGAGGCTCGCCAGCCTTGTGCAGACACGTAATAATTTTCTTAAAGTTTGTTGCGTTCTCGTGAATGTACACAATCTGATCCGTTGCCTGGCCAGACGCGTTGTGGGTATGATAAGTGTGGAACGGGATGCGAATCTCCTCGCCGCTCACAGCCATCTGGTTAAATCGACGTGCAAGACCCTCGTCCATGCGCATGAGCTGAAGGTACCAAACAGGGCTCTCAACCTGGATCTGGCCCATAGCACCCGTGCCGGGAGCTTCCGCATTGAGAATCGCGGTACCGCGGTTAGACAAATAGAAATCCACGTCGAAGGAGTACCCGGCTCCACCGTCAGCCATGAACAAAGGGATAAACTTGCTTAGCTTCTTGTCAAAAATGCCCCAATCAAACTTCATCACAACCTCGTTGCGCTTGACAGTTGCGTGAGTACCATGAGCATTTAGAAGACCGGTCGTGGCGGCGGCGTTGTTCTGACGCTCGGTCCTGTTACCGTACAAAGACGCCTTCTCCCACTCGGTGGGCTTTACAAATGAAAGCATGTGGCTGAGGATGTCCATGTCAGACACATCCTCGAGGGTCAAACCACTGGAAGTCTTGACAACCATGCGCTCAAAAATCGGAAGACCCTGAGCAAGGGCGGTTTCGATAGCGGAACCCGCCGCAGAGCTGAGCTGCATATGCAGGAACGAACGAGAGGTGTCGAGGAGGGCATTAGAGTACGCAGGAATCTTGAAAGAGATACGGTTGGTGCCCGCCGATGTGAAGTTGGTATCCTTGTGCTGGATAGGGTGAAGGGCAACCATCTCAGGCTTGATCTCCTTGAAAGACTCGACCCCGTACACATTAGGCACGGGGACCATCTTCTTGGGAACCGCTACAGAAGACATGTTTTACACACACTAGATTATAAATAACAATTTAAAATATTATATACCGTATCGCGGTTTTTGCTATCCGCACAGGTTTCTCTTTACACTCCTTTCAACCCTACATCTACAAACCCTAAATTCCTTAAGGCGGTTGGCTAAATCTATCCAAGAGCCATTGGCATGTGGCGCGACTGGTATGCCTTGTTCTGGTTCAGTTGAGCCACTTGTCTCATAATGTCAGGCACGTGCTCGACAATCGTAAACTCTAACACGGCGACATAATCTGGCATTTCGTATTGCCTAAACGGCTTGCCTGCCGAGTCAGTGATCCACAAGCGCATCTTCGTGATAGGCCTGTGTTGATTAATCGCATGTCCGCCGTAATGTTCCGAAGGTCTAACAAACACAATATTAGAGCCAATATTTGCGTTGTTTGGGACGACTGCAAGCACGTCGGACCTTTGAATAGTGGCCACCGCCGGCTGGTGGCCTGTATCCAAATGAGTAGTCATCAAAGTAGAGTTGGACAGGAGGTCGCAGTGTAGGAGAAGGTTGTCATACGTCTCGGAACCGGACAACATAGCCTTGGTAATGTGGGCGCTGGCATCGACACCCACGACATCGGTATTGTGTTCGAACACAGACGTGTTGCCGCGCGCAACCATGTCGTCTAGGCTTGCCAAATCAAACGAGTCTGGTCTGTTCTCCCAGAGTCTATTACCAGCAGTACCGGAAGTTCTTGGCGACTCGTACATTACAAATACGTCGTGTCGTGTAAATCCCAGCCTGGCGGCAAGAGACGTCGCAAACGGAGCTTGAGGTGTTGCGACATGGACCAGTGCATAGTACGCTCGGCCATTCAAATTGGCGGTTAAGTTATTGGGGGCAAAAATTTTCTTCTCAACCTGTTCAATTTGTGTCACTTCATAATCTGTCGCAAATGAGCTGTCTGGTCGCGAAAATTGAATGCCATTGGCAGTATTACCAGGCGTCCAAAGTAGTTGATCTGCCTGTGCTGTTATTTGAGTATTCAAAGCAGTGCACAAATTGTCGAGCGTGTACAAGCCTGGGGCTACTTCGACAGTAAATGCATTACTCTGCGATGTGGGCACGTCCTGGGTTATCCAACCAATAGTGAGCGTGTTTTGTCCTTGACGTACATTAAAAAACTCGTTAGGGATAGTAGCTGATTGCAGAGCAATCTCGTGCACGTGCTGCAAAGGCTCGGGAAATTCTAAATCTAGATATGTGTAATCGTCAGCTTCAGTGTTAAGGTTAAAATCTCCCGACTTGACAGTCAGGTATTTCTTCTGAACACCGGACGTTACATCTGCGGACCCGGACATTTTTGCTTTGCCCTACCGGCCTTGGCCAATTGTTGTTTGCCTGTATAAGGCCCGCCACCAACAGGCTTCTTAGAAGGATTCTCGCGTTCAGGTGTGGCGCCAGATCGCTTGCGTTTGTCGCTCGAAGCGCGAGTCTTTTTCTTGTCTTTCTTCGTCTGCTTATTTTCTGTAGACTTGTCATCTCCCGCAACATCGGTAAGCTCGTCGATAGACGGCACAACTTGCGCTGTAATCCATTCGTTCCAACACTTGCGAAACATGGACGGATGGGTTGACTTGCGATTTAGATCGATTGTCAGAAAACTATAATCGCCTTCAGTAGCTGCTTCATGAACCGCCATAAACGTGTCGACATCTACTTCACCAGAACACTCCTCTGCAATAATATCCAACTCTTTCATATTCTTGTTTTTAAACACACACAGAATAGTTGTGTTGCCACGAATGGTTTTTGGGATCCCACCGGATGCTGAGGTATAGTTTTGACACGCGTACATGAGAGACACTCCAATAGAACCCTCGGAGGTTTTGCCTATGTGGCGATGCTTGATAGTCATGTAGCTTAAACTGCTTTTAGTTGAGAAGGCGGCCGTGTTTTGACAATCGTCAAAGAAAGCCACCACTACTGGCTTGCGTCCTCCGTACTTGTGAGTCGGCTTTTCGACATGTTGCATAACATCGTCTACGAGTCCTGGTGCGTGTAGCCCACCCTTCTTACCCTTGTTCCCAATCAATCTTTGAATCTCTCGCCACAGCTTCATTTGTTCGTGAAACTCTTGATATACACGAGCCTCCTCCTCGACTATACGCATAATCTTATCGGCGGCATCTAATGTTGGTTCCAGTACGTCCTCCTCTTCGTTCAATGGCAAACCTTTGAAATAGTGTTTGTTGTTTTCGTACGTGGGGCTCACCAATATCACGCGATCGAGTCGACCCATCTTGTTCAAAATATGTAGGAACTGGCTCATCGAACAAGTCTTACCCGACATGCGCTTGGCAACGGACAACATAACGAAGGGTAGTTTGAAAAAATCGTCAGGCGTTTCGACGGGATCCGACCCACCGGGCAAAACCTCGACCGCATATCGCGAGGACATGGGTCGCTTATCGGAAGATTTGTTGGTCATTGTGTCTGCGACGTGTAGGTGGTGCCTGCTTTACTGCTTATACAAATACACCAAAGCGAGACTAGAAGGTAATAAGTGGGTTGAGGATTCTCTTGAAGATGATGAGATCGAGCACACCAAAACCAAAACCTGTCAAAAAGAAGATTAAGAAGAATGTGAAGAGGCGGCCTTTGAGAGTGCCTCAACACGGGTTGGAGCGGTTGCCGTATGACTACATTGTTCCTCGTGGCAGTGGAGGAGGATTAGGAAGGCCTCCACGGCCTGCACAGGCAGTCGGTCCTCCGGCGCCAGGTCCTGCCACACTAGACCCTACCGGACGCCCAGTAGACAATGGAACTGCCGGACTACCAATTCGGGACTCTATTCTTCGGGACTTTTTGGGTAGCGGTGTGTCTAGAGCGTTTATAAATGCGGGTGTGTTATTTCAGAATTTAGGGAATCTAGCGCAGCAATACAGGCGAGACCCGGGTCCTTCACGAGACCCGGGTCCTTCCCAAGCAGCAAGTTCTCTCGGTACAGAAACAGACTACCAGACTAACATTACAGAAACAGACTATCAGACAGATGTTGGCGGGTCCGTATATGACGATGCTGACGATTTTGGAGGAAACCCTTTTGACGACGACATATCTGTGGACCTAGAAGCAGGCATGGCTCCTCCTGTGGAAGTGGACCTGGAAGCAGGTCCACTTCTTCAACCTCCGCGTGCACCAGCACCAGAACCAGCACCAGCACCTGCACCAGCACCTGCACCAGCACCAGCACCAGCACCAGCACGGGCACCGGCAGATTTAACAGGTACGGTATTTCGGGGTGTCGACATAACCAATGTAATCGAGACGGAAGAGGAGTTAATTAGTTTACGTGAGCAGGTGGATTTGTTGAGGGTTCAATTAGCCGGGCGACCTACACCGGAGCAAATGAACGAGTTACGAGACAGGGTGGAGGATCTGCAACAGCAGTTATTTGACGCACGACAAACTTTAGAGACGCGCCCAGGACCAAGTGACCAAACCAATGTACAGGAGTTGCGTGATCGAATTGCAAACCTACAGGACAGTTTGACAACCGCGATGCGTACTGTAGCTGTTGTGGAAATGGTTCCGATCGACGGCCAACCTGGTCAAGGAGGAGGAGGGGGAGGAAACGTTGATCAGACAAGACGGATACAGGAACTTCACGACTTGGCACGAGAGTTAACCGACGAGATTAATAATGGCAGAGATAGGATTAGAGACTTGGAGGATCAACTTTATTACCGGCCGACCACGGAACGGTTCGAACAGACAGCGCAACAAGTAATTCAGCTACAAGAAGCGTTGGCACGCGAAAACGAACACATTTTGAGAATGCAAGAAACGCTCGCAGCCTATCGCGCTCAAGCTGTTGAAGCGCGGCGAAGGCGCGAAACTGCGAGGTCCATAGGTGTCGGGACAGATACGCCACAGACACGCGACATGCAGGTTGGGCCAGATCAGGAGGAGCCAGATGAGGAGGATACACCTGAACCGACACCGACACGCGACGCGATGACGAATACACCTGGACAAACAGCACGTCGAGCACACAGGCTCCCGCCTGGTCAAAATCAAAATACGCCTAGTATGCGGGAATTTAGGGCTGAAATTGATCAAAGGGCTCAACAGCGCCGCAGACCGAACGAAAGCGGGAGGCCACGTGATCCGGGTACAAGTGTACCGGAAAGACCGGCCGTTGTGCGGCGACTGTTCCGGGACCCGCCTGCCGATACTAACAACCCTGCTGATAATGTGCCGACGGCAGGTGCGACCGCAACGCAAGAGGAGTTCGTACCATTACCGCCGGCACCAGCAGAGGCAGCACCGGCCCAGCACCTTCACCCAGCCGCGGCACCAGGTGGTGGCCGTGGTCGCGGTCGCGGTCGTGGTGCCGCAGCACCAGGCGGAGGTCGTGGTCGCGGTGCTCCAGCACAAGAACAGCCTGCTTACAGAACACGAAGTAATCGAGCATCTAATATGAGTGCGGCAATGAGGGATTACTACGAGAGTGGTGCTCGTGGAGTTCCTAACCGACCAGGCGGAAGGGGTGGCGGTAACTAGACTTATACAATACAAGATACAACAATAATGTAAATAAATGTAAAAATATGGTAACTTCGGCCGAAATTTTGGCGGTTTCGACTGGCCTGACTTGGTCCGTCTCCGCACTTGTTGCTGTGTTTTGTTGGAACTGTAGACGTTCGCGATGCACGAGTTTGAAAGTGTGTGGTATAGAGATGGTAAGAGACGTAATGACAGCCGAAGAGTTAGAGCACGACACTGCGCCTACAAACGGAATGAATCCTGTTGGGGAAGAAAGAGCGCATGAGACACGTGGGCACAACCCCTTATGGTCAGACCGAAGGCGTTCGAGGATCAATTCGGATAACAGTGACGAATTTCACGATGTCGAACGCGCAGACGTAGAAAAACAAACAGTTGCGCACTAAGATACGACACGATGAAACCGCCGTTCAGTAACATGGGCGGCGGCTACCGCAGAAAAGCGGATCAGGATACGCTTGGGCGAAATAGTCGATTACGCTATTCGACATATGTGCCGTTTGATAAACGCATGATGCCGTTAAGCAATGCAAGGATATATGCGAACAGCAATAAAATTGTGGGTTCACGTCAAAACACTGGCAACAGTTTGGGTGGGACCGCTGTTCCCAGTCTTGTTTCGTGGACACCTACAGCTGTCACCACTGTAAATTTAGATACTTGGCGTTATGTTGTAAATTGGCAAATTCAAAACCCGGCAATCACACCAATATCTTACACCGTCAAAGCCAAAACTTCAAACAACACTCTAATTACGTTTGGTACCACATATACCGCCTCACAAAGTGCTACAAGCACAGAAACAGCACAGTCTATTGACATTGTAAATGGACTACCGGTACCAGATATTGCACAACCAGGCCAAAACACGTTTCAAATACAGTTTATCAACAATGCGGACAACAGTATCATTTTTACATACACCACACCCGCCGTCAATTTATACGATTTCAGCAATATCAGTCAAACAGTCGCCAATTCCACAGTCACCGGGTCAGCTGCTGGCACACTAAACGCAGCCTTCGAGTTTACCAATACAGTAATTTCAAACAGCAACCCACAAGTTTTGTCCATGGTTTTCTACCACAGACTAGTGGGATCAACTGGCGGTTTCAGTCTTGTTGGCGCGCCTCAGTATGTAAACGGGCAGAGCACTGCTCCTCCAAATAGCATATATGTAACAATTCCAAATAGTGGTCAACAAGTGACAACCACTTTTTCGAGAGCATTTACTCCCACACAGAGCGGTAACCAATACGAAGTCTACGCAGTTGTTAGGTTTGACCCAAATCAACAACCAAACTTGGCTAACCCAAGCCTATACAATTTTTTTGCTGTCCAATTGCCGACTGTTACTGTAACAGTACCGGCCATCACCGGCGCTATTTTCGCAAACGGAGGAGATTTAATTGAACAGGCCGGTGCTCGCTCAATGTTTCTTTCAATCGCGACTTTAACCGGTGCCAGCACAGATGCTATATACAACGTCAAGTACGAACTTGAAATAGACAACGTAGTACAATACATCTCTCCGATATTGGCCAATTTCACAAACGTCACCGCATCATATATTATACAAAATTTTTTGAATCAAAATTTGCATGTAACTGGTCACGACACAATATTTCTAAAACGTCGATTGCGGTTTACTATACAAGACGGATTTAACTCAGACTTTGTTAGCGCGTGGAGCAATCCGTTTACATACAGCCCTAAGATAGAGCTAACAGGATTTAATCACTCTATCATATATCAGGCTACCGGACTTCAGCCAAACAATCAACTCACCACTGTTTTCGATGCAACTACGGGGTCGAGTTCTAATGCAAGGTTGGCACTTGCATTAAATAATTTAGTCCAAACTGGAGCGACAGAGAACAGCGAGCCGTTTTACCTTAAAGTTAAATTCAGAGATCAAGGTTCAGTCGACCAAGAATTCAATTTTACACAAAACACAGATTTTAATACAATACAAAGCCAAATCGTAGACTCTTCCGCGTCTCCTGGATTGTCAGTTGGTCTTGTCGAGGACGAGACCCTCACAAATTTTGTTATTCTGATAGACCCTGTAAATTGGCCAGCGGGTGTACCCAAATTGGTTGGATATGGATATGATGGGTTGTGGGACAAGACGATGACGGATCTGACAACTTTCAGAATTGACAGTTTTACAAGTAGCTTCACTTCAAGTGCTCCACACACCACCTACAATTTAACCATATCAAGTTTCGCTGGCGCGCGCTTAAGTGAAGTTGGTGAGAATCTTGGATTTGACACTACATATACTGTACTGCGTAACGGCGCTTCAGCAGTGGTCGTATCAGGCCCTACAACTGGCTCAACTGTCGGGCAGCCGGCTACGCCTGCTATAAACCCAAACATCACTCCATACAATCCGACATTTTTACAAAACATATCCAGAGTTGTCGAGATTGAAGGGCCAGTGCGTGTTTCTGCTAATACAAATTTATTTTACCGGTCATTTTTATTAGCAAATTATGCCAGCCAGTTTTATCTACCGCCCAAAGTCACTGGATTTACCTCTGATGTTGCAAACGCAACCATGACATCTTACGACGTTCGATTGACCGGTTTCACTGGCTTTACAGCATTTATAAACAACGAAAACAAAGACTATACGTTCGATGTAATATTTAAAGATGGTGCTACTACATTACACACAAAAACAGTGACCTGGAATACAGTTACAAACGCGACGTTGCCACATGTACTTTGTACAACGGACAGAACTGGGACCGACGCAAGTTGGTGGACTTCGCCTGCCGGAACACATACTATTGACATCGTTCTAAAGTACAATTTCAGTGACGGTACACTGAATATTAATCAACTATATACGCTACAATCTCTTCCAAGTTCGCTGACTGTTACATATCCAGTTTTAGTCACCTATCCACAAAAATTGTGGAGTCTTGGAGACCACGTGACTTTACCGTTTAGCTCATCAAGCAATCAGACATATACAGCTACTACCGGTATACTACCGTCAGAAACTTATCCTTTCAGAATAACTATGGATCTGACGGCTCTGCACAGCACAGGATTAGCACATAACACTATTCTTCTTATTGGTCACTCGTCGCTTTATAACCAAGCTACCTATTGGGGAATGCGTGTGGGTCGGCAAGGAAATGATCTATTAATGTTCTATTACCCGAATGGCACAAATAATATGTTTAACCCAGGTGGTTCTCCCTTTTACCACAATCCTATGACCACTGGAGACACGGCACAGATTGTGTATGAATATAATTCTGCTACTCTTGTGTCGACGTTATCACTATCTATAAATGGCAATGCAGTTTCCATTAATAACCCAACGCATCAACACACTTCGGGATGGCTGCAATACAATCCAAGCGCAACCAGTTTATTTTACGCTTTAGGTCACGGCATTGCTAACACTCAATGGGATAACGTGCTGGTCGAACGGCTTGGTCCTTAAAATATATGTATTAATCTTATATTTAGCTTTACCTTGGCAATCTGTTTTCTCGGCCCCGTGGGGGTCTAATATTTCTAGTGCCTAAATATTCGTACATACTAATAGTCTCGACCGGCCCTCGTTCTCGGCGAAGTCTTCTTTGTCTTACAGGAATCCGTGCTCTATCTTGACTATTGCCTTCTCGAATTGGTCGAACACCATCTTGTCTAGGCCCTCGACCCCTCTGATGCCCAATGAAAATGTCTCCGTCGTCTGAATAAAATTGAGGGAACAGTTGTGCATTTACATACTGTAATCCTCGAATTCTCGGATAAGCTAGATGTGGAACGGGTTGTCCGTTTATGGTGTTTGGAACACCGCGTTGATTTGTGTAAGCGTTTTGCATTCCGCGCAGCAACTCAGGGTCTAGCAAGTGTCGCCAATGTGTGCGAAGCTGGTTGGAAAGGTCTTGATAACGTACACGATCAACTTCCACACTGTCTTCATACGTTTCTTCCTCTAATCCAGATCTTATAAATTCAGATCTTCTAGGGTCATCCAAATCTCTGCGCGTGCTCATTGTATACCAATAACCCAGCGCATGATTGGAAGTAGTCAATTCGTTGACCATTTCCTGTAGCTGGTTCTCTTGATTTTCTTGCCACCATCTAAATCGCCTTGTAGGACGCACGTGTTGGTCGTCATCCTCTTCGCGATGTCGAACCCGACTAGATTCCTGTATTTCAGGTATGGGTGGTTCCATCACTCTGACATCAACTTTACCAGGAATTCTAGTTTGGCACACCCCCCTCTCCAATAAGGTATTTTCCAAAAGTGGGTGTGTAAAATGGGTGTGTAAATTTATATTTTGGATAAAGTTTTCATTAGGTCAATTCTAATGACTTTAAAGTCATTAGATCCGTCCCTACAAATACTCTCTAAACGGGCGTTGATTTTACACACTTTACACACC
>NZQM01000042.1 GCA_002695905.1 Parvibaculum sp.
AAAAAAACGAGCCTGTCAGAACTTGTCCGCGCGGTGAGGGTGCGAGAAGCCTGCCACCTGTTGGAAGTCGGTGAGCTCTCCCTGACCCAGATCGGCTTTTGGTGCGGTTTTTCAGATAGCGCTCATTTCAGCAGGGACTTCAAAAAGTCCCTAGGCATGCCGCCCAGCGTCTACCGCGCCTCAAGTCTGGGATAGTTCTAGATATTTAGCAGTTCTGGGCTGGCAAAACGAACATTTGTGAGCTAGAAAACGCCCGGCCTGATACAAGGCCGTGAATTCATCGTTTGGGCCAGAAACCCAGCCACCGAGGAGCCACCCATGGCCACCATTCTGCTTGTGATCCATCTGCTGATCGCAATTGCACTTGTTGCCACGATCTTGCTGCAGCGCTCTGAGGGCGGTGCCTTGGGCATTGGCGGTGGTGGTGGCGGCGGACTCGTCTCCAACCGCGGTGCCGGCAATCTGCTGACCCGGGCCTCGGCGGTTTTGGCCGGTCTCTTCTTCTTGACCAGCATCAGCTTGACGCTGCTTTACAAGCAAGAAGGTGGCAATGCTTCGATCCTGGACACGGTTCCGGTTGATGAGTCCGTGCCGTTGGTGCCGAACACCGATGGTGGTGCGGCTCCTGTGACACCTGCACCTGCCCCATTGGGGACTGAGGAGCCAGCATCGCAGGGTCCACTTGTTCCACGCGCCGAGTAATATCCGGGAAACCGGGGCTTCTTAGCCACTGTCTTAAAGAAACTGTCACCAGCGTATTTATCCGCTTCGAATCGCTGTGCGTTCCATATAGTTTGAGGGTCCATGACGCGGTACATCTTCATAACCGGCGGCGTGGTCTCATCCCTTGGTAAAGGATTGGCGTCCGCAGCACTTGGTGCGCTCCTGCAGGCGCGCGGCTTCTCCGTCCGCTTGCGCAAGCTCGACCCTTATTTGAATGTCGATCCAGGGACCATGAGCCCTATTCAGCATGGCGAGGTTTTTGTAACCGACGATGGCGCTGAGACTGACCTGGACCTTGGCCACTATGAGCGGTTCACAGGCGTTCCCGCGACCCAGGGCGACAACATCACGACAGGGCGGATCTACCAGAACATCATCACCAAAGAACGCCGAGGCGATTATCTTGGTGGGACGGTGCAAGTCATTCCGCATGTAACCGACGCCATCAAAGAGTTCGTCCTGGACGGCAATGAAGGTGTCGACTTTGTTCTCTGCGAGATCGGCGGCACGGTGGGCGACATTGAAGGTCTCCCATTCTTCGAGGCAATTCGTCAGCTCGGGAATGATCTGCCGCGTGGCATGACCTGCTTCATTCACCTCACCTTGATGCCGTTCATTCCGAGCGCCGGCGAGATGAAAACCAAGCCGACCCAGCACTCGGTCAAGGAACTTCGGTCAATCGGTATTCAGCCTGACATTTTGATGTGCCGATGTGACCGACCAATTCCCACTGGTGAGAAACGAAAAATAGGCCTCTTTTGCAATGTCCGTGAAAGCGCCGTCATTCAGGCTATGGATGTGGATACGATCTACGACGTTCCGCATGCCTATCACCTTGAAGGACTTGACCGGGAAGTTCTCTCCGTTTTCGGCATAGAAAATGCCGAGACACCGAAGCTCAAAAACTGGCTGGAACTGGTAAAGGTCCTGCGCGAACCAGAAGGCGAAGTGACCATCGCCATTGTCGGGAAGTACACCGGCCTTAAAGACGCTTATAAATCACTGACAGAAGCGCTGACCCATGGCGGTATCGCCAATAAGGTCGGCGTGAAGGTGAAATGGCTTGAGTCCGAGATTTTCGAGAAAGAAGACACAGTCCAACACCTGGAGAATGTAAACGGCATTCTGGTTCCTGGTGGTTTTGGTGAGCGGGGTGCTGAAGGAAAGATCGCGGCAGCGAATTTTGCCCGCGAGCGCGGCATTCCCTATTTCGGCATTTGTTTTGGCATGCAGATGGCGGTCATTGAAGCGCTTCGAAATCTTGCAGGGCTTGAAGATGCAACCTCCACAGAGTTCCGCGCGAATGCGCCAGAACCTGCCGTCGGCCTTATGACGGAGTGGATGCAGGAAAATGAACTCGTAAAGCGCCGCGACGGTGGCGACCTTGGTGGCACCATGCGACTTGGCGCCTATGACGCTGTTCTGACGGAAGGCAGCAAGGTCGCTGAAATTTATGGTGAGCTGACCATTAGCGAACGACACCGTCATCGCTATGAGGTCAACATGGCCTATCGCGAGCAGCTTGAGAAAGCCGGGATGATCGTGTCGGGCACATCGCCGGACGGATTGCTCCCCGAAATCGTCGAAATTCCCGATCACCCCTGGTTTGTGGGTGTGCAATTCCATCCCGAGCTCAAGTCGAAACCGTTGGACCCGCACCCGCTCTTCAGCTCGTTTATTGAAGCAGCGCTGGCACAGAGTCGATTGGTATAGGTTTGGCCTAGGCGCGCCAGTCCTGAGCAAAAGATGTAGCACTTGGCATCTCATAAGCACGACAAGATTGCGGCAGCCAAACCTGTGCGGTTGTTCCGACGCCTTTTTCGCTTTTTAGCTCAAACGTGCCCCCTAACAGCTCAACCAATTGTGTGGTGATGGCGAGCCCCAGGCCGGATCCTTCCACGTCACCGACCGACATGTCCGGGCCTGCCCGCCAGAAGGGAGCTTTTGCTTTTTTCAACTCCTCGCTGCTCATGCCAACTCCACTATCGATAACCTCAAATAGAAGTCGTCCGTCGTCGCAGATGGACGCCTTGAACAGAACACTGCCGCGCTCTGGCGTGTATTTTAATGCGTTGGTGAGTAGGTTTACGAAAATCTGGCGAAACCGCTGTTTATCAGACGACAAGAAGGCAAGCGCTGGATCGCACTCTGACTGAACGTGAATATTCTTGCTCTCCGCGCGATGTGCGACCAAAGACAAGCAACTGTCTAGAACCAGCGGAACATCGAATGTCGCGAGCGTCACTTTGAGCTGTCCTTTTTCAACAAGGACCAGGTCGTGGAGGTCTTCCAGGATTGAGGTTAGATGATTGCCGGCATCGGTGATGTCTTGAACATATTCAAGATATTTCGGATTCCCGATAGGACCCATGGTTTCCATTTTCATCGCTTGAGAGAAACCAACAACAGCGTTCAAGGGTGTTCGCAGTTCGTGGCTGAGGTGGGCGATAAATGTATCTTTTGCGTCATTGCGTTCCTCGGCGACGTCGGCCTCAAAACCTCTCGCCATCGCTTGCCGCAGAGACTCCTGAACCTGCAAATCATGTTTTCGGTAGGCGATAACGCGATTGTAGGTCTTAAATCGCGCTGTGAACGTCGCAGCGCTAATACCCGCAGCGCTGAGCAACATAAAGGTGTAGTGACTAAAGACTTCGGCGTCATAGGTCACAACTTGTTGCAGGACAAGCCAAGCAACGGCGGTGCAACAGAAAAACATGATGAACCACGGGAGCGACAGTACAAAAAGACCCCAACCGATGAGGATGAGAGCGAGGTTGGTCGCCTGCATCAGATCATCGGTCAGATAGATATGCATCGACGCATTTGAAAGCGCGACAAGTGCAGCGCCGAAGAGGACGGGATTGGCGGCGGCCACGGGAACTTTCGATCGGTAACTCAACAGGGCGACGGCGCCGAAGAAAAGCAAGGTCACAATTGCACCGGCAGCAAGCGGAACATTGTGAGGTGCTGGGACAAAAAAGATGTGCGAAATTCCCAGAAAAAGATAGATAGCCCCGACTATCGCCGCCGTAATCCCAAGCGAGTCACGTGTGATTTCGTCACGGTCTGCTTGCGTGGCATCCATACGTGCGTCTGGCGCAACTGCCTTTCCCGAAGACATTTCCGTATCGTCAGATTTTGATAGTCCGTTCACGTCTGCGAGTCCGATCCTCATCGGGCTGCCTCATGGCAGCCAGGAGCGGACAATTTTGTCAGACAGGGTTTGCTAAAATGCCAACAATCTACGTTAACGGCAGATCTTTATCTGTCTCAATAAGGCACATCACCCTCGCCCTCGATAGGGAGGAACCCCCTGGTCCGGCAGCCAGACATCTTCAGGTGGACGACCTGTTTGCCAGAATACATCGATAGGAATGCCGCCTCGCGGATACCAGTACCCGCCGATACGTAGCCATTTTGGCGTCAGTTCTTCGGTAAGTCTGCGTCCAATACCCACCGTACAGTCTTCGTGAAACGCCCCGTGATTTCGGAAGGATTGCAAATAGAGCTTAAGCGACTTGGACTCCACCAAAAAATCTCTGGGCACATAGTCGATCACAAGATGCGCAAAATCCGGCTGACCGGTGACCGGACAGAGAGAAGTGAATTCAGGGCAGACAAACCGTGCGACATAGTCTGTCCCGACCTGTGGATTAGGAACACGCTCCAGAATCGCAAGGTCCGGGGAGGCAGGTGCGTCAGTTGATGCGCCAAGCTGTGTCAGGTTCTCTGTGTAATCTGCCATCGTCGTCAGCCTTTTGAAGTGTCGCCGGGGCCATCATACACGCAGCCTTCGCGGCAACTGTCACGATGGACCTCAACCCGCGATAGGCGACGGAGGTTAGGGGACAGACGATCCCAAAGCCAAACGCAGATATTTTCCAGCGTTGGAACAGAGAGGCCTTCAATCTCATTGAGGCAACGGTGATCTAGGTCAGCTTTTACCTCATTGAGGACGTCCAGCAGACTGCCGAATTCGCGAATGAGCCCGGTTTCTGGGTCTGGCTCACCTTCCATCCAGACGACGGCCCGGAAAGAGTGTCCATGCAGCCGACTATTCGGATGTCCCTCTGGGGCAGATGGCAAAAAATGCGCAGCCTCAAAACCAAATTCTTTGTAGATACGCATCAATCAATCCCGAGATATTTGTGTGTTTGCAGGGACAGCTGCCAGCGAGGATGCGCCAGGCAATAGTCTACACTCGCGCGAACGTTTGTTTGATAGTCGCCACCATCAAGAGGTTGTAGCAGGAAATTGTCAAAGGAGAGCCCTTCAAATTGGGCCGGTTGATTGAGATCCTGCGGGAAAACCAGTTTCAATTCTGACCCGCTCGTCTGGACCAAAGGCGCATCAGCTTTTGGGCTCACGCAGATCCAGTCAATGCCCCCTGGCGCAGCGAGGGTCCCATTGGTTTCGACCGCTATTTCAAATCCGTGATCGTGAAAAGCCTGTATGAGCGCCGTATCGAGCTGCAGCAGAGGTTCACCGCCGGTGCAGACTACGTATTTCACCGCATCGCCATAGGCCGATGCAGTGTCACTAGGCCAATGGGAGGCGACTTCTGCCGCGAGCGCCTCCGCATCTGCAAATTTGCCGCCGCCTTGACCATCGGTGCCAACAAAATCCGTGTCACAGAAAGTGCAGGCAGCTTTTTCACGGTCTTGTTCACGACCCGTCCATAAGTTGCAGCCGGAAAACCGACAAAAGACAGCCGGGCGGCCCGCCTGCTTTCCTTCGCCCTGAAGCGTGAAAAAAATCTCTTTAACAGAGTACATTGTGTTTAATCAGCCGCGCCAGATGCACGCTGAGTCCAATTGTTGAAACCTGTCGCCCGCAACTCACAAGCGGGGCAGTCATCACATCCATAGCCCCAAGGATGGCGGTGGGTGCGATCACCTTTGTAGCAGGTGTGCGTTTCCTCTATGACCAGGTCGACCAAGGCCTGTCCGCCCAGGCGGTCAGCCATCGCCCATGTCTCCTGTTTGTCGATCCACATGAGCGGTGTGTGCAGCATGAATGGACGGTCCATGCCCAAACTGATGGCATGGGTGAGGGCTTTCAGCGTGTCATCGCGACAATCAGGATAGCCGGAAAAATCTGTCTCGCACATGCCCCCGACCAGATGAGAGGCTCCACGGCGATAGCCTACAGCGGCAGCATAGGTCAGAAAGAGCAGGTTCCGCCCGGGGACAAAGCTCGTAGGCAGACCATTGTTCCCCATAACGATCTCCTGATCGCGGGTAAGCCCGGTCTCGCTGATTTCACCCAGCGCATTGAGATGAAGAAGGTGATCGGGACCAAGCCGGTCTTTCCATTGAGGGAAGGCCTCTATGAGTTTCGAGCGAATGCTCAGGCGGCAATCCAACTCGATCTTGTGAGATTGTCCATAGTCGAAGCCAATGGTCTCAACCGCGGTAAATCGGTCAAGTGCCCAGGCAAGGCAAACCGTCGAGTCCTGCCCGCCAGAAAATAGGACCATGGCTGTATCTGTGCTCTTCATGGGCGTGTTGAAACCCGTCGAGCAGGCTAGGTCAATAGGCGGGGGCTAAAAAAGGCCTAAAGCGCTGAAAACGGCCACATTTGCAGCACAATCAGCCGTCGGGTCAGATATTATTCGGCGGCAGCCTGTTTCATCACAGAGATGTGTGAGGTGCGTATTTATACGCCAAAAAGGATCGTTGGCATCCCTCAAGCAAACAGATGGCGACACGAGCTCGCGGGAACCCCTGGCCCAATCGAAGATTAGCAAGAAGAAAGAACAGACAATGCTAAAGCCTCTCACTACTGTTACTCGGAACCGGAATTGGTCTCCTCCTGACAATTTGGGGACTCATTAAAATTTCTGCGCCTCAAGCATCCATCGGCGTGTCTGAAACCTATTACGGTGGTGCGTTGAGCTTTGATACTCTTCAATTGCCGCTCGGCCTTCACCTGCTGACGGAAGAAACCAGGGAACTCCTCTTTTTTCCATCTCTGACAGTCTTTGCGGCGACATTCATGCTTCTCGCGTTTCGTGATGAGGACACGCTGAGCCTGGACGCCAGGTTGGGCAGATAGGCCAAACAGAAATGGGCCCAGTGTGTTGCACCGGGCCCACCAAGTGGTCAGTCGATCGGCAGCTCAGAATGAATAGCTCAAGCTCGCAGAAATGAAATCCTTGTCTGAGGTGCCATTGTGAATGCCGCCTCCGAATCCATTTGTGTAGCTCACACTGCCATTCCACGCGTTGAGGTAACTTACACCCAATGCCAAGTTCACCTGTTTCACTCCTTTCACAAAGCCTGGGCCGATGGGCCCTGGCGCAAAGCCTGTCGTGTCATGGCGGAATCCAACACTGGGTGTGAGCGTTATGGGCAAGTCCCAAGGGTTGTTGTAGGTGCTGATCACCGAGACGCGGTAACCCGTCGAAAAGCTCGTTGCGTATTGAGTATTGGTAATGCCGTTGGTGAGGGTCGCGGCCGCTGTAACGCTATTGATCCCAATCTCTGTACCACCGTGATTTAGGAAATAATCACCGGCATCGGGGACATACATAAACCCGCCATTAAGCAGCAGAGCGACCAGGTCAGCGCCAATCGTTTCGACGAACTGGTTGCTCTGCGTGTAGGTGCTAATGGTGTTGAATTGGCCTTGTAGGGTATCAGATTCCGTTACTGACGTCGTAGACTGTCCTGCAAGTATCGCGACAAGGTCGCTTGTCACAGGTTCAGCACCGCCAGAGAACAACGCAGAAAATCCACCAGCGTCCAACATCTGTGCGAGTTGTTGATTGCTTTCAGTTTGCAGTGGCATATCAGGCGTAAAGCTTGCTTCAACCGCGAAAGCAACATCACCAATCGTTGTCGATGCGCTTACGCCAAGCGTGTTAATGCTATCGGGATAGACCCATTCCACTCTGCTGCTGTCGGAAGCATTGAGAAGAGCAAGGCCACTGGTTGTTGCATCGACACAGCCGCCGATCGCAGCACAAGCTGTCGCTGCATCGATCGGTCCTGCCTGATATCCAAGAAAGGGCAGTCGGGATGTATAGTGGCTGTAGTAAAGGCCGAATTCAGTACCGCCGTTGATGGAGTCTGAGTAATGGCGGATCGCCACCCCGAACTCAGCGGAGTCTTCATCGACGGTGTCGCTTTCCACCTGTAGGTAAGAAACGCCGTCAAATTGATTGAAGCCAGCGGTCAGTGTGTCTGGCGATCCATTTAGAGCAGGATTTGGACCAAGGCCGGAAATGTCGAGTGTTGAAAAGAACGAACCTGACGGATCGATTTCCGTCTTTTCCCAATCCCATTGCCAGAAGGCCTCAATCGATGTGTCGCCATATGTCGCAGAGCTGTACACCATTGGCATGGGAGTAAGTGCTTCTTTCAGTTCTGCGCCTGGAGTCCGGATTGCTGTGACGTTGAGTGCCTGAAAGGAATTGATGCCGCCTGGTTGGAAAAGGCTTTCACCCCAGTTGACGACCTGGTTGCCAACTCGGACAGTTGTTGCAATGTCGCCGATTATAAAGTCGCCGTAGACAAAGGCATCCAGAACATCAGCGCCGTAGTCGAGTTGCTCTTTCGCGTCGCCCAAAAGGTCGCGAAACTTCATGTCATTTTCTGCGTACACATAATCATAAAAATATTTGACTCGTGTAAACGCACCAAAGTTGGCGTATTTTGCCGAAATATCATGGGTGGCTTTGACCGTCGCAGAAGTGAGGTCCCATTGATTAAAGTTCAGATTGCCATTGTCCCCGTTGATACTGGCGGTCTGCCCCCCATTAAACGAACACCCCCCATTTGATGGGTTGATATTGCTGCAGTCCCGGTCGGACGCCCGAACTGAAACACCTATTGAGACAGTGCTGTCGATCGCTATATCAACGGGACCGATCTTGGCATCATATGCCGCAACAGGTTCTCCTAATATTAGGTATGCGCTTGTTCCAACTGTCAGACAGAGTGTGAGTTGAGCGGTCTGACGCCGCCAGTTCCTGCCGAGGGCAGGCGTGAGTGAGAAGTGCATGTTCTTCCTCCGAGCATGCGGGGAGGTCTCTACTGCCGGGCCCCCCGATCCGGCAATACCTCTTTCGACCGCAAGCGTCGGAATAGAAGCGCTGAAAAATTGATGTCCGCTCACCCCTTCGCGACATCCAGCCCTGGAACACTAGCAACCCAATATCAGCTGTCCGTTGCCAGATTCACACACCGCGACGAGGACCAGCGACCTGGAGCACTGCAAGTCGGGAAAAATTTAAACAAGCCGGGTGAAACATGAGGAAATTTTCTCAACCTGGAAAAACGGGCAGTTTTCATCTCTGTCTACCGTTCGGAACAGCAGAATCGGTAGAAATCACAAAAATTCAGCCAAAATGCTTCCGCACAGCGTCTGCCTTGGGTATGTATCGCGCAACAGCAGATCATCTACCCATGGGAGCCCCTAATGAGCGCCATTATCGACATTGTCGGCCGCGAGATTCTAGACAGCCGCGGAAACCCCACCGTTGAAGTCGACGTTGTCCTTGAGGATGGCGCGGTTGGCCGTGCCGCAGTGCCTTCTGGGGCCTCTACGGGCGCTCATGAGGCTGTAGAACTCCGAGACGGGGACAATAACCGCTATGGCGGGAAGGGTGTCCTGAAGGCGCTGGAAGCCGTCAATGGCGAGATATTCGACGCGATTGGTGGAATGGATGCCGAAGAGCAGATCCACCTGGACCGCCTCATGTGCGAACTTGATGGGACCCCCAACAAGGCACGCGTCGGCGCAAACGCCATTCTGGGTGTCTCGATGGCTATCGCTAAAGCCCAGGCCGAGTCTGTTGAGCTCCCGCTCTTCAGATATATCGGTGGGCCTGCCGCCCGCACCTTACCAGTTCCGATGATGAACATCGTGAATGGCGGTGAGCACGCGGACAACCCCATCGATATTCAGGAATTCATGATCATGCCGGTCGCAGCGGAAAACATCCGCGAAGCTGTGCGAATGGGCGCAGAGGTGTTCCACCAACTGAAGTCAGAGCTGAAGGCCGATGGACACAATACTGCCGTGGGCGACGAAGGTGGGTTTGCGCCCAACCTTGCGTCTACAGATGCAGCGCTCGACTACATCATGAAGGCGATTGAAAAAGCAGGCTACCGGCCAGGCGAAGATATGTATCTCGCCCTCGACGCGGCCTCGACCGAGTTCCACGAAAGTGGCGTCTACAATCTCAAAGGCGAAGGTAAGAAACTCGATGCAGGTGGCATGGTTGACTATTGGGCCGACCTGGTCAGCCGCTACCCGATTATTTCCATCGAAGATGGGATGGATGAAGATGACTGGGACGGCTGGAAGGCTCTGACCGATCGCATCGGTGACAAAGTGCAGCTTGTCGGCGACGACCTGTTCGTGACCAACAAAGCCCGGCTCCACGACGGCATCAAGATGGGTGTCGCCAACTCAATTCTGGTGAAGGTCAACCAGATCGGATCGCTGACAGAAACGCTTGAGTCTGTAGAGATGGCACATAAGGCACGCTACACGGCCGTCATGTCTCACCGCTCAGGTGAAACCGAAGATGCGACCATTGCGGACCTTGCAGTGGCAACCAATTGCGGTCAGATCAAAACCGGCTCACTTGCCCGGTCCGACCGTTTGGCAAAATACAATCAGCTTATTCGCATTGAAGAGCTGCTTGGACCTGCAGCCGAATATGCCGGTCGCTCAGTCCTGAAGGGCTAACTCCATGACCAGCGATGCGCAGTATCAGCGAGACAATAATCTCGCAACGCGCATCGCGTTTCATGAAGACTACACCGCTCCCTATGTGGATTTCTCACATTGGGTTCTGGACCAGCTCCCGCTGTCCGATGGACAAACTGTGCTTGAGATCGGCTGCGGCAATGGAGAGTTTTGGGTCAGGAATGCGGCGCGGCTTCCCACAGACCTAAAACTGGTTCTGACCGATAGTTCGGCTGGGATGGTGGAGGTGGCAGAACAACGCCTCTCTGATGCTGGCCTATCCGCGACTTATCAAGTGGTATCCGCAGAAGACCTTTCGGCAGATACAGAAAGCTTCGACCTTATCCTCGCAAAGCACATGCTGTATCATGTGACTGACAGATCGAAGGCGTTGGCGGCGTCGAGGGGCCTGCTCAAACCTGGCGGCTATTTTTGTGCGACAACCAATAGCGGTTCATACATGCAGCAGTTGCAGGCACTCCTTACAGAGGAAGGCCTCGAGTGGTTCTCAAGCTTTAACGATGAGTTCACGCTTGAGAACGGCGCTGACCAATTAGGCTGGCACTTCGGAAAGGTTGAGCTTGAAGTGCTTGATGGACAACTTGTCGTGCCCGACGCCGATGCCGTTATTGAATATGTCAAATCAACCGCATCCCTGTTTCCCGAGCCAGGTCTTTTGTTCGCGGCATGCGCGACAATCCGGCCAAAAATTCAGGCCGTGATAGATCGTAAGGGCGCATTCACAATCAGCAAGCGAGCAGGGCTTTTTCTGTGTCAGTAACGGTTGCCATCATTGGCGGAGGACCAGCCGGATTAATGGCTGCCGAAGCCCTGGCGCGCCGCGGCATCGCCGTGGATCTATATGACTCAATGCCCTCGCTTGGGCGGAAGTTTTTGATGGCTGGGAAGAGCGGTCTCAACCTCACCCACGCCGAGCCTGTTGATAGGTTTCTCTCGCGTTTTGGCACGGCACGGCCATATCTTGAAAACGCAATAGAACATTTCCCGCCGAATGCTGTTCGCGAATGGGCATTGGCACTGGGCACCAAAACCTTTGTCGGTACATCGGGGCACGTCTTCCCGAAAAGCATGAAAGCCGCACCGCTGCTCCGCGCATGGATACGTGAGCTCAGAGCGCGCGGCGTGAGCGTTCATGTCCGCCACGAATGGGTGGGCTGGGACGATGTGGGGGGCTTGGCGTTTGCAACACCAGAGGGCAAAAAGAACGTCAAAGCAGATGCAACCATTCTTGCGCTCGGCGGCGCAAGTTGGCCCCAACTTGGGTCTGATGCCAGCTGGGTTCCTTACATGAAGAAGGCGGGCATTGCGGTTCAGCCCTTCGAACCTGCCAATTGCGGATTCAATATTACCTGGTCAGATCATTTCAAAGAGCGTTTCGCTGGTGAGCCGGTTAAGGCCGTCGCGCTCACGACAGACGATGTGCGTCTAAATGGCGAATGTGTGGTCACTGAATATGGCATTGAAGGCAGTGGTGTCTATCAGCATGCGCGTGCCCTGCGCGAAGCTATCGAAGAGAAAGGCGAAGCAGTGCTTCGTCTTGATCTGATGCCTGATGTATCGCTTGACAAGGTTATCACGCGCCTGTCCAAGCCGCGCGGGTCGAAGAGCTTCTCCAATCATTTGAAGAAAACGGTTTTCCTATCCGGCGTTAAAGCCAATCTTCTGCGAGAGTGCGCGCCTGATAGACTGGATGATGTGGAGAGACTTGCAGAAGCAATCAAAAGCTTGCCCATCAAACTGACCGGCGCACGACCAATAGAGGAAGCGATTTCCTCAGCCGGTGGCGTTGCCTTTGAGGCGCTGGATGAGGGCTTTATGCTGACGTCCAAACCAGGGACTTTCTGCACTGGTGAGATGCTGAACTGGGAAGCACCAACCGGTGGCTATTTGTTGAACGCCTGCATGGCTCTTGGCCGCTCATGTGGGGTCGCGGCAGACAGCTATTTGAAATCCCGTTAAAGGTGTGTGATGGCCAAAATACGCATCAACGACAGAATCGAAATAGACGAGTCTGAGTTGGAAGAGACCTTCATTCAAGCAGGCGGCCCTGGCGGCCAGAACGTCAATAAGGTTGCGACGGCGGTGCAGCTTCGGTTTGACGTTGCTGGAACCCGATCGATGACGCCAGCAAGCAAACAACGATTGGTGCCCCTTGCTGGCCGAAGGTTAGCCGCCAATGGAATGTTGACCATCACTGCACGGGAACACCGGTCGCAGCAATTGAATAGAGAAGCGGCTCGCGCGCGGCTGTTCGATCTGCTGCGGCAGGCATCAAAGCCTGAGAAGTACCGGGTGAAGACCAAGCCAACGCAAGCTTCTAAGCGCAAACGCCTCAATTCCAAGGCTAAGCTTGGTGACAAAAAGAAACTCCGCGGCAAGCCGATCCTGGATTAGGTCAAGTCGGCCAGAATTGAAAATCTGAAAATCAATACTCTTAGGCGGTTGCCGCTTCGCTCACTGATGAAGGGAGCAATGCTTTTCCCGCTGGCACACCACATCCGATATCAGCATGTTCCACTCGTCGCCAGTTCACGACAAGTGCTGTGTCAGTGATGTCTTCCGCCACACCCGTAGTGCTGTGATGCGCATGAAAACTGAAAAAGAATTTCGCCTCAGCGTCCGCCGTTTTCCGCATTGGAAGGGTAATCGTCTCCAACACCGCGCGGCTGCCATTCTCGAATTCATTCTCATAGAGCAGATAACAGCCACACGGGTGAGCCATCATGGTTTGGTGGCCCTCAATCGAGGTTGTTCGTTGATCTGCATGCAGCAGGTCAAGGAAGTTTGTGCCGGTTGGGTTGAAACCTAACCGTTCAATTATTGCGTCGCCTGCAATGCGATAGGTGATTTGGTCAGGAGCGACCCATTCAAGCAACGTGACATGCGTCATAATTTTGGCAAGCTGCCGCATTGGAAGGGCTTCCTGGCTTGCGGGCACAGCTCCCGCCTGTGCAGCCCGATAGCACGAAAAAAAGCGAGAAAATCCCTCTTTGTCGTGTGCCGCTGCGGTTAGTTCGTCGAACGTCATGTCACCACCTGCTTTTCCCAACGCGAAGTCCAGGGCACCAAACAGATTTACATTATCCCTTTTACAAAACATGAAGCTAGGTCGGTCTTAGTGGTCCGTCGCCCCGAAAAGCCCATTTCTACTGGCGATTTATCGCCTGAGCTTGCAGATTTGCGCCGGGAGAGGTAACCAAACTGGAAACTCTGCAGGACGAGAAAGATGAGTACCCAACAGACCTACACAGTAGCGGCGATGTACAAGTTCACTGCGCTGCCCGATTTTGAGGAGCTTCAGGCGCCGCTGCAGGCCGTTTGCCGGAAAAACGGTGTAATGGGCACGGTCCTTCTTGCGAAGGAGGGGGTGAATGGCACCATTGCTGGGCCTGAAGAGGGCGTCCGGGCGGCAATTACCCACATTCAATCTGACAGCCGTTTTGACGGGATGAGCCTCAAATACTCCTACGCAGATGAGATGCCTTTCCACCGAATGAAAGTGCGCCTGAAAAGAGAAATTGTGACGCTTGGCAAACCCATTGCAGATCCAAACAAGCAGGTTGGTACCTATGTGAAGCCTGAGGATTGGAACGACCTGATATCAGACCCTGACGTCATTCTGGTCGACACCCGCAATGAGTATGAAGTGGCGATTGGCACATTTCAGGG
>NZQM01000043.1 GCA_002695905.1 Parvibaculum sp.
CAATGGAGGAGACGGCCCAATGTGGGACTACGAGAGTGTAAAAGGGCCGGGAGGCCGCTACGCCCCTAAGACTGTAGAGAAGAGACTTGTTCGTGTAGTTGATGCTCACCTGAACGACGACTTTCCCGCTGAACCTTTTGAAGCGAAGTGCGCTTATTGTGACTTCATGGAGATGTGTCCAGCGTGGATGGGCGAGTTAGCAATTGACCCCGAAGATATGTGAGGTGAAGATATGGATAAAGAAGGGATAGATACGATTACGACACTGTTTGAGTTGTCACTTAAACGAAGGTGGCCGCAGTATGAGTTCACTGTAGAGAATGCGCTAACTCCGAGTAGTAAGCGTATTCAAGTGAAGGTTGCGTCTCAAACTTCTTTGTTGGAATACTTCGGTGACTACGAGGGTGCTAAAGACATTAAGAGTGGTTACTGCTGTTTCTACATCACCATACACCCCTCTAAACTAACAAAGGAACAGATAGAAGAAACATACACTGTGATAGAGCGTAAGATACTGGAGCAACAAATAATCCTTGAGTCAATGGAGTGAGTCAAATGGGTTTTATCTCGTTGGATTTTCCTCGTGAAGTGCTGGAAATAGCATCGGATGGTAAGCAAGGTGGGCGCTATTCTGTCAAAAACTGGGCTGAGTTAGAGCGATACTGGAAAGGTAAGAATGGTAGCGGGAATGTCTACTTCACAGCCTACGGTTATCGTGCCACTAAACCTCCAAGAAACCACAGAGTAGACTACGATACCCCTATCATCCGTCATTTCGTTATGGACTTTGATTGTAAAGATTTCAAGCAGCGTGGTGCTGATGTAGATTTTCCCTTCATGCACGAGCAGGTTAAAAGGCTGCATCGTTTTTTGATACATGAAAACATTCGCCACTTTGTTTGGTTCAGTGGTGGAGGCTTTCACTTTTGGATTCCTCTTCGTGACACACATACTCCATCGGATGGCTACAGTGTAGCACGAGTCAAAGAGGGAGGTAGGAAACTGATTACTCAGTGGCACAAGAAACTCAATCTATCATGTAACGACCCCACTGTAGCCTTTGACACATCAGGTATGATACGCATTCCCAATTCATACAACAGTAAGAGAGGATGCTGGAGCATACCTATGGACAGTGACTCAATACTTAATTTGACTCATGATGAGATTATGGAGAAAGCACAGACACCAGTAAGCGGCTACATTCAACTTGGTGAAAACGATGTTGCTATAACAGTCGCTGATAGAAAAAGCCCATTCAAGAAGACAGTAGAAAAGGTAGAGGGTTTACCCGACATCACTTTGGGTTCTACAATCGTTCTACCTTGTCTCTCTCAAGCAGCATTGGGTGAGGGTAACCCTACACACAAGGCGAGGTTTCATCTCGTCACATACCTCGCTGCAAGATTCCGCTGGTTCTACCCAGTAGCAGCCATAGGTAATGAAGAGAAAGCGGAGCATGTGAAACTCATTTGTCGTATTATTGAAGAACAAGGTTGGGTGGATTACAACCCACGAGTGACTCGTGAACAAGTAGAGAACATCGTTTTTGGTGGTGCTGGTAACAGTGGCTACTCAGCAGCATCGTGCGCTACTCTTGAATACGATGGGCTTTGTGTCGGAAAGTGCCGCTATTTTGACGGCAGTATAGGTGATAACAATGAGTGAAGAAGTAAGTTATAAATTACATATCCAAGGTGGTATGTTGAGAAGCGTTAAGACTGAAACGACTGTTAAGAGAGTAGATACTTTCAAGCCCGATAATGAGTGGTTTGATGCTACTTTCATAGAGTTGCTTTTGCTCATTGATGAGACTCCGAGGACAGTTCAGCAACTGATTAAACACTCACCTAATCTAAGGCTCAAAACTCACACTCAAATTAACTCAGTGCTGAAGATGCTTAAAGAAAGAGAATTGGCTATGAGTGAAAAAGTGAATAACAAGCATACGACATGGCGTAGAACCCACTGTTTCAGTAAGCACGCAGGTGGTTTTTATTAAACCCGATTTGATAATTGACTCCAACGAGAGAGGCACTCTCTGTGATTCAATTGAGCGTAGAGCAAAGAAAGAGGGATTGAATGTTGTTAGGCAACCACTTGTTGTTGGTGACTATCTCTTAGGCGCTGCTTGTGTAGAAGCAAAGAGTGTCACAGACCTATTCCAGTCCAGCCACAGCGGTCACTTGTGGCGACAATTGGATAACATGGATGCAAACTACGAGCGATTCTTTCTTGTAGTGCATGGCTCAATAGCCAAGTATGTGGCATTCGCTAAGACTCAAAACAGGAGACTCACACACAGTAGAGTGCAAAATGAACTCACTGGCACTATCGCTCGCATCATGGCTGATTTTGACTGCCAAGTATTCTTCACCCCAAATGTTAGCGAGGCTGCTATGTTTGTCACTAAACTACACAACAAACTTCACAAACCAGCCAGCAAGCATGGTGCTCAAGCAATTAGAAGGGTGTCTACTAACGATGTAAGGGTGGACATGCTACTCTCTATTCCGGGTGTAGGTGCTGAGTTGGCGGAGCGATTACTTGACAAGTGTGGTAACTTAGAGGAGATGTGTTTTCCTGATTCTTTGAAGCAAGTTAAGGGCTTAGGTGACAAGAGAAGGCAGTTGATTGTAGAGGTGCTAACAAGTGAGTCACCAGTTCACATTCAAAGAACTGTCAGGCGTAAGAGGGGTTCTTAAAGCAGCATCAAACAACCCCCCTATGTGGATATTTTGGCGCTTGATTTGTGTAATTTATGACAGATAATACCGTGTTGTATGAGTTGTATGTTGTATTGTCTATACTTGTATGTTTATTAACCGAGTGCGATTAGATGCAAAATACTGTTCAGATGATACAACGGACAATCAAGACAACGAGGATTTGAAGTTGATATATAAAGCAGTAATACAAGAATAAGATGTGATAATATGAGAGAAGCAAGTGACTATTTAGCGGTAAAGAAATACCCCTTCTTTGAAGGGTATGTAGAGAGGTTCAGCCGAACCAGTATTGATAATGACATACCAGCGATGCTTTCGTTCTTCTACATTCAAGGACAGATAGCAGCGCCTTTCATTCGTATACCATGGGATGCGAGCCACCTTGACCCTCGTGTGCATGTCTTTTGGATTCAACCTTCAAGAACTGGTAAGTCAGTTGCTTGGGAGTTTGTGGGTGATGTGCTGAAAGACTGTGGGCTTCAACAAGACATGTATACTTCAGGCTCAGATGCTGGTCTAATTGGTGGTGTCACCAACGAGACAGTCGTAGACGAGAACGGAAAGAAGGAGCAGGTAGCAGTTCAGACAGAGGGGATGCTCGCTGGACAAAAGGCACTCAACTTTGACGAGGGGAGTATTATTCTCAATCCCGGTAAGCACTCACAAGAGACTGTTCTCTATCTTCAATCAGCATGTAACCCGATTGGTAGCAACTCAAACATACTTGTCAAGCACTTGAGTGGTCGTCGTATTGAGACTGAATCTCTTGTCTCACTGTGGATTACCACTTACCCACCTGCTGGTGTGAAGGAGTATGTCTTGACAAAGGGTATCTTTCAACGAGTTCTACTCTACTGGTCTGACTGGGACATGGATAGGCGTATGGGTGTGAGTATGAAGCGTATGGAACGAGCGTTTACCAAGACACCTAAACAGAAGTTGTCGTATGATGAAATCATTGATTACTTCACTGGCCTACAGAAGCGTCTCCGTGACCGTGTTCTCAACCTAACAGAAATCTCATTCGCTGAATGGGATGGTATGTCTCGTGAAGAGCAAGAAGACTCGGTGCAGTCAGTCATGCACGAAATGTTTGCAGCAGATGATTCATTCTATGTCGCTACCTACGATTTGGTAGAGGACTTGTATTCTCTCTTAGACGGACTTAACTTCGCAATAGGGAATGTTGTTGCGTCATTCATACCAGCCATGGAGAACTACTCAGTTATCCTCGCTACTCACATAGCCATGATGGATGAGTCTTGGGTTATTACTGGTGAACATCTTGACATGGCTAAGGAGATTATCTACGACCTGTTCAAGAATCTAATTCTATGGCTTGAGGGTGAAGTTGAAGTTGGTGCTAAACAGAACGAGAAGGCTAATCATGCGAAGAACTGGAATACTGCTTACAATCTTATCGCCCCAGTTGAACTGGATAAGAAGGGCGAAGGCTGGAGAAAGAAGGCTGCTGTTATCAAGCAGTATTGTATCACGGAGCAAGTCACTCGTGGCACTGCATTCAGTCGCTTCTCAAAGTGGGGTGCTCACTTGTTTGACGCAGCGAAGGATGGGGCTACTGTCTACATTCGTCTAAAGGAGGTGACGGCGTGAAGTGTGCGATGTGTGAAAAAGAGGCTAAGTTCAAGGATAATACCTCTATAGGGGTCAAATACTTTTGTAGTGAGAAGTGTTGGGCTGAATATATCGGAGTTGAAGTGAAGCCCGAAGGTTACTACGGAATGGTTCAAAAGAAAGTAGGATGGTGGGCTTAATGACAGAAGATACCAACAAACACAATCTCATAGTCAAAATTGAGACAGAGGAATACATCTACTGGGAATATACGGAGGCTTGAACATGAGTGACATAATGGCATTAGATATTGAAACTGGGAACTACTCTTGGGAGATAGGTGGCTGGGATAAGCATAGCCTGTTTGAACCTACAGTAGTTTGCACATGGGATGGAACTGAGGGTCACGCCTTCACTAAGGAGAGCATTGAGATGGCGAGCGCCACTGTTCATGACCTACACCCACGCACTCTTGGTGACCACCTACAGAAACACATTGACGCAGGTGGAAAGATTCTCGGTCATAACATTCGTAAGTTTGACTTACCAGTTCTAAACGCCGCATTGGATTGCTGGACAGCAGGTGATTTGATGGGTAAAAGTGAAAGCATAATTGATACCAAACTGTTGGTTGATAAAGCAGCATTAAGTGTGGGTAAAGTCCACACAACTCTTGATACTCTCGCTCGCACTACTCTTGATTTGTCAAAGAGTATGCAGAGCAGTGATGCTCCCGCTGCATGGCGGGAGGGTAAATATCTTGAGGTAGCCGACTACTGCCTCAAAGATTGCCAATTGACCTACGACCTCTACATGTATGGCGTAGACAATGGTATAGTGAAGAGCCGTAACATGGAGGATGGTTCTATAGTTGAAATTGAGGTAGATTGGAATGAGTGAGAATAACACAACACAGAGGCTAAACATAGAAGCAGTCAAGCGAATCGCTGAGACTGTAAGAACAACACTTGGGCCGTTAGGCATGGACAAGATGATGGTAGACGGTGGTGGTAATGTCATCGTAACAAACGATGGTGCTACTATTCTACGAGAAGTAGACACTGCTCACCCTGCTGCAAAGATGGTAGTAGAGGTATCTAAGATGCAAGAAGCAAACGCATACGATGGAACTACCAGCACAGTGGTGCTCGCCAGTCAATTGCTATCAAACTCCGAAGGGTTGTTCGCTAAGGGTCTACACCCAAATGTCATCAACAAAGGTTATGCAGCAGCACGAAACATGGCTATTGAATGTCTTGATGGTATGGAGTGTGTGAAGTATAAATATCACCAACGAAGTGTGGACTTTGATGCATACGAAGCAATAGCCAAGACCGCTATCACTGGTAAGTCGCTTGAGTCTTCTGAGGATAAAGTCGCTGCGTTGTGTGTAGAAACCATTGAAGCAGTAGGAGACGCTCGTGAAGTCAAAACACTCGCTGCTCCCGGTGGCTCTTTGGCCGACTCTTACCTGTTCCGTGGTGTAGTTCTCAATAAGGACTTCATCGGTGGAGGAGACGAGTTCAACAACTGGGCTGACCAAGACGGCGTTGAAGTGCTACTTCTTAACGGTGGATTGATTGAAACCAAAGGGAATGAAAATGTCTCTGTTCAAGTTCAAGATGCTAACTCATACAGTCAAGTTCAGGCTATGGGGCGAGATAAATTACTCGCTGCGGCTAAGGCTGTAGTGAGTAGCGGTGCTAAGGTTGTGCTGTGCCGTGATGCAGTGCATGATACAGCAATCGCATATCTACGCAAGCAAGGTATCTCAGTGGTGCAGCGTGTTCCTGAGAGCACTATGCGCCGACTTGCTAATGAGATAGGTGCTCCTATTCACATGTTCCCCGATGCAACATCTACAACTGGTGTTGCTTACATTGAAAGAAAGACATACAACGATGTTTCGTATCTGTTTATGTATTGTAAGAAGGTAGAGGCGACACTTGTTTTATTCGGTGCTACTCAATCTACACTTGATGAAATACAGCGTGGCTTTGACGATGCTCTCGGAGTTGTTTCATTGGTCAAGAATGGTGACTCTATGCGCTTTGGTGGAGGTGCGACTTACCTCGCTATCGCTGCACACCTAAGAGCAAATGCGAGTGAGATTGGTGGTCGTGCTCAAATGGCTATTGAAGCCTTCGCTGATGCCCTTGAAATCATACCTGCGACTATCGCTGAGAATGCTGGTTATGACCCGCTTGATACCGTCTTAGCGATGAGACACGCTTTACCTGAGCCTTACGGCCCTGATGTAGAGAATGGAGGAGTCACACTCATGGCGGGAGTATATGAACCTGCATCGCTTATTCGCAGTGCCATCAGCGGTGCTACAGAAGTTGCCAGCGCTATTCTACGCATTGATGATGTCATCGGGCGTAGAGGTGCTGAGTGATGGGTAGACTGTTAGACAAGATGAAGGTCAAGTGTAGGGTTTGCCTACACGAGCACATCCCTCGTAGACTACAAGCACGCTACCTTGATGGTGAGCGTAAACGAATAAGCCTGTGGCAGTGCAAAGAGTGTGGTCACATTTGGCAAGACGGGGTATTCACTCGTCAAGAAAAATAATTGATGGTATTTCTTCATCCATAGTAGCCAACCATGTAGTGACAAAACCAGCGATAAAGGAAAGAATAAACCATACCCACAAACTCATTCTATTACCTCAATTGAATACTATTTGAAGATAACAAGAGCCTACTTTCAAAGTTGAAGCCGATGCTGGCGGGGACATTACAGCCGATGAGAAGTTCCCTGCTTTTGAATGACCCGTTATTTTGAACTCTAAGATGATTGTTTCACCACCACTTAACCCTCCAAACTCAATTTCCGCTATTCCTATCGGCGGAAAACCACCACCAAAAGCAATCTGAGCGGGTGGCTGTCCATTTATCCCCGCTATGACAACGCTGTTCGGATTGTGAACCATTGAAACATCAAGGAACTCACCACCACCAAAAGCACCCGTTGGTTCATCATTTGCCACCCGGAATAACAATGTGACACCACCGTTAGCGGGTGCTCCTTGCGTGTGAAAAACACCGGGTTGCATAACAACCCCCGAACCCGGATTGGTGATTGGCGTTTCACCTTGAATCACCGTAGCGATATAATCAGCAACTTCAAAATCGGGCGCACCTTGAGAGTTTATGTTTGAACCTGCCGCATTTGTGCATTGAAGAAAACCTGCCGCATCAAACGATTCTCTCATCAACACGCTCGCATGTAAATGATTCCCGGAGGGATTCAAAGATACCGACATACAACCTATGTCAATACCCGGCCCTACAACGGAGGGGTATGTTCCTGTTGATGGCGCACCACCACCACCACCTGCACGCTTCTTCTTATCTTTCATAGAAGTGCCTTTTGTCATGGCTGTCATTCCCCACATGGTATCACAATCCTATTCCATACCAACCTGTTAAAGCACCTGTCCAAATCAAAGTAACAGCCTCATGCGCTGGTAGTGAACCATTTGAAACAGCACCGTTCAAGGCTTGACCATTTGAAGCAGCATCAATTGTAATAGCACCTGTGCTCGGAGCATTGGTGTTGATAACAACATAAGTTTCACCTTCTGTTCCAACGGGCATAGCAGGGAGAATGACAGTCATACCACCTTGCGCCATGAGTATTTTCCCTGCGTGTGTGGTATTAAGCAAAGTAACAGACACACCACCTATCGGGAACAGTAAACTCCTTTGCGCTCGGAATATCTTACCCACCGCAAGTTCAACATCACCGTTTAACACCAAAGGGTTAGCGGCTTGGACAGCAGTGACCGCACCTGCTGCATCAACAAGTCCTGATATATCACTTGTTAAAGCAACAGTGCCTGTAGCGTTTGGTAGAGTAACAGTTCTATCAGCCGTGGGGTTCGTTACAGTTAATGTAGTCTCATAGTTCCCAACAGCCGTAGAACCTTCAAAAGTCAAATCAACATCAACGCCGAGGTTTACATTGGTATCAATCAACACACGCTCAGTTCCCTCTGTGTGCATGGATATAGTGTCAGCATCTGATGAAGTCTCAACATCTATTTTTGTATCGGAGTCAGCATCGGATATACTTGAGCCACCGCCACCGCCGCCGCCCAATGCTGCTATAGAAGTAGCAGTAACTGTCTTGATATTGTTACTGTCATCTGTGTCTTGTATCAATATCTTATCGTTAGCAGCAACGGTTGCAGCCGTGTAAGCGTGACCAGCAATAGCAGCATTGACATTAGCCGCATCAGTAACATCAGCAGCAGTCTCTACAGTTCCAAGTTTAGTGCGCTCGGCTGTAGATATGATTGACCCTGAACCTGCTGCTGTTACATCACTCAAGTCAGCAACGCTTGATGCTGAGTTAAGAACTGTATTCGCACCATGCTTCAAAGCGTTAGATGCGCCTGTGTCCATCCAAAGCGTGTTAGTAGCAGTTCCACCGGGATTAGAACCCACTGGTGTGAGTTCAAGCCCAGTAGGGTCAATCAATCCCGTAACAGTCAATTTACCATTGACAGTGAGTGTAGACGAGCCAGCAGTCCAAAACAACTTAGCATCACTTGAGTGGTTACCAGCGCCATCGGAAAACTGAACTAAGCCTACTGCTCCACTTGCGTTTGTAGTTGAAGTTGCACTGACCATGACTTTTTTCCAAGCAGTTCCATTGTATACAAATAAAGCAGCATCGCCAGCGGTTAAAGCAGTGTTCAAACCAGTGCTGTCAAAGGTTACAGCGCTACCACTCGGCACACTAACAATTACAGTGTGACCTTTTGGGAAAGGAGCAGCGCCTACTGCTGCGTTTGGATTGAGGTTAATCGCACCAGTGGTTGTGCATTCAAACACCTGAGCCTCGTCAAAGTCAAAGTCTACATTTGATGTTCCTGTAATCGCTTTAATACGATTCGGGCCAAGCAAATGAGTGTGACGGTTTGACCCATCCTTAGCGCTAAAGTAGAGGTTTGGTAAGTTGTCATCTTCGTTATACGACATCCATAACACACCGTTAGCACCAAAGTTTCCGTGTTCTCCACTACCGTGTATTTGCTCCAAAGCAGTATGTGTGTTCAAATGGTCTGTTGAACCAACATCCCCAGTAGTTACGGGTGATAGATAGAAAGGCGATGGGCGAATAAATACACGCTTGTCGTTAATTTCCGATAGCGTGAGTTTAAGGTCATTTGCAGCAGCAGCGCCACTATTGAATACAGCCCTAATTGTAGCAAGAACAATTGTTTGTTTGTTTTGAGCACTACTAACACCTCCCATTTTCAAGTAAGAGTCAGCGATACTACCAGCAAGAGAAGCATAAACACCGGGCGCAGTAGTCACTACATTAGATTGAACGAACTTAGCACCCTCTGATGTTGCTATAATAGCGAAGAGACATTCTTTACCACTTGTAAGTGTGGTTGTGCTCGTTCCTGTGAGTTTATTACCACCGATGGTAAGATTGATTGTGACATCACCACCTGAACCGTTGTCAATGTTGTAAGGCACTCCGTCAAGAATGACACTACAAGCCTTGATTATGACTTGGTGAGCAACACTACTACTGATTGCTCCGGGTAGGTTGGTGGGGGTGATACGGTCACCAGTAGGGCTACCATACGCTGTATCATACGGGTTGAGCACACCGTTGCCATGTAGTCCTTCGTAGATGTTAGTCAATGAAGGTGATATGATGTGGTCACCGTCTCTTAGTCCGTCGTGTGTTCCCGCTGTATGTCCTGATATTGGATTGTCGCCCATTATTTCACCTCAATTAGTATCTGTATTCGTATCTCGTTTGATGTTGTTTTATTAAACGATGCGATTGTGTGACGAGCAATTGGTATTGTGCTGAGCGCTCCTCTAAACTGTATAAAAACCTCTTGTAGATTTTCATTAAAAGACTCTGTGGCTGGTATAAACCCTTCAACTAAGAGTGCTGAATCGCTCACTATACGAGTAGTAGGATTGATAATTTGTGCAGGTCTACCAGCAGCACCGTCGCTTTTCGTAGCAGGGCTACCGTCAAAACCAACAACCATCTCGTTAATGTTGTTAGCAATAGTATCAATGAGTAACCGTCTTACATGATTTGATACTGGCATTTAATCACCCCTCTGTGTTATCTTTGCTGTTTTGCTACCACCAACTGTTTCACCAGTAGCAGCACCGACCACACCTCTACCCATGCCTCTCCCTATGATGAAACCATCGCCTGAAGTTCCGTGTCCTTGGACTTCTGTTATGATTACTGATATGATTTCTATGTCACCAAACAAGGCCATGTTTTTCTCAACAATTTGTTGTATGGTATCTTCTTGCTCTCCTGTATTTTTAGTTCCTTCAAGAATACCTTGTAAAACACCCTCTACCCCAGTTTCTACGCTAAGGAAAACAAGGTCAGTTGCGTTTTGAGCCATTTTATGTCTCACTTCAATGAGAATCTTACGCTCTCCGTTGTATTCAATTATCATACCGGGGCGTAAATCCCAACTGTTAGGGTGACCAGCACTTGTGAGGTTACCAAGCATAATTGCATTTGCTTTCAGTATGTTACGACCAACTTCTCTTGCTTGCTCGTTGCTACGAACAGTAAAGTCACCAACTACTTGTGGTTCTTCTAACACATCCCCACTTGTTTGTTTTTCAGAGTTGTTTACTTCAGCAAATGCTGTGTCGTTTACAGCAGTAGGTAACCCTTCTACAATTACTCTGTTAGAAATGTTCTCAATTGGATTTGATATGGCTGGCCCAGTGCGTGCGTTATGGTCTATGAAACGACCACCCTCTTCAAACTGAAACGGAACATAAAGAAGATTACCAAATCTGTCAAAGTGAATTACTCTACCATCGTGTCTACTGATAAAGCGTAAAGCGTCTACCAAAGTGATGCCGTGAAAATCAACGCCGAGGAATGCATGGCTATGTCTTCTTCTGTCTACCTCTGAGTTACTCGCACTCATTGGTAAAGCGATATTCACTGATGTCAAAGAGTCAGCAATATCTCTACTCAAACGAATAGCCAAGTCTGTGGTTCTTAAACCAGCATCAATTGGATGTCCGATGTGTGCTTGAGTAGCAGAGAACCCAAGTTTTTCAAATGACTTTGATTTGGTATTCTTCACAGCGAAAGTAGTTCCTACTCCACTATTCATCACAGATGATGGGCGAAGTCTTTCGTGTGTAGCGTTTTTAGCATACAACAGAACTGGTTTGTTCTTGTTCGCATCGCTCGTAATTGCCGACCCCATATAAACTACAGAGCCTTGATAATTACTGCCATGGGTTTGAGGTTGTTTGAGTATCATACTGTCTTGTAACTCAGTGATGTCATAAGCACGAGAAGTAGCAACACCGTAAGTAGCAGTCTTGCGTTGTTTTACAGTGACCTTGTTTAGCACATCGCTTTGAGCAGTATACTCACCAAGGTAGAGTGCGTTATCTACGAACTTGGGTTTACGAATAGACTTCATAATTACCGAATTATCAGTGCTGACTCGTCTGTAACTAAGAAGCGGCATCATGCATCACCACTGTGGTCTGATGTATTGAACGACACATCTTCTTTATGTCCCTTACCGTGAAGTGATTGACTAAACCTTGGTTTCACTGTGTAGTCTTTACCTTGACCAGTTCTTCTTGGGGCATCACTTCTGTAATGTTGTAGTGTGTTTTCGCTGATAACCAGCCTCGTTACACTTGACTTGAGTGTTGTTTTATCAAACCCAGTAACCTCAGTTCCCAGTAGTTTTGGCCCTTTGGATGTAGGGACTGTATCGCTACTGGACTCAATGAGGTAAACTGGTTGGTATGGTGCTGATGTGTCGGGGTTGGTAGCACGCATATACGACCCACTCACGGCACGACCACTTGGAGTTTCGTAAGTGAATAGTCCATATTTTCCACCAGCGGTTGCTGTGTAAGCGGTGCTACCTACTTGTTTACTCCCGCTGTGTAACGCCAGTTGGGGTCTAAACACAGCGATGTGTTGATTGTCAAGTAGACGAACAGGGCGAACAAGGAACTTAACAGCATCATCAGTTTTGTTTGTTTGAGCCGATGTTGGGTTAAGAGTAGTCGTTTGATATGGATTGCTTGTTTTGTTTGACCCAAGAGTTCCACTTCTACCCCATCCATAATCGTTGAACGGGTTAGCAAAACTACGAGATTCTAAGATGTAATTACCACCCATAGGCTTGAAGTTACTCGTATGGCTAAACCGCATAACACCACCATGGGGTTGAGCAGCAAAGGATAGCGATGTTAGGTCGTAATCACCAAGAGTTTGAGAGCCTGACTGCATACCACCGTGTAGAATCACACGCTGACCTACACCTCTGTTAGTGTGTAGGCTGTGTGCTTCTGAATTGATAGCGACCATGTTTGCGTCACTACCAGTTAGCGACTCAAGTGTTTCACCATCAATACCGATTCTTGGAGAAGACCGTGAAATAGCATCCTTATGCACCGATACTCCGCTAACTGTCTCTACTTTATCACTCACAGTGGCTTCAGGCTTTAACAAGCCGTCTTCGTCAATTTCTAATCGGCTACTAATACCTCTAACAATTTCAGTAGGTTGGAGTGCGTCGTCTCTTGGGCGTATCAAACCTTCACCAAATGTAGGCTCTGCTGTGTTACCTGAAAGCACTACACCCGCATTTTCGTATACCGCACTTAATTCAACAAGAATGTCTTCATTAAATTGAGTAGGGTATCTCACACCACGACCATTACCCATATCACCCACACGCAAAGCATTGGTAGGAGCAAACACATCTACGAGAATAGTGTCTGTGTTGTTATTGCCAGTGTTTTTACGACCACCGAATCTTGGTATTGTAGTTGTAGGAGAACTCAAGACATTACCCGATGCATCTACCACGCCCTTTAGATTAAAGATAGGTTTGTTTCCATTCCATATTCGTGCGTATGGGGTTCTACCGTTGGTTCTGTCGTATTCATAGACATCCCCGGCATCCCAAGAAGGGTTGATACCAAAACTGCGAACAGGCATACGCCTAACATCTTCACCACGAGTGTTACCCCACCAATCTACAAGGTAATACGAAACTGCATCTTTGTAATCACTTAGACCCTTACCAGCAGAGTCTCCCCACCAGTCTCTGATGACAGAAGAGGCGTTACGAAGAGTGCGAATAGCACAACCAAATCCTCTTGTCATTCTTCGCCCATCGCTGTAACGAACTTGCCACTCATATTTGTCGGCGTTTAACATACCCGCCGCTGTTGTGTGTCGCTCAAGAATACCAACATAGGTTGTAGGTAGTTCCTTTGTGCTTTGTCCCGGCTGCGCCCCAGCGTAAACCCAATTTTGTGATTCGTATTCTACAAGTGGCCCAGCCTTGTAGCCAACTGCGAAGTCGCTCGCCCCATTATAAGTAGCATGTTCTTGGTATGCTCGCATACCATAGTGACCCCATTGAGGTCTGTTCCAAGGTTGTCTTAGACCGAAACGATAACCGAATGGGTATGTTCTCGTAGCGGTTAAACTGCTATCAGTGATACCACTTGATGCTGCATAATCAGCAGGGGTGCTATCGTCATCCACATCAGTCCAATGTCTACCACCAGCGTGAGCGTAACTTTGTGGTAAATGCCACGCCGCCGATGTCATGGCGTAACCATCTAAACGACTAACCAAAGCACCACCACGACTACCGCAAGGCCAAAAGTTAGTCAGCATAGAAGATGTTCCGCCTTGTGCTGAGAAGTCACTCATATTATGGATGTTAGTAGCAGTGTCAATGTTACCTTTACCTCGGATATACACTTTGTTAGTAGCAGCACCAACAGGTATGTTTGGCTCAAGTATTTTTGTAAATAGTGTTATTGTGTTTGTTGAAACAGTGTTTACTTTACCAAGAACTCGCCCTTCGCTGTAGATAATCTCACCTTGAGCGACACCAGTAACTGTCTGAGACATTGTTATCACTGTAGGAGTAGCAGCGTTGTGACTTACTATGTGACCCGGTAGAGGCTCAGGTGGCACAGGTGTTTTCATCTTGAGAGCAAATGGCCCATGACTTGCTGCATAGTTTACCTCGTGGTAGTGTATTGTTTCATAGTGTTGAGGCATACTGTTGTATGCGGCTTTGTTTACTGCTCTGTCAGCGGTGTGATTAACATTATCAGTAATCCATGTTCTACTCGCATCGGAATAGAAAGTATGTGGTCTACCCAAATTAGGACTCCAAGCACATAGGTATGCATCGCCTAAGAACAGGCTGTTAGTATCTCGTGTCCCTGATAGAGTTTGACCAAGATTCTTCGTCAAAATACTCTCGCTGTCTTTGTTGAATAAATCACTCATTGGTTTTGTAGAATATGGTTTAGACAGTGTAAGTTTTGTTCCGTCAGGAATAGTGGCGTTTGCTGGGAGATGGAAAATATCAGGCTCATTCATAGTTCCCGAACTATGGGTCAAACCTTGCCGGGTTGTGTAACTAAATGATACAGTTTCCCCCGATGCATCGTCAATATACTGTAGTTTTTGACCGTAATACGGTATTTCAGGGAACAGTGAAGCGTCATCAACTTGTATTGCATTCGTAGAACTATGCGCCCCTACAACTTTACAAGTTGGGCTTAGACTAACATTTTCCATAATCTTAGAATAGATGTCAGGATAGATGCTTGGGTAACCAGCAAGTGTGAGTTGAGCAGCAACTGCTCCATAACTTGCTCGGCAAAACTCGTAGTAATTATCAATACGATACAGAGCGAGATGTCTGAATCCTACAGAAGTTGTTTCTTTTGGTGTATCTTTGTGCATAATACTCCACCAAGGAATGCTTGTAGTATGTCCCGGTGTAGCGTCTTTGAATGTAATTTCAGATGTAGTAGGGTGGTATGGGTGGCCTCTACGAGTAAACGAAGGGCTTTCGCTACCCTGAACTCCAAGTGGGTTATAAAGCAGCATCGGTGGGACATTAGTGAACTGGCTACCGTGGTCAGGCTCGTGGTCAAGAATTACTTCGTTGAGGAATATCTCACAACCCCTTACATCAGCAAGTGTTGCTTCTGCTAAGACCAGTGTAACACCGCCTACATTTGCTAAGTTGTTTAAGTCAGCGTGTCGC
The DNA here is from genome assembly GCA_002695905.1 of Parvibaculum sp. Taxonomy (GTDB): domain Bacteria; phylum Pseudomonadota; class Alphaproteobacteria; order Parvibaculales; family Parvibaculaceae; genus Mf105b01. The sequence goes on from NZQM01000043.1 coordinate 15,397, forward strand.
TCTTCGTCGTATTTGATACCCACGACAAGATTGACTTGCTGAGCAGTAAGAGCAGAGACATTGTTTGCGGGAGTAGAATCCGGTAGAGTAGTTACTGAAGAGTTATTCAAATGGAAACCAGCGACTTGATGAGGGCGAAGGTTTGGTTGAATGACAATTTGATAAGCCCCTACTTCGGCAGGGTCGGGGAAATGATTTGCTTGAGTGTAATTACCTCCAGCCTCAAGCACAATAGAGTGTCCTCCAGCCTTGTTTATACCTCCAGCAGCGCCTTTAGAGGCGAGTATACCGTAGCCATCATACTTGATTTTAGTCTCAAACATCAGTGTAAATGCACCACCGTGAATGTCACTTGGGCCTGATGGATTAGCAGTCAAAGAGCCAACTCTCAATGCTGGGTTAAGAGGGAAAAGACGCTTTTTCAATGTTGATGGGGTAGTGGCCTGTGTAGCAGCAGTATTGTTTGTTGTTCCGTCTACTGGGTCAAGGTAAGTAGCCAGTGTCGTATAATCTTCATCACGCAACTTAGCGAGTTTATCAGAGTTAGCCCTCTCATACAATCCTTGATACGAAGGATGCGCCCAATGACCCGGCATCATTGGCATAGTAGCATTGACGAAGTGATGACCCATACGAGGTATAGGCATAGGAGTGAGTTGCGGTCTACTGTATCTTGAGTGAACAGTTGTTTGTGAATTACCACTGAAGTATTCTGTGTGAGCCATGTCGGGACTGTTACCGCTTACTTCGGCGTGGTCACGCAAACGGCGTGCTGCGAATATACGAGTGCTACCAGCAGGGACATAGTATGATGGAGTGATGGTAAGAGTAGCGTTAGCATTGTCGGCAAGGAATTGAGCAGTGTCAATATCACCAACTACTCCAGTAAATGTAGCACCACTGATACCAGTATATGAAGCAACAACGCTTTCACCTGCTGCGTTTGCTATGCGAAGGAATCTACGGCGCTTTCCACTACCCTCATCAAGAACTTCTTGAGTTCCAAACCCAGCATCAAATATAGAAGAAGTAATAGTGGCGTTAGCAGTCAAAGTTGCACCAACTAAACTAACAAAAGTAAGGGCTTGATTTACTACACCAGCGGTATGAGTGTAGGTCGTAGGGAACTTTTCTGTGTGGGTGTGACCCATCTTAGTGATGTGAAAATACAACGCCCTGTCTTGTTGCTCGTATGAACTACGAAGTGTGTTGTTAGCAGTCCCTTCTACCCAGCCGTCACGAGTAGATTCAGGGAATGATTCTCCTTGAGATATGTGTTCCCATCCAACTTCGTTCATTGTTGGCCCTTTTCTTGGCCCTTTTATCACATTGTCAAAGAGGTGACCAAGGTGTGTTGCACCCAAGTCAGGGTGAATCATACCACCGTCTCCAATAGTTTCATTTTGATAGGCTTGAATAGCGTCAAATCCACTGCGAACCAGTATGTTACCCGGTATACTGTCAGGGTCGGGTAGTTGAATCTCAAGATTAGGGCCAAAACCGCTGTTTGCTGGTGTCGGTTGAAGACCACTTGCTAAACGCTTTGATGCTGGTCTATATGCTCGTATAACTACTCCCAACGGAGAGCCACCTTCTAAAGTGTGGATTTGCCCTGTGTCATCTACTACTGTGATGTCTTCAAACTGAATGTCTTCGTTAGGTATGTCTAACACACCACTCAGAGCAATCGGGTGTTCTTTTGCTAACTGAGGATGAGCAATCTCTTGAGCCTGTAAAATAGGCATCATAGCAGAGTTGGTTGTTTCAAAAGAGAATCTAACATTCCCGTAGAGTTTTTCGCCCATTGTGTGTGCATTATCACCTACTACACGAGTTACCCATGGCACAGCACCAAGCCCACGAGCGTTAGACGCAGGTAAAGTGAGGCTACCACCATCCATGCGTTTCCAAACTACATGTTCAGTGCTGAAGTTTTTGTGAGGACTACGCTTCAATACATCGTAAGCATTGACATCACCAGCCCAAAATATCGTTGATTGAGAATCAGCAGTGGTCATAGCCCCACTTGGATTTGTAGAAGTTGTAATAAAATCAGTAGCGAGGTTACGCTTACCAATATCTAATTCGTGGTTTATGATTCCTACATTCTTATCAATGTCAAAGAACAAGTCACCTATCTCAGCACGACATGGCTCAGCGTTAGACAAAGCATCGTCATGGTCAATTCCACCATGTAAAAATATCTGAGCATTAAATGGAGCAGCGTCTAATCCTAACTCCGCTGTGTAATTACTCACACTGGGGAGTGCTGTGCTATCAACAATTAAAGCCTCAATGTTTGGCCCTGCGTTTGCTGGTGCAATAAAGCGGTCTTGATTGTGAAATCTTTCATCCCACTGTGTTGTTCCTCCAGCGAGAAGATAGTCACCAGTAGTAGTGTATGAGTTTCTATCTTTTCTTGCTATCAGGCTAAGTTCACCTTCGTGTGCTACAACTAACAAAGAGCGTGCGTATGTCCCTTGAGGGTTTACAAGTTCTCTTTGTAATTCATGTATGTTTCTCATGGCTGGTGGGTTATTGTATTGAGCGCCATCAGCCCATCCTACAACATAAGTTCCAAATGCAATTGGGTCATCAGCACCCCAAGAAATGTTGTCGGCTTCTGTATCACCATCGCTGGGAAAATTGGTAAGACTACGACCCGGAATATCCGTAGGGGGCATACTTTCAGGGGTGTTTGGTAAAGGTGTGATGTGAGGTAAGTGAGATAGAACAGTCGCACAAGATGAAGAGCCACCGTAAGGAGAGAAACCTAACATTGAGTGCCATGCTCCTAACCCAGCCGAGTATTTGAAAGCCGCAAGAGGATTTTTCCTTACCCCTAATGTGTTGAGATATGAGTATCGCTCACCATGCCAACCAACAGCACCTACTGGTTTTGTTCTGTCTATAGCGTCAGCAAGCCCACTAAAGTGGGGCGACCCTATACCCTTACTTGTAAATCTACTCCCACCTGAGTTATCTACAAAAATAGTAGGCGCTTTACTCCAAATCCATACTTCATCCCCAGTAGTAGGTGCGGGATGCGGGAGAGTTACTCCACCAACTTGCGAGCCTCCACCTGCGTTTAAGGCTGAACTATTTTGAGCGTATACTCTCCAAGCCTCTCCATCTTCAAACGCTTTTAATCCAGTAATTTTATTATTAGAAAGGTAAAATCTTGCATACAAATCGTTATTGTTAGCGTAGAAAACACGACTGTGATAAGGACTCCACGCTGATGATTTAACAGCAGGGTCTACAGCACCCCCGTAAGCGTGCTCTGCTTCTGTTCTTAACCAACCTGATGCGGGGATGCGATTAGCCATCGCTTTAGCATCTAAAGTAAGATGACCGTCTATTCTCAAATCAATAAAACAATCACCAGCCTTTAGATTACTACCACTGCTACTGGCTGTATTACCAAGAGTGTTAGTTGTAACAGTCATAGTTTGAGGACTACCCGGACTTGATACAGCGGGTGGGTGAATATCTACTGTAGTCCCTGCGATATTCACAATTATAGTGTTGGGGTCAAGACCAGTTCCCGCAACTTTTTGACCTATCAATATGGCTGCATTCAACGCACCACTCGCTGTTAATTGAGCATTACCCGCAACTGGTGTTGCTGTGAATGTCTGTGTCGCAGTTCCACTTCTAACCATTGGACTATTTGCTACTGCTTGATTTGAATAACCTAAACCTCCAACATCAGCATGACCTGTAATTCCAGCAACAGCGGTATGGTGATTACCGTAGACAAGATTTGAAAACGAGTTTACAGCAACTGCCGGGATTGGTGTTGAAACAGCCTTAATCCAACCATAACGGTCTTGACGAGATGAGTTACCCATAGATGGCATAAATGTCCCACCAATGGCTTTCAGTGCGCCCTTACCGGGGAATGTATTGATGGCTGCACCAAAGAGGCAAGCCAACTCTTCACCGTTTTGACAGCGTGTAGCATCAACTACAATGTATTCGTGGTCTACATCACCGTGAACTAATGTCTGTGCCGCAAAAGCAGGTGAGCCTGAGTTGTCATTTGAGTAAAGCATCCTCGTAGCCAAAGTCCCTGCAACTCTAAACGCAGTCTTGTTAATTTGGGTGACCCCTGTAGCGAGTGCGACTCTCAGACTATCACTATCTCTTGGTGGGTTCATAGTAATTTGATTATCCATCCACGAACCACCGGGGTGATTACCATTATCCATGTGCCAACATAGGTCTGCATTCTTTACCATACCACCGCCATAAAACATAGCATGACGACTTGGTTGTGCGACAGCGTAGGCTTTACCAACATCACTTGTGAAGTTACTTCCTGTAGTATAGTGATTAAACGCTGCGTGTGTGAAAGAGTTACCATAATTACGCCCAGTTTCAGGTCGCTCTCTCAAAAATACAACATCGGGTATTCCGACTGGTGCTTCCCAGTTTAACACTTGGCGATAGTGAAATCTGTGTTTACCCAATTGTGTAGCAGCACGCTCAGGCATATACTCGCCTGTGCTATTTTGAATGTGATTTGGTAAGAACGGTCTATTGTTTGTCCTGTTAGGGACTTTTGACCATGTGTTACCAGCGCTTACGGCGTGACCCGGATGCGGCTCAAAGGTGTTAATTGGAGACGCTACTTCTTGTGTAAGTGGGAATGCTTGCCCCGGCCCGAAGATAATGTAAGTTGTCTTGTTTTCTATCCCATCACGATGGTCGTTATACCGAGCAGTAGGGTGTGCAAAGCGCACTACCATAGGCGATGGCACTTGCATGTGGACTCCAGCACTATATGGAGCAGCATTGGGGTGAATGTTACTCGGTGTATGCGCTCCACGCTTCAAGTCTTGAGAAAGAACATTGTCCTTATTGTAGACTGGTGGATTGATACTACCACGATGCTGGTTTAAGAGAGCAGTAGCGGGGAAAAAGGCCATGATAGCGTTACAGTCTAAGGTAGAGAATGAAGACAGAATCTCATTAGCATTTTGAATACCTGCTGAACCTGTTGGGCCATTGGCGTATGGGTGAGTATTATGCTCAGAGTAATCATTTTTAGTTCCGTCATTGATGTCTATTGTAGCACCACTAAAACCACCACCAAAGTAGAGTGGCACATAATTGTCAGGGCTATCACGAGCGCCCGTAAAGTGTATGATTGGTTGAGAATGAACGCTACCCAAAGAGCGTTTACCTGCGAATAGATACGCTTTCTTGTTATCAGCGTATTTTTGAATAATAATCGTGCCACCCGGCGCTAATGAAGGCCAGTCTTCACTTTTCAGGTTTGCATCAGTAATTTGGCGAAAATACTCGTATGAGTTAGTTCCGCTATGACCTATGTTTTCACTCTCAACAATTGCTGTTTCCATCCCGTAAGCGATTGAGACTCTATTACCAAACGAGTTTATTCTAACAAAGTCACCAGCAGCACCTGATGTTCCTCCTTGTTCTACATGAAATACAGAAGCCTCATATCCAGCAGGTTTAGAAAAGTGCCACATATCGTTTTCAACACTAAGTTCTAAACGAGGAGTTCCAGCGTTGGTATCAATAGCATCCATAATTAAAGTAGGATTATCAAGATTTGGTAAAATTAAGTCACCGCTAATCTCAGTAAAGTTTTCACCAATTAAGTTCTTACGCCATGTATCGGTGTCAATAGGATTATTCTCAGAATCTACAATGTTAGGTGTAGCGCTATTGGCGTTAAATCCTCTCCCCTTTGTGGCAATTTGTAAAACAGTAGAAGGTATGTAACCACAGGCTACACTTCTACCATCATCAATTAAATCGTCGCTTACTGGTCGCTGACCAGTTCCGCCTATCACAACGCCACCGGATGTGTATTTCAAAGATTGAACTTCTCCATATTCAATATGACTCGCTTTGATTCCCATATCTTGACACAACGAGGCTGCAAAGAAATCTGATATTGGTTGAATGTTGTTCTTAGTGTTGTAAGCACGAACTTTAATTGATTCTTCTGTAAGACCCCATTCAGCAAATGTTTTACCGTCTGAGGCATACATTTCAGTGCAATCAAAGAAATGGCCTTCGGGCTTGTTAGGGTCTGATAAATTGATAGCAAACTCAGTAACAGCAGCCATTAACTCGTCTGTTACGAGAGTAGTCCAGTTAGCAACAGGGGTGATAAGAGCAGAAGTCGCAGCAGTGGCTTCACCCACTACGAAAGTTCCAAGAGTAATTGTTGGTGCTGCACCGTGAGTGTGAATGCTGTGATGTGAAATGTATGTATCTCCAGTTACTCCATGAAATACATGAGTTCCGGTGATGTCATTTCTTGTTCGGTGGGTGTAACTAAGCATGTTTCCCCAGTTACCCATGAGCGAATCATCAAATGTAAACTCGGCATTTACACCACCCGCACCTGTTACTGTCAAAGTTTCTCCGTTAAGGTAACCTCCTTCACCAAGAGATGTGATTGTAACCGCTGTTACATTAGGATTAGAAGCATGAGTAGTCACTAACAAAGTCATTCCGCTACCACTACCACCCACAGCAGTTCCCGCAACATTTGTTTGATTGGGCGTGTAACCACTCCCACCTGCTGTAATAGTAGCAGTTCCCATATCGTTGTAAGGGTCAGACAAATGTATGACTCCGTTTTCAGCAGGGAATCCCATATACCCTAAAACATCGTGATGAGGACATGCATCGTAAGGAGCATACAAAGTAACAGTTAGTGTTTGAGCACTTCGGTCATAGACTATACCTGTGTTGTAAGAAGCGTTAGGGGCGGGTGCGCCTCTCCATAGGTTACCTTGCCAGTTAGCCAATGCTGCGTTATCAGGTATACCGGGGAGTCTACCTGTAGGGTCACTGATACCATGCATGTGTTTCCCTATGGTAAATCCGCCCTGAGTGCAGTCTTTGTGATTAAAGAAAATTGCTATTTCATTGTCAAGAGTTTGAGGTAAGTTGGTGTTGTCTAAAGTAAAATCTTCACCCATATTTTTGTAGATGTATCTGATACCATGTGTCTCTCCTCTGTGGTCTTTGAGTTGTAGACCATAAATTGAAGATTCTCCTATGTTATCGGGGAATGTGTCTTTTGTAGGCACATGACCAGTGTATGTAGACGGTGGTTCTGTGTATGAAATCTTACTCAGTTTTCCATAATCACTTGTAAAGCGAGTATCTCCCTTTCTACCAAAGCCCCAGTTACCAGCATCGGGGGCAAAGCCGGGTATACCCGCTGAGACTATTCCACCAAAGTTCATTCTCGCTATAGCGTGTGTTCCTGTTCGTAGACCTTGAGTAAAAGAGGTATTGTGACCTTTAATCTCCAAAGATTCTGTGTTCAAGGTATTGTGTGATTGACCTGCTCCACTCATGGCTGATACTGCTCTTAATTTTGGTGTAGTCGTAGCGCTGTCATTGTTCGCAAAATCAGCAACAGACACTACTCTTTCAGTAGATTCGTCAGGGAATGTGTATTGATTAAGCGATGTGATAGGGGCAAAAGGTCTACCATGTTTGTTAAGAGGCATAGGCGCTGGGTGCATGTTTTCTCCGCTAAGTTCATCAGGCATACACCAAAATGTTCTAAATCGCCCACCATGACCAATTAAAAACTCAGGTTTGTAAGGCACTTGCCCCTTACTGTTGTCAAGCCATACACAGAAGTTACGACCAGTAGCACCGGGGACTGTGCTGTGAATAATAATTGAGAATCCTTCTTCGTTACCATCAGCGTCTTGAACAACTCTGCCTATGTGAGCACGAACATATCCCATGTGTGTTCCTTTATCATGAGAAGCGAAGGCTTTGTCTTCATCCCACCATACAGCGGGGTCATGGGTTGAACCAGTTGCTGCAAAATCAGACTCTCCAACCACTTTTACTGGGTATTGTTTATTGTTTCTCGCAGAGTGTGTGCGCCCTTTCTTTGCACCCGCTTGGTTAATCATTCTCACTACTTCATTAGCAGCCGCTTCTACATTTGTAATACCATCTTTTACAGCAACTTCACCAAGGTCAATTGTTAATCTACGAGTGAAATCCATTTGATTCCAATGAGGTAGGTGTTGTAATCTTGATTCATCATGTGATGATAAGTCAAGAGTCTCAGAGCGTATACCCTTCAATGCGAGGAAAGCGGGTATTACACGAGTCCCATCAGGTGTATCAAACAATGTAGAGATTTCTTCATTGGTGTTGTTAATGGCTAAAGCAAAACTACCAAGCCCGTCACCCGCAACTGTAGCAGCGGCAGTGGGTAAAACATTGATGCCTCTATCACCGATGAAGATTGTATCTCCGTTTTTATACAGACTGTCTCCCTGTCGTCTTACTGTAGCAGTAACAACGGCGTTACCGCTTATTGTTACATCCACGGTCATACCGCTACCTTTACCATCAGTTGTAGTTTTTACATTTCTAAAATCACCGTTAGTGTATGTAGAACCACCTGCTTTTAAGGTCAAAACTTTTGCTAATTTTACACGATGCTGCATTAAAGCCTTAACCAATTCGTTGTTAGAAGAGAACAATTTTCTCGTTTGATGGTGAAGTTTGTTTGCGTAGTAAGGAATCACTGTAGCGTTGTTTGTTCTTGAAAGAAGGCTGTCACCTATGCTTCTTTCTTTAGCCAAAGGCCCACCAGTGTGATAACCAGTGTGAATAAAATGTCCATGCGCTTTACCGTATATCATACTTTGACTCATAGCGGTGAGTGTATTGATTAGAGATGTATCGGTGGTGAATACTTGCATTACACAATCATTGTTACCGCCGTTAATACGAACTAAAGATGGCACACCTGCTCTTGAGTTTTTGTAACCGCTACCACCCGCAGTAATTGTTGCTGTGTGTATTTGCCCTTGCGTTGTTAAGATATTTACTACAAGACCACTTGCACCGGGACTTGAGATACTTGTAGTAGCGACTCCCGTAGCGTTACTGTAACCAGTTCCTTGCTGTCGTTGCATTATGTTACCACCACCCAACGCTTCAATTCTTGTCACTATACCCTTAACTGGTTCTAACATTTCATTTGCCATACTATTGGCTAAGTTGTGTGCGTAAGCACTCTCCATGAAATTAGAGTGTTGATTACTTCTGATGTATTTGTTTTGTGAGGGGAAACCGTTTGCTACATCTATTTGGGTGATGTATGGGTTTTGAGCACCACCGTTGTATTTAATTGAATAATTACCCAAGTCAATTTCATCGCTACCATCAGCAAGATTTTGTGAAGTAGATAATCTTTCAAACCCAAGTTCAGCAACTTTAGCAGAAGTCTGAACTTGCATGTGAATATCTTGGAATGCAATAAACTCACGGTCATGCGCCACATCATACAGAAGCACACGAGCATGTCCTTTTGTAGCGAGATAAGGGTCAAGATAAGCAACTTTGGGTGGATTAGATAGACCAAGATTTGTGTAGTTTAATTCAATAGTTTTATTGACATGTTGAACAAAGTTACGAGCAGTCTCTATGCATGAATCACCAATCAAGAAGTTTTCAAGTGGTATTGAATCACGAGGATTATCATTTAGCGACCCCTTGCCACCATTAAAACTACTCCACACTAAAGCCTCGTTAAACACACCTCTACTTTTAGCGAATAATCCTTGGACAGCATGTGGGTTGTTGTAGGTCATGTTTGACCAAATTGTGTCTCCACTTCGCAAACCACCTTGGGCGAATGGATATACCCAAGTCCTGTTTAATAAAGCAGCATCGTCATTTTTCATAATGTCTTGACAACCAACTCTTAGGAAAACATTGACGCTGGCGCTACCCGCTGCATTTGAAAGAGCATCATCAAACGCTGTTTGATTATCGGCTGGTATGGCTGATTCAAGAAAAATATGTGAGGGCTGTGTAGCGTCAGCGGGATTGAAATGAACTGCGTTTTCTTGAATATCGGCTACTTGACCTAACAAAATAGAACGAACAGGTCGCCCTGCACTATTTTCTTCAGCGTAAACATAGTCTCCGACTTGGAGATTTAGATGAAGCGTATTTGCTTGCACAAGTTCACTTTTTGTAGTAGTTGTTATGGTGAACGATGTTGTGTTCAGTCTTTGAGTAATTTTCCACGGAGCAGAGTAGTGAAGAGGTCTTGCTGAGTTTGACAAATTAAGATTGTCATTCAAGCCTATGTTGTATTTATCCGACGCAAAATGGGTGTCAAAGCCTTTTGAAATTAAAACTGCTTGCTCTCCTTTTAGTGTGTCATTTTTAAGATACGCTGGGGTTGCTGAAGTTTCTTTAGTCCTCACAATAATACTGGATAGAGCATCATCAGCAGTAAGACTCCCTCCAACTTTGAGTTTACTACCTTCTCCAAAATAAACAAAAATGTTACCTGCTACTTCTAAGGTGTAATGAGCATGACCCATTTCCCATGTATAATTGGCAGTATGAGTAAACGAGGGTGGATTATCTACATTCGGGAATAATTCTACATCTTCTTGACTCATCATTAAGTGAGCATACCCTGTGTAAACAGAACCATTCATAATAGGTTCAACGCTAAGGATAGTTCCACTGGCTCTACGAGTTTGTGTTTTTGCTGCGTGAGGATTAGAAAGAGGGCCAGCCTTGAACTCTACAGCACTTACATATTGGCGTAGCCCGTAGTCAATGTTACCACCTTGCGTTTTCACACTCGCTTGGTCATAGTAATACTCGCTTCTGTCTTCAAAGTCAGCAGCGGAATTAAGGGCATCACCTTTCAAGGGGATTAAAACTTCTGAATCGTATGCGTTACCAATTAAAAGTGGTAGACCAATACCCCCATCTGTGATTTCACTAACAAAGTTTTCAGAAACATAAGATGTTTCTTTTACAATTCCAATAAACCCATCTACAGTTGGGTCGTTAGAGTAGATACCCCACTCTCCCGAAGGTAGGAATACTCTACGGTATAACACCACATTATCTACATTGAAATAAATACTCCCAGTAGTTACACCAGCAGGGAAAACTTTTGGATTACTGACATAAATCTTGTAAGAAGTAGAAGTGGTTTCAAAATTGACAATGTTGGACTGATTATTTTTGTTATCAGTCATGATGCTCTTAGCATAAGCACCAAATGCGCTTCTATCCGCTGGAGGCAAGTCTTGGTATCTACGACCAACTGGAGAAGGATTCCATGTATGAGCCGTCATAGTAGGGTCAATGTGTAGTTTCAAAGAATTGTCGGGGCTGGGGTAACTGTTCTCAAACTTGTTAGCAAAGAATTGTCCTTTGAAGAGAGGGATTTCAACCAATGCACGAGTAGAGGCAAACTGAGTGCCGAGTTGATAATCATGTGATACATTGTCCATTGATTGAAACATTCTGTCATTTACAGTGCTACCATCTGATTGTAGGTTTTCTACAAAGAAGTGACCGTCTCCCATGATTACTTCACCAAGAGGAAAGTCTTGATTTTGTGTTCCAGTAAGAGCGTTAGCATTTGTGCAAAGACCGCTACCTACTACCCACTCTTGAAATGTAGCCACTGCGGTGTTGTTTGGTAGTAAGAATCTTCTTGTTGAAAGGTTAGAATCTGTAAAATTAAAACAAACACCAGTCTTACTGGTGTATTCGGCACTTGCTCCGTTTTTGAGATATATACGCCCTACTTCGGGGAACGGGTATGTTCCCCAACTTTTCAAGTCAGGAGATTCGTTATTGAGTGGTGAAACTTCAATAAATTGAGTATTGTTACTTGAGTTCCTATCTACCCTTACCTTGGTAGCAAGGCATGAGAATCCTCTACGAGTGCTGTATGGTAAGTGAGCCAATGTGCTGCGGTCAAAAGAAGGCTTAGTATCAAATGCTCCTTGACCCACACCACCAAGCGTTACGCTCACTACAGGGGCGTTAGGGTCTATCTCCTTCACTACATGAGAATCGGGGCTACCTGAACCTAATTCATTGATGCTACGAGTTGCTGCTACATCTGAGAGTCCTACGCAGTTTACCGCTGTAAAACGCCCCTCATCGCTTTCAACTTCTTCTACGCCACGCAATTTTGTGCGACCCATCAAGAACATTATACAGGCTATATTGCTCTCTTCTCTGTCTTTGGTAGAGTAAACATATTGCAGTTGGTTTGTTCTTCTTCTGTCAGAGGGTTGAACATAGAAACGGTGATTAGAACTTAGTTGATTTGAAACTTCAACATTGTCAATGATGTCAAAGAACTCATGTATAGCAGAGGCTGAAGAAGTGATACCCTCGTCAAATTGCCCCGCACTTGGGCTACCCTGAACTTTATGCGGAACTCTACGAGCAAACTCTTCTGTGATGTTAGCCCCGCCCTTAACCTCTACTCTCTCCATAAAGAGGCGATGAAATACTGAGTCGTGGTCGGCTTTTGATGTATGAGAAGCATTGACATTCTGTGGTGTGTTATTACCAATATCACCAGTGGCTGTAAAGTTTTGAGGCGTGAGTCGCTCATCTAATTCAACATCGGATTCAAAACCTTCGCTGTTATCACCAACAAGAGAATGACTAAAATTAACTGAGCCTAAATTACCCTCTTTTGATTTACCAACATCTATGTAACCACCAGCAGCGTAAAGTGTGGCATTACCAGCAGCGACATCAGTTGCTATGTCATCGTAAACATATCCACCACCTGAAACAGAAACATTACTCGCTGGGACTGTTTTCTCCACCATAAGCATAGGTGAAGTTTTACTCATTGAAGCGCCTGTAAAATCTATAGCGTTGTAGTGAACTTCAACATAAGGCGCAAGCCCACGACTCGCAAGAGTAGGCACATGTAACAACGCTATCCTACTCTTACTGGATGGGTGTAGGTGGAACTTGCGAAGGTTAGAATCAATAGCATCTAATGTCAAAGGTGCTGGCCCTTTGAGAAGGAATGGGAATGGGTCAAAATCAACGGCGTTTGCTTTTACACCACCAATGGCTATGAGTTTTCTACTTGCGCCGCTAAGTCCGTTGTTTACAACTTCGTGAACTATGCTTGAGTTTGTAACACCAGTGATTTCAAACTGAGCCACATCACGATAGTAGTCTACTCTTGAGTTGATTGGGAATAAATCTTTGATTCCTCTTGTTCTTTCGTCATACATCAAGGTTAGAATATCTGAGTTACCAGCCTGTTGGTCAAGAGATTCTTCGTTAGCACGAGGCATGTTTCTCAAGTAATGGTGACCATCAACATGATTCAGTATATGACGACCCGAATGACCCACCTGAAACGACTCGTCTAACCCAGTAGGCCATGCTACAGCAAACGGATTTTCTGTATCAACAGCGGTTGTAGCCATGCGACTGGAATACGCCATAGCATGTTGCTCAAACTTACCTTCATCAATCAACATTTGACCTGCTCTATCAATCAATTGTGTAGCAAGATGAGGGGGTTGGTAAGGGCGACCTGTCCCATTTTCAATCAAAGAGTCAGCCGAGATAACAACAAACGAGTTTGCTCCGTTTGTTGATGTATGAGTTGAGTGTAGAACAGGGCGTAATCCGTTTGTATTGGTGGTTGTTTTGAAATCCAAGTGAACACTTGATACCAGTAATTTACCAGTAGAGATATTGATACGATGCAACCTTACACGCTCAGGTGGTTTTTGATTAGGTTTCTTAGTGGTCTGATTGATTGAGCCGGGATTGATAAGAAGATTGTAAGGAACATGAGGCACAAGATGAGTCTGTGTAGTGCCGGGGGTTGTGTATCGGTCAATAACTGAATACACACCAGTAGAGTAAGGAGAGACTGTGAAATCTACATAAGTATCAGTGACTGTATTACCAGTCAAAGAGTTAGCCAAAGCCTGTGCGTCAGCGGTAGAGATTGATATTGAAGAGAGATGAGTCTCTGCTGAATCTAAACCATCGTCGTTGTATGAAGTTTCAATTGTATTTGATGATATGGTGTAGACATCTTTCAACGGAGTCACTGGTTCTTCAAACCTAAACAGAGAGATTGTATTATCTCCCGCTAACGCAGGGTTACGAGACTTCATTTCATTATTGAACTGAGCAGTAACATGAATGCATTCAATGACACCTCTAAAGTCGCCACCTTTGCCTCCAATGAAAACATGTGAGTTATTTTTAGTCAGTTTAGCATCAGAGGGAATCATTTGCTGTGCGACTAAATCCCCGTTTACATAGATTTGAACACTACCTTTGTTTAGACCAACAACAATGTGATACAAGGGTCTTTGACTAAGTGATAACGATGTTGCTTTATCTTTAGCACCGTCAAAGCGATTATAGGAATCATCTAACCCACCGAATGTGTTCACTGGATATACATGACCATCGTAGTTGTTTGTCTCAGGTAGGGCTGTTCGTAGCAATACTTTCATCTTACCAACAGAAGAGTCTATGTTTGCTTCAAACTCAATTGGGCCGGGAGTGTCTACAGTCCCCATGCTCAGTTTGAATTGACCCTCTTTCATGAGAATCACACCACCACAGTCAGGGACTACCCATGCTTCTATTCCGAGGCCACCACCCAAAGCATCAGCGATAACACCGTCACCGTAGTTTGTAGATATAACATCAGAAGAACTCTTGTGGGTATCATCGTAGTCTTGTCCAATTCTACTGAAACTACCTTGGGGGATAATTACACCATCGCTTACACCATCAAACAGCAAAGCGTGGTTGGATTGTAACATGATAGGCATTTTTTCACCTCAAATAATCATGTCAATTGGTGCAAAGACCATTTGGTATGTGTAGTGCTGCTCTCCAGCGTTGTAACCAATGTCCAACTTTTGAATAGTGCCTTGAATACCCGTTGTGTCGTCACCAGTGTCAAACTCTGCATTAGCATCATGGTCGTTAAAATCAGATATTTTATCATTTGTTGATTTGAAAATACCTGTGCGTATCAAAAAGTTACGAACAGCATACTTTTTACCATTCTCAGCAGTAATCATTGAGTTATAGGGAATCTGTATTCCAATAGGATAATCACCATTAAACATGCTCTTCATACCTAAAAGTAATCCAGCACCACCACCCGCACCAGCACCTGCTGCTAAAGCACCAGCAGCAGCACCACCTGTTCCAGCGGTGACAGCAACAGCAGCAGCACCCATTACTGCTCCTACTATTATAGCAGCAGTGCCTCGGTCTGTGTTGTGTAGAATCCCATACAAGTCTTGCGCTTTGTCTCCACCCGACTTCGGATTACTGGTAGAGGCACTTGAGCCTCCTGTAAAAGATAGATGATAAGGATTGTAAGACGAACTGTTAGAAAAAAATAGAGTGTCAAGATTTGACATTTTGCCAGTAGTAGTTTGTGTAAATGTGACTTTTGAAGAGCCAGCAGCGGGAACAAACTCCGATGTGCTGGCAACAGCCGAGATAGAAGAATTAAGATGACTTGCACCTAACGCTGTAACAATAGATGCAGCCATATTTGCTGGTGTAAAACTGTCATCACTTTTGATATTCACAGTGGTAACGCCTAATGAAGTGACTACATTTGATGTTCCAATGCTGCTATAATTAGCAGTGCTGTTGTAAGAAAAAGTGATTACTTTTGCTGTCCCGTCTTTTTGAGTGAATGTAAGTTTTGAAGCCCCAGTAGCAAAATTAGCGAATATGGAGTTCGGGACTTGGGTGAACTTTCCAACTGATGCTAAGTCAGCATGATTGACGGCAAAATCAATCTGTGCAGTTGCACTTGTAGCCGCTGTGTTTCTTCGGTTCACATCATCATCAGTAAAGATACCTTCAATGACAATAGTAGAATTAACCATGTTCAAATCAATTCCAAGTCTTTTACCACCCATAAGAGGTAAAGGCATACCACCCACTTTACGCTCTACACTGAGAGCGATAGAAAGAGCCTGAAGTTCCATTGGAGGGAAAACATCAGCACCAAGACCGAATATCCCATTAAGATGACCAGCATCAAAATGCAACCGAATAGGTGTTCCGTAGCCGTCACTCATCTACCCGACCTCATTGTTGAACCACCGCTTGCACGAGCAATTTCTTGCTGAATGGCGTTGCTCATCTTTCTTGCGAACTCACGCTTGTCAGTTCTATCTGTCATACCTGAAGGATTGATGGTAATGTTGTAAGTGTTTCC
>NZQM01000044.1 GCA_002695905.1 Parvibaculum sp.
ATTGTAGTACCAATTCTGGTACCATGGCTGCCAAAAACGACCCCCGGTACCCAGAAATGTCTAATGATTTCAAAATGCCGTTAAAGGGTCCGGCTTGTTGTTGTTGTTGTTCGGCCTTCTTAAGTAGAGGGCCAATTTTAAAACTAAGATTACACAAAGGTAATAAACCATGGCTCTAGAATCCGGAACGTACATTGATAGCCTCAATAGTTCAAACCCAGCCGCCACCGACGCCCTCTCAGCAGCTGATGACCACTTACGCCTCATCAAAGGTACTATCAAAGCTTCATTCCCAGGTGTAACCGGCGCCGTCACATCGACCCATGCTGAACTGAACATCCTAGATGGCGTCACAAGTACGGCAGCTGAACTCAACATTCTCGATGGAGTTACCAGTACAGCAGCTGAGCTTAATATACTCGATGGTGTCACATCAACCGCAGCTGAATTGAACTTGTTGGATGGCGTTACAGCCACCACAGCTGAGCTTAACTACGTCGATGGTGTCACAAGTAATATACAGACACAGCTGAACGCCAAGCAAGCCTCCAACGACATCCTTACAGACCTCGCCGGTCTTACCCAGGCTGCTAACAAGGTTCCATACTTCTCCTCCTCGTCAGCCGCCTCAGTGCTAGACTTTAAAGACGAAGACGACATGGCATCCAACTCAGCGACGGCAGTCCCCTCCCAGCAGTCCGTGAAGGCATACGTTGATGCAAGTGGCATTTCTAAGTTCGAAAGTTCCGCAACTAGTTTCTCAAATGGTGCTTTGATAACCTCTGCTCATAGTTTAGGAGCTGTACCCACATTCGTAACCTTAGATCTTGTCTGCACATCAGCAGAACTTGGTTACTCAGTTAATGACGTAATACAACTGGCTGGAGGCCATGCCGATCCATCAGGAGGTAACGAAGGTGTTGGTATCCGCAAGGACTCAACAAATGTTTATGTAAGAATTGGGTCGAGTGGTATCGGGGAATATACCTACCAAAACTCAGGATCAGGGCAAGCATTAAACAGCTCAAAGTGGAACTTAGTTATTAAAGCTTACTTGGTGAGTTAACCAGTATGGCTAATATACCATTGCGTGACTTAGGCTCTGTCGGAGTTATCACAGACGTAGCCCCATTTAACTTACCACCCAATGCATTTAGTCGTGCTAACAATGTACGCTTTAGTAATGGCGAGGTAAGCAGATCACCTATCTTTAGGACAATCCAGCAACACGCAATAGCGAGTGCAGAGGGTGCCTTAGAAGAGTTTGATACAGCTCCTCATCATGTCTTTGCCTTACAGTCTAGCGGTGGATACGATGCTCTCTTTTATGTCGATTTTAACTATGAGGTGTTTGAAGGGACAACTTCAAGAGGTGACATGAACTCAACCATTGGTTCATACTCTCCATTCACATCAACTCAGTTAGCTGACGTTGCATACATAAATCGAAACGAGAGAGTGCCTATTCATAGGACCCCCTCGGCAACCAATTTCACTGATCTACCTAACTGGACTGCAAACTGGCGTTGTAACTCTATTAGAGCCTACGGTGACTTCCTACTGGCTCTTAACATGACCGAGGGCAGCAACAGCTACCCCAACCGAGTTCGCTTTAGTGACATTGCCCTAGCGAACTCAGTACCGGCATCATGGGATGCAACTGACGCAACTAAGTCAGCTGGTTTTAATGATCTAGTTGAGATGACAACCCCTATTATCGATGGTGCCACTTTAGGTAACTCATTCTTAATCTACAGTACCGACCAAGTATGGCGAATGGATTTCGTTGGTGGTCAGTTTATCTTTCAGTTTCGCAAGCTCTTTAGTGACGTAGGTGTCATAAATCAGAACTGTATTGTCGAGGTGGAAGGACGCCATTATGTATTCGGTGAGAACGACATATATGCAACCGACGGTAACTCTCACCAGTCCATAGCTGAGAACCGCGTTAAAGACTATATCTTCAGCTCTCTCACGAACTCAAAGAAGAACAGATGCTTCGTCGTAACAAACAAAGACTTAGAGGAGATCTACTTCTGTTACCCCAGTGGCGACGACATGGTCAACATTACAGATACTGATGGATGCAACCGCGCAGCTGTATACAACTATAAGTATAACACCTGGTCTTTCATGGATTTACCTAATGTTTTCTCAGGTTGCTTAGCTAACGTAAACTCAGTTGATACCTACGCAACAATAGGTACACCAACTTACGCAGATGTCGGTGGTACATACCACTCCCAGGAAGCTGGCTTTGATAGACACTTGATCATGGCTGGCGTTGGAGACTATGATAACTCATTAAGATACCACGGCCTCTACGGTGTCGACTTGATGGATCAGGGCACTCTTACACAGTCCCGGTACACATCAGTTAACGCCCCAGTGAAACTTGAGCGTATTGGTATTGACCTGGATGAGGCTCAAGTTGAGCTGACCGGCTACAAAGTTATCAATAAGATTACACCTCAGATACTGACGCCCAACTCAGATAAAGAATTTAAGTTTACTTTTGGAGCTGCAAACATTCCAGCCTCTGCACCATCCTATGGAGCGGCACAGACCCTCAATATATCCACTGACTATAAGCTCGATAGTAGAGCAAGTGGTCGCTATCTTTCATATAAGCTCGATGAGACAACAACTATTAAAGACTTTGCATTCAGTGGTTTTGATTTGGATGTCGCTATTACCGGAAGGCGGTAACATAGATGGCAGTCAATGAAGTAACTGATCTTACCCTCCGGGAGTATATCCAGACGAATTTAGTTGGATCCCCAGAGAGTGATTATGACAAAGTATTAAACACACACATATTAAGCGAGCTTCAGCAAATACAGACAGCTCTCAAGAGTCTAGCTGAAGCATCAATACAATCTACAGACCAAGCACCATCCAAGCCTAAACGTGGCATGGTTCGATACAATGTTTCTCCCTGGGACCCATTATCGAACAGTTCACAAGGTTTGGTCGTTTATAACGGCAGTGCTTGGGTTGCAGTATAAAACAAAGAAGGAAAACTCAACTATGGTATGGGGACACGTATTAGGAGCATTAATTGGTGCTGGCGGCAGTATGATGGCAGCCAACAAGCAGAAAGATGCAATGGACAAAGCGACAGACGCAAACATGGCTGGCTTTAACTTATCAAAACCGTACCTAGAACAACTATATGGAGGAGCCGGAAGTGCTTACACAGACTACCTTAACAAAGGCCCTTACCAGGGCAACACGCTTGCTGATCCAAATCCCTTTGCAACTGGTGCGTATAATAAGATCGGCGGTATGTCGGGTGGCCTCATGGATAATGCCTTTAACATGGCAAATACTGGGGCTGGCTTCGGCAGTAATTACCAGAATATCTACAATAAAGCGATGGATGGCGGTGCGCTTAACGAAGCTTCTCAATATGCTTTAGATAACAGTCAGCCTCTCGTTAATGCAGCGATGCGTAATGACGTTAGAAATCTAAATGAGAATACACTGACCGGTATCAATAAAGCAGCATCTGGATCAGGTAATGTAAACTCTAGTCGAGCTGGTGTAGCTGATGCTCTTGCAAATCGAGCTGTTGATGATCGAAGAGCTGATGTCTCCGCTGACATACAGAGCGATCTAAGAAGGCAATATTTAGGCCAATACAACACTGATAATAACGCAGCTATGGCTGCTAACGCTGGATTAGCTAATGCCTTTAATACTGGTATGGGTGCTATTGGTACATCTGCTGATTACGGTACCGGGGCTGGTAATGCCTTGAGTGCTTATGAGCAAGCTAAGCTTAATGATGAAAAGAACAAATACAACGAAGACCTTAACTTCAATTTTAATGCCTTGAATAACTTCGGTGGTGTCATGAGTGGTGCCCCAACATCAGTCTCAGGCATACAACCCAATAATGTCGATCCATTTGCTGCTGGCGTAGGCGG
The DNA here is from genome assembly GCA_002695905.1 of Parvibaculum sp. GTDB lineage: Bacteria > Pseudomonadota > Alphaproteobacteria > Parvibaculales > Parvibaculaceae > Mf105b01. Next base: position 3,933 of record NZQM01000044.1, read on the forward strand.
TGCAATGGCTGGCTGGGGAGCTGGTGGTAAGTTCGGTAATTGGATGCAGAACAAACCGTTCTACCAGAATTGGCAGCCCTACAGTAATCAAAATATGTTCGGATATGGAGTGTAATTAAGATGGCTATATTAAATCAACCTTTCATGGCTCCTATGGTTTCTCAATATAATGGGGGTGTATTAAGTCCAGAAATGCAAGCAGCTGCACAACTTGATGGAAGTTTAATTAGAAATAACAATCCTAATTATATGATGCAATATGGGCAAGCTGGAGAGGATCAAATTGTAAAAAGACCTACTGGTGTTCCACCGGTAGTTGAAAAAGCAAGTACAGGTAACACCGGTAATGCCAGGAACTCAATGCTTGCATATCCAGATCACAACATAGGCGTCAATGAGATGCTTATGAGAACTGGTGGTGCAGTTATAGGTGGCGCCCAGCAAGGTGGCTTACAGGCTTACTCAGATGGGTTGGCTCAGTATGGTGCAATCCAGGATTACAATCGAGCTGGCGATGTTGACCAATATATAAATGAAGCAAATGCATTTAAAAAGCTTGGCTTAGGTGAAGCCGGGGTAAAAGATCCCTACGCCGGTAGAGTTGTTAATGACGAGATTTTTAGAGCTATAGATTTTATTGGCGAAAGTGATAAAACGTGGGTCGGTGCAACTGGTATGGGGTCGATATTTAAATACATTCCAACGTCTGATGCAAACGCCTTATCTAACATGATTACTACTATCGAAGCTAACATTGGTTTTGATAAGCTACAGGCAATGAGAGAGGCATCCCCAACTGGCGGTGCTTTAGGTCAGGTGTCAAACCAAGAATTAAAATCTCTACAATCTGTGTTTGGTTCATTAGACCAGTCAATGACTTCAGAACAATTATTGTACAACCTTAGAAGGCTTAGAGTAGAATATAACAATGTTGTACACGGTCCAGGTAATCACCCATACACCATGGATACCTCAACAGATAATGCAGCTGGAACCTACCAAGGATCTGGAGAGTCAGAGAATGTCTTAAACGCTCGTAAGATTATAGGTGGTTAATGTCAGACAAAGAAAACTTTGCTAAGTGGCTGACAGATAATGCCCATCTCAAAGGTACCCCCGAATGGGACAGCGTAGCTAAAGCATTTACAGAAGTAGACATGGTTCCGACCTCAACTCTACCTAATAATCAAGTTGTAGAAGGACCAAGTGACTTAGGAACTGCTGCAATTGATTCCATTGATAAATTTCAAGATATGATTGGACGGTCTGGGGTAACATTGGGCCAATCCCTCAAAACTCTTGGTCCTAGATGGCAAGCCTTACAGGAAGGCACCCAAGATTTACTTACAAAGTACACTGGTTTAAAGCCGGCAGAAGAACCTGGTGTGATTACTCAATACTTACAACAAGCTGGGAATAAATTTACTCCTTATGGTGAAGAGTATGGGCAGCAATTGTCAGATTATGGAGATCGCCAAAGTGAATACAATAAGAAACAAATTGCCGATAGAGGCTACGTTAGCCCCTACCAAGAAAACTTACGAACAACCTACAATGAAGGAACTTTATTAGATACTGTTGGCTGGTTAACCTGGAGAACTTCCGAAAATGCCGCATCTCTTGCATCTTCAGTTGGCGGTGCTTTAGCAACAGTGTTATCGGCTCCTATTTCACTTCCTTTGTCTTGGATGATTGGTGGTACGACTATTGGTGTAAACACTTTAGCTACGATGGGTGAGGTAGGCCAAGAGTCAGATGAAAAGATAGGCCGTGAAAACGCTAATCACACTTCTGAGTTATTCTTTGGACTTCTAAATGGTATGTTAGATCGATTTGGTGCAAGAGGCGTTATCCCAAAGAATAAGTTAATGAAAATGACTTATGCTGAAGTTGTGGAAGAACTAACCAAAAAGAAGAAGTTTGCAGCTGTAAAAGCAATTAACAGAGCCTTATTAAGAGAGGGTATTACTGAAGGCATTCAAGACGGAAATGCCATGCTAAACGCATACATAAATGGCGGTGTTTACGAAAAGCAAGAAGTTATAGATCGATTAATTGACTCAGCAGCCGTAGGTGCGGCTGGTGGTGCAGCGGTGTCTACTACAACGGAAAGCGGTAAGAAAGTAGTAGGTGCAGCTAAGTGGGTCGGTAATGGCTTCACACGCCCGGCTGACATGACTGAAGAAGATTTAAGAGCTGCTGGTGCCTTTGCTGGTAGACTTGGTAAATTAATTACTGAAGATCCTAAGTGGCGCGTAAAGAATATAAAACCAGGAGCTGACTTTGGTGCAGTAAAATTAGTCGCAAAAGCTCATTCTACAATATCAGAACAGATGAAGATTTTATGGAAAGAGCTTAAAAGCGAACTTAAAATTCCATCAGGTTCCAACCAAGCTGAGCAAGAGGCAAGAGTTGACGCTATCTTGTCTCATATTGCCTATCGTGATGCAAAGACAAAAACAAAAGGTAGTGTCACGCAAGCTGAGTTAACAGCTTTAGAAAAACTTGTAGGCCACACAACTAAAGGCCAGCAGTTAATTAACTTAATGCGTGAGACAAACCAATTAACAGCTCTCCATAACTCCGGTTACAAAGGTGGAATTAGTAGTTTTACAGATGTATTCCTTCCATTCAGTAACCAGCCTAGTTACGCAGCCAGCAATACTTTAAACAAAGCAGCTGGTGTTGCTCTTGGTGTAGGTACCTTTTCTTTAGCTGGTGGCGGCGCGCCAGGCGCACTCGCAGTAGGAGGCCAGCTTGCAATCGGTGGCGGTGGTAGAGTTCTTGATATGCTTTCTGGTCGCAGATCAAGAGTTGCTAAGTACATAAAAGATAACAAACAATTACCGGGCTTCAAGCCACTAACAGGCGGTTTAACTTTAGCGGAACAAAAAGAACTTGGTAAAAAAGAGGCAGATAAGAAAACTACAGCTGTTCGCAAGCAAGGCTACGAAAATGGCGTCCAACCTTATTGGGAAGGTGAAAGGCCATCTCCAAGAGGAGCTATGTGGATGGCTGCTGGTTATGTGGACGATGCAACTAAAAAGAGAGTTGATAACCGAGATACAAGAGAACTAGACGAAGAAATCATTACTTTAATTAATGATGCTGTTTTGATGAACCCAGAGTTGAGAGAAGCTGCTGATAGTTACATCAAAAATATCCCATTAGGTAAAAATGTAGAAGGAGACTTTTTAGATCTATTGACCACAGTGAGAGCTGTTGTTCAAACAAACAGTCAATCTGAACCAAAGGTCCAAACCGAGATCGGAGGAGGTTTTCAGGCTGGGGGCGTAACCACAAACACATCCCCAGGCTACAACCGAGGCATTCAAGACAATAAGAGGTTTGTCGGCGATTTATTGGAGCGAGCAAACAAAGACACATCTCTATCCCTACAAGACAAAGGTCAAATCCTAACTGCTTTAGACACAATGTCTAGAAACTTAGGTTTCGACCCAATGACAACATCCCAGCAGATCCACGATAAACTCCTGGCAAACGATGTAAATACACAGGCTGTCGGTATGTACATCAAGCCGTATGTGGATCGCATAGCCAATCAACAGAATACCGCTCCGCAGCTGCAACAGCCAGTCAATGAGACTATGGAAGCTCCTAACATAGACACAGAGACATTTGAATCCAGATTGCCAGAAGTTCCAGCACTAGAACAATCGATAACAAATGAAGACATACTTCCGACAAACGAAGAAGTCATAGCAATGCGAGATGGAACTTTTGTCCCAGAAGATAAACGAAAGTTAGTCGACGCAGCAAACTTACTTAACGATAGATGGAAACTTATTACCGGGCGTGATGAGCCTTTTGAGTACAATGATCAAAACGTCGAAGTCATCTCTGATGCAATGGCAAGAGAGGCTGTTAACAACTTAAGCAAAGATGGCAACGCTATTGGATGGTATGACAGGAAAATTAAAGCAGCAAAACAAGTTATTTCGTTAGTAGAACCTCGAATAACCCAATCACCTGACGCAGAAGCAGCATTTGATTTCGCTCTGGCGGTTACATCAAACGGCCAAGCTGTCGAAATGAACTTTGAGTATGCAGTCGATGTGTTCCGGCAATTTATGGATACAGGCAAAATGCCTACCAACTTTAAACAGGGCGGTGAGCGTAACGCAGCCATGAGAACAGCTTTTGAGTTCTTTAATGCTTACAATGGATCAAGTGTTAATGAGCCTATCCAAATGTTCTTAGACAGAGATTTTACCGTTGCCACGTTAAATGATACAATTAACGAGTTTAATAAAAAGCATGGTACTAATATAAAAGTTCCAAGCTCAGAAACAGTTAATACGCCTGTCAAAGGATCATACATATTAGGACCTAAGATAGGCCAAGGTTTTTATCAAAATATACGAGGTAACTACGAGCCACTAACCATGGATATCTGGTGGATGAGAATGTGGAACAGAATGGTTGGTCGTCCTTTTGTAACCACCAAATCTCCAGAGTTTATGAGTAACTCTAGAAAAGGCTTAGCTGATCAAATTAAGAAATCGACTGGTTTAGAGCGAAAGCTTATTAATGAAACGCTTAAATCAACCAACGAAACCAGAAAAGGTTTGTACAAAGATAAAGCAAGGTTTGAAGCATTTATAGAAGCGTTAGAAAAGAGATACCAAAAGTTCTATCGGCAGTATAAAAAGGATAATGGCGTCAACCACAACAAGCCGCAGCTATTCCAAAGTACTGGTACATATACCAAGAACATGGTGAAGCAGCTACAGGCTCAGCCAACCCCAGCAGATCGTCCATATATGCGTCGAGTAACTGCAAGAGCCTTAGAAAAGCTTAGAGAACAGGGAATAGACATTACAACAGCTGATTTTCAAGCTTTAATGTGGTATCCTGAGAAATTATTGTATAGAAAGTTAGGTGTGCAACCTGGTAATGGCTCAGATAATGATTATCTAGATGCTGCAAGGTTGTTAGCACAGAAGGAAGGGATATCAAATGACCAAATCCAAGAAGCACTCCCCCAGTCAGAGCGAGACGGAGAAGTCGATAGTAGAACAGGTACCGCCACACCTAATGACGGAGTTTATCGAGATGCTGGCAGAGGCAACCAAGAAGAAGGAGGAATCCTTAGATCCCAAAGCCCAGCAGACCTATTCCCAGGAGCCGTCCCTCTCGTCACCCCTGGAACCGTTCCGGGAGCAGCACTTACTACCCCAAGTACCAATCTTGAAGTCGCCGAAGTAAAGCCTTTTCTCCAGCCAGCTAAAGAAGTCTTTGAGATTGGCAAAAAGGGAAGTGAGTTTGAAAATGGTGTCGATACTATGGAGAAAGCGCTTAGGTTAGCTAAGGCACTTAATCTTTCAGTTGAAATAGTCGATAAATTACCTGATGCAACACTTGGTCAAATAGAAGTTCGCCCTTACACTGCTACAGGTAAAATTAAGGTACTTAAAAAAGGTTCTGATCATCCAGCTTTTGAAGGTGAGATTATATCAGAAATACAAGAATTAGTAACATTATCTCATGAAATAGCACACGGCTTAGCGGTGCCAAGAGTTGATAGAAGACCCTCTCCAGAATCAGAGCAAGGGCCTCGAAACAACCCACTTGTAAACCAAAAGTCTAAAGCCGCTAATCTGTCTGTAAGAAGAGGATCTTTTAACGATTTTATTCTAGATGCCACTGGTTTAAAGAACGAAGAGCAAATTGCAATTATAAAAGAGATTATAAACCTACAAGAGAACGTAGATTTAATCTTTGAAAACAGACCAGAGTTAGGTTCAGAGGGTATTAGACCATTTCGGGCTATGGAAGCTCAAGGTAAAAAAAGAGCAGCTAAAGAAACTAAGGAGCATTTAGCTGATGATTACTATCTTGAAACATTAAAAGATCCAAAAGAAAAAGCTGATTATATTGCTGAGTACACAAATTTGATTGAAAAAGGTTATCAATCTCAAGTAAAGACAGCAAATCAAAACTTTCGTATGACATATACTAGAAATGTTAACGAATTAGCTGTCGATCCTCTTATGTTGTACATATCTAACCCCAAGATGGCAAAAGAGTTAGCCCCAACAGTATCCAAGAAGATTAGGTATCTCTTCAATAACTTTGGTGGTCCAAAGAACCCAGTGACATTCTACACTTTCCCTCTAGCAACAATCTTAGCAATTGTTATGGCATCATTAGCAGCTAAGGATGCAGAGGACGAAGAGAGGAACCGCCTCATGCAAGCACCTCCAGGAGCCTTAACACCTCCCCCAGCTGCCCTAAGTGGAATGATGATATAATATGCGAAAACCAAGGAAGAAGTCAGCTCCTCGGACTCCAAAAGAACCTCAAAAAGCACCAAAGAATAATTACTTTGCTACGCTTATGAGTACACCAGAGGGTCGAGCTAAACGTAGAGCCTGGTCAACTAAGCCCAGGAAGAATGGTGGTCGACCTCCAGGTGTTCCAGATGGATACAGGAAAGAAGACATCAAACCAATCAGGGAGAAGGCAAAAGAAGAAGCAAAGGATATAGTTAATATCATGTCTAAGAAATACAACATTGAAGATGAGTATTCAAAAGAAGCTCTTACAACTGCCGTGGAAGTTATGCGTGTACCAGGCGAAACGCGAGAGCGTCTAGCAGCTGCACGACTAGTCCTCGATTTTACTCGTGGAAAGCCGGCATCCAAATCAGAAGTAACGCTAGGAAAAGCAGAAGATTTCCTATCGTCTTTACTCCTACAAGAAGAAGAGCAAACTAATGAACACATCGATGATGGACAAGAAACTACAAGCAGTTCGAAAACGCTTATTAACTGATTTTAAATACTACGCTAATGCATCCCTAAAGATTAGAACAAAAGCCGGTGAGATAGCCCAGCTTAAACTAAACCCAGCCCAGGAAATACTTAATGATGCTGTTACTGCCCAGTTAGAGACTGAAGGTAAGATCCGCGTTATTATCTTAAAGGCGAGGCAGCAAGGATTATCAACTTATACCGGTGGCTATCTTTATTATGCTGTTAGCCAAAGACCAGCTCGAAAAGCTATGGTTGTAACGCACCATGCTGATAGCACTAGGGCTCTATTTGATATGACTAAAAGATATCATGAGCATTGCCCTGAGATCTTAAAGCCTCACACTAAGTACAGCTCCAGAAGAGAGATGAACTTTGATGTTCTCGACAGCTCTTATGTTGTCGCTACAGCTGGTGGCGAAAGTATTGGCCGTGGTGAAACACTAACTCATATACACGCATCAGAACTCGCATTCTGGCCTAAGAGCAGCTCTTTGGATAACTGGAACGGTTTAACACAGGCTGTGCCAAATACTCCTGGGACAGCTGTTTTCGTGGAAAGTACAGCCAACGGCGTCAATGGGATATTCTATGATTTATGGCGAGGAGCAGTAGATGGAAAGAATGGCTATGTCCCGGTGTTTATCCCCTGGTTCGTTGACCCAGAATATCGTGAAGATGTTCCTGAGAACTTTGAGAGAACACCGGAAGAGAATGATCTTGCTAAGGAATATGACTTAGACGATGGACAGCTTATGTTTAGGCGTCGAAAGATCGCTCAAAACGGTATCGACTTATTTAGACAAGAGTATCCATCAGAACCAGAGGAAGCATTCTTAACAACTGGTCGTCCGGTCTTTAATCCTGACCAGCTGCAAAAGAAGATTAAAACAACGAGAGATCTCGAAGAGAGATTTGCTTTAGAAGGAGAAGAGTTTCTCCATAATGCTAGGGGCGAGCTATCTACATTTAGAAAGCACGTTGAAGGCGAGCAATATGTCATTGGAGCTGACGTTGCTATGGGTGTTAGAAATGGCGACTACAGTGTTGCCCAGGTACTCGACAGTAAGAAACGCCAAGTTGCAATCTGGAGAGGCCATGTCCACCCAGATTACTTCGCTCAAGTTCTGTATGCTTTAGGATCATTCTACAATGAAGCCTTCATATGTGTAGAGAATAACTCACATGGAATACTGACTTGCACCAGGCTTGGAAAAGACCTGGCATACCCTAACTTTTATACTGAAGTAGTCATGGATAAGTTAACTGATCGAGAGACGATTAAGTTAGGCTTTTCTACGACTGCTAAAACAAAACCCTTAGTAATCGATCAGCTTAGAGCCTCGATGCGCGAGGATGAACTAGAGCTGAACGATAAGGTCACTCTAAGAGAAATGATGTCATACATCGTTACAGAAAGTGGTGCTATGCAAGCCGAACAAGGCTGCTTTGACGACTGCGTGATGTCGTTAGCCCTGGCAAACCATGTCCACACTGGTGCTTGGGAGCCAATTAAATCTACAGATAACTACTATATTGAAATGGTATAACTAATGAAGAAAACAGATTACAAGAAGCTTGATGACGAGCATATAGTCACGCTCGTTGATTCAAATATTCGAAGATCTATAGGCTACTACGATAGTCAAATCTCAAGAGAACGCAAAAGGGTCGTAGACTATTACAACGCAACTCTTCCGCGACCAGCCCACGATGGTAATTCAAAGTATGTATCTCAGGATGTTTACGATGCTGTAGAGAGTATGAAGGCAGCTCTGTTAGAAACCTTCTCAGCTGGCAACAAGACTGTTAAGTTTGCACCACAGAACGCTGAAGACGTTGCAATGGCAGAGGTATGCTCAGAATACACTGACTATGTCTGTAATCGTCAGAACGATCTTTTCAGTGTCATGGGCAGCGTCATCCACGATGGCCTTATAGCTCGCGCTGGTATCGCTAAAGTATTCTGGCAAGTTCAAGACCACACAACAATTGAGCCGTTTGAAAACATAACTCAAGACGTTTTAGACATGATGTTAGCTGAGGATGGAACAGAGATTGATGAAGTAACTGAAGAAGACGAGTTAGGTCTTGTCTCCGGTACCCTTGCAATCACCAGGGACACCTCCCAGGTCATGATTGATGCTATACCGCCGGAAGAGTTTATCATATCGCCACAAGCAACTTCATTAGAGGATGTGTTGTTCTGCGCTCACAGAACTCGGAAAACAATGTCGGAGCTAAGAGAAGAAGGCTACGACGAAAAGCTGCTAGAAAGAATAGGGGACCACGACGACGTCGATTTAGAGACAGATCCAGAAGTATTAGCTAGGCATGAAGATGTCGGAGCTGACAGAGGATTTGGCTCAAACAACTATCAAGACCAAGTTCGCAACATCACAGTGTATGAAGCTTACATGGAACTTGATTGTGAAGGGACTGGGGTTGCCGAACTATATCGTATCATAAAGGCTGGTAATACCCTACTTTCAAAGGACATAGTGACCAGGAAGCCATTCGTAGCATTCGTTCCGCTCCCCATCCCTCACTCATTTTATGGAAGCAACTTTGCATCTAAAGTAATCTCCACTCAAAACGCCAGAACAGTCTTAACAAGATCAATTCTCGATCATGCTGTCGTTACAACTAACCCAAGATACACAGTTGTAAAAGGTGGACTAACGAACCCACGAGAACTCATCGATAACAGAGTAGGCGGCATCGTTAACGTCACACGCCCGGATGCCATTTCTCCGATGCAACAAGCACCTCTTAACCCATTTATCTTCCAAACTATACAGATGCTTGATGAGGACAAAGAGGAGAACACCGGTGTCTCCAGGTTATCACAAGGTTTAAACAAAGATGCGATCAGTAAGCAGAACTCAGCTGCAATGGTTGAACAGCTGGCAACAATGTCTCAGCAGCGTCAGAAGATCATTGCTAGGAACTTTGCCAACGGTTTCTTGAAGCCTCTCTTCCACAAAGTTTACCAACTCTGTGTTGAGAACGAAGAGGAAGCCAAGATCGTTGAATTATCTGGTGGTCAATATGTAGAGATCACACCAGCTGCCTGGACTGACAAGCGAGACGTTACAGTTGAGTTAGCACTAGGATACGGTGAGCAAGAAAGAGAAGCTCAAAAGTACCTAGAGATGCATACAGCATTCCAAGCTGACCAAAGCTTACAGAAGATGTATCTCCCGGAAAATCAATATGCATTGATATCTAAAGTCATGGAGATGACCGGCATTAAGAATGTTAAGTCGTATCTAACACCGCCAACCGAGCTACCAGAAGAGCAGCCAGATCCAGCTGGTCAAATGCAAATGCAAATGGCTCAGAAGCAAATTGAATTACAAGAGAGACAAACAGCTGTCGCAGAGCAGAAAGCCCAGCTTGAAGCACAAGTACAGCAAATGAAATTAGAACTAGAGAAGATGAAGGCAGAGAAATCCTTCGCTATTCAGTCTGATACAGTTGATCTTAAAGAGGCACAATTCGAGCATAAGAAACTAATCGATAAAGCTGAAATGATCCTCGCTCAGTCAACTGATGATGTTAGAGCTATCGCAAGCCCTAACGGTTAACGCACATCTAAGAAAGGACAATAAAGGATGAGCAACCAAGAAGAAATGCTAGTAGAAGCTGGCAACAATGCTGAAGCACTGGTAAGTACAGAAGCTTTTGGCAAGACTATCAATTCTATCGTCGAAGCAACTTTCCAATCTTTCGTTAATTCGAAGCCAGAAGAAGCTGAGGCTAGAGAAAAGACCTACCATCATTACCGAGCTACGGTAGACATTGTAAACACACTGAAACAACAGATCTCAGTGCGCGATGAAATTCTCGGTAAAAATAAAACAACTGACAACCAGGAAGAGGAAGGAACGGACCATTGAGTAACAACGTCCAACAAGACCCGACCCCAGAACCAGTAGCCTTATCTATGGACGATGCTGCTGATGCAATTCTAGGCAGATGGACGGCCCCTGATGAAGATCAGGCATCCGAAGATGCTCTAGAGGCAACAGAAGAGGACAATATTGTCGATGAGACAGACGATACCTCATCTGAAAATGAAGTAGACGAAGACGATACAACTGAAGAAGTTGAGACAGACCCTGATGAAGAGGAAGAAGTCGTCGAAGAAGAGGAAGAAGAGGAAGTAGAACCAGTCGCAGCACTAAGCGACGAGACTATGATTGACATCCAAATCGACGGTGAAACCAAACAGGCATCTGTTAAAGACCTCAAGAGGTTGTATGGTCAGGAAGCTTCACTCACAAGAAAGTCTCAAGAGACAGCGGCTAGTCGTAAACAGGCAGAAGAAGCCATACAAAAAGCCGATGCAAACTATCGAAAGATGCTAGAACGTGCTGAAGAGCGTTGGAAGCCTTATTCTGAAGTAGACATGATGATTGCTGCAAAGCAAATGTCTAATGAAGATTTTGCCCAACTTCGCAATGAAGCTAAACTAGCGGAAGACGACCTCAAATTCTTGAAGGAAGAAAGCAATAAGTTCTATGAGGATCTAAAAGCTCAACAGACCACTCAAATGCAGTCAGCTGCAAAAGAGTGCATCAAAGTGTTGCAAGCTGAAGTTCCAGATTGGTCGAATGACTTATACAATGACATTCGGTCTTATGCTGTCACTCAAGGGTTACCGTCTGAGCAAGTCGACACTATTGTTGATCCTAATGTTATTCAGATTCTCAATAAGGCTCGACTTTACGATGCCGGTAAAAAGGTAGCCGCCAAGAAGAAGGCAGCTAAGGCACCAGTCAAGGTGCTTAGGTCTAAGAAATCCCCAACCAATATCAATGAAGGTAAAGTTAAGCGCCAGGCAGCAGCTATGAAAGCTCTGAATGAAAGCTCAAGTTTATCTGGGGATCTCGATGCGATTGCTGACGTTTTGATGAACCGCTGGGAAACCTAAACCATCAAATGCCACGAAAGGAATTAAATCATGGCAACATTCACTACGTTTAATCCTGATAAGGCGTAGTATAAACCTCGTGAATTGCTGGAACACCCTAACGATTAGGTCGAGGACAATCAGCAGCCAAGCCTTGTAATACAAGGAAGGTTCAGAGACTATCCGCAAGGAGTACAGCCAAGTGGTTGGAAGCGCGAGGATCAGTAAACTACTGATATAATATAGTCCAATCTACCAGGGACAACTGGTAGCAGCTAGAAATAGCGGCATAAGTTTAACGACCTTATGTGAATACATAAATGACAATCAGGTAGGTAAAGCTGAGGATATGTCAGACATTATATCTAACATAACTCCCTCAGATTGCCCCATGCATTCTTTGATTAAATCAGAGAAAATACACGCAAGAACATATTCCTATATGGAAGATTCACTTGCAGCAGCTGCGGTAAACGCAGCAGTCGAGGGTGCCGACGCAAGTATTGGTACCTTGTCTGCCACTACAGAACGCACTGGGACGGCTCAAATTTTGCAAAAAAGTTTGCAAGTGAGTGCCACAGCAGACGCGATTAAGAGTCACGGTAGAGCAAAAGAGACTGCGTTAAAATTGGTAGCGTAGTATAAATCATGTGAACTCAGGGAAACTCTAAGTCTAACAAAGATATGACAATCCTGAGCCAAGCCCCAGAAATGGGGAAGGTGCAACGACTATTCCGCAAGGAAGTACACTCAAGTGAGTGGAAGCGCATGATCCAGAAACACTCTGGAATGATATAGTCTGAACTCATTATAGTTTTACATATTAAAAACTATTTAGCGAAAGCATGAGCAGCCGAAAGGCGGTCTAAGTTTAACGAACTTAGGCGAACAAAATGACCAACTAGGTAAGGCCCTCAAAGAGATCAAACGCGATCTAGAGAGAGCCTATGTAGGCGTAGATCAAGCCGCAGTAGCCGGAAACGCTACGACAGCTCGTAAGATGGCATCAGCTACACAGCTGATTTCTACTTCCGTCGATGCCGGTTCAAATTCTACCGATGCTTTGACAGAAGCGAAACTTCTGACACTAGGGCAAACTTGCTACACAAATGGATCTGATCCGTCAATTTTCATGGTGAAGCCAGCCGATGCTCAGATTCTGGCGGGATTCGCGGCCAGCAGTGGGCGTAACCGTGAGATACAACAAACTAAATCGCTTGTTAATGCGATTGATCTGTATGTTTCTCCATTCGGGGAGTATCGCTGCGTCTTAAACAGACATCAGTTGACTACACACGCATTCCTGATCGATCCAGTAATGTTTAAGTCAACAGTGTTACGGCCTTTCTCACGCAAACTCTTAAGTGTGACAGGCGACTCTGACAAGCACCAGATAATATATGAGGGCTCTCTTAAGCACTCAAACTTCGCTGACAGTGGTATGATCACTGGCTTGTCTTAATACTAATTAGTCCCTCCGGGGTCTAACTGAAGAACCAGGGCAAAGGTTTTGCGCTCTCCTTTCCTGAGCCTTGGTTCTTCTCATATTTTATTCTTAAAGGAGAAACCAATGAGCAACAAAGAAGACGATAAGAAACCCAAGAGCCAGCTTGGGATGCACGAAGTCGAGCAAGACTGGCTAGAGAATGCGGAAGGCTTGGCAACCAAGCGTTCACAGCACATCTCCCAGGAGTTCTTAGACGATCTTAAAGATAGCCGCATCCAATCAACAAAGCAGCGCGAAGGTGACTTCATGAGGGTAGCATCAATCCCAGTGGCTGTTGTCGATAAATGGAAGCGAGAAGGCTTCGATATCTTCGAGGAAACCGGGGCAGCCATCGTCAAGCGTCTTAAAAATGAAGACTTAGGTTTCTTCATGGCTACCGACAAAACAATACATTAAGGATTTATTCATATGAACAAGGGTAACTTACGGTCTCACTTTATAGCCGTCCTCAATCGTTCTGACATCACTAACTCATTAGCTGATACGTTTATCGATCAAGGTATAACCAGAATACAGAGAACGCTAAGAATACCGGCTATGGAAGCGCAGCAGACTTACGCTATTTCAATCCAAACTGGGTCCATTGTTGTGCCTTCAGATATGCTTGAGCTTATGGATGTTTACTTTGATAAAACAACTCTAACGAGAGTCCCCATGGAGGAAATGCTCCAGATGAAAGACATAGGTGAAACAGGTACACCAATGTATTTTACCAGGGAAAGATCAAAACTATTATTATACCCAGAACCAGCCTCTGGGAGTGTTGTCGTCAATTATTACGCTGAGTTTGCGGAAATGACTTCGGATAGTGATGAAAACACTATAGCTAAAGTTGCAAGCGACTTGATTGTCTATGCAGCTCTCACATACGCAGCTGACTACTTCTTAGATGAAAGAGCTGAGCTTTTCACCGGTAAGTTTGGACAGTTTATGGCTGAGTTACAAGGTCAGGCTGATGACGCTGAGACAGCTGGCTCACTCCAAGTCATGCGCCCCTCCGCAACTTACACAGATTAATCTTAAGGATAAATAAAGAATGGCTAAATCGAGCTTTTACTCTGATGGTGGTACTACTAGTAACAACGTATCTTCAATTACCTCTTTAAACAATGAGGCTACGGCATCAAAAACTGCCGCAAAAGCATCTGAAGATGCAGCCGCTGCATCAGCTACAGCTAGTGCTAACAGTGCTACAGCTTCAGCAAATAGTGCAACAAGTAGTAATGCTGCCGTTTCTACTGCCCAAACTGCACAGGCTGCGGCAGAAACAGCCTTAGCAACCACGATTACCCACAAAAATACCGCAACCACCCAAGCATCCTCAGCAACCTCGTCGGCCTCTACTGCGACGACGAAAGCCTCCGAAGCTTCAGCATCGGCTGCGACTGCGACCACGAAAGCTGGGGAAGCTTCGACATCGGCTACTAATGCGGCAAGTTCAAATACGAGTTCTGGAAATAGTGCCACAGCATCAGCTTCCTCAGCGACTCAAGCAGCCTCAAGTGCTTCTACAAGTTCCGCTCAGGCCACCATAGCGACTAATAAAGCGGCAGATGCACAAAAGCTTGCACTCAACGCTGAGGACAGCCAGTTTACTTTAGCTGATGGATCAACCACAGGTTACTCTGCTCTTCACTATCATGCTAAAGCTGAAGATGAGAAAACTGCCGCTGCCGCTAGTGCCGCGACTGCATCAACTCAAGCCACAGCAAGTGCAAATTCAGCCACAGCAAGTGCAAATTCAGCTACAGCTTCTGCATCAAGTGCCAGTACAAGCTCTACTCAAGCCACAAATAGTAGTAACTCAGCGGCTTCATCAGCAACAGCTCAAGCAGCTTCTGAAGCAGCAAGAGATGCCGCTCTCGCCGCACTGGATTCATTTGACGATCGGTATTTGGGAGTTAAAAATTCTGCGCCAACAGTCGATAACGATGGAAACGCGCTAGCTACAGGCAGCCTTTTTTATGACTCCACCTCAAATTCGATGAAAGTTTACTCTGGCAGTGCGTGGCTGAACGCCTATGCTTCTTTGTCGGGAGCTTTAATTGCAACCAACAACCTCTCCGATTTAAATA
>NZQM01000045.1 GCA_002695905.1 Parvibaculum sp.
ATCGCGACAAGATACGAGAAACACGACGCCAACTTCCTCGCCCTCATCAAACTCGCCGCAATACGCATCTGGCTGCGGGTTTATGAGTCGGTGACCTAGGCAGCGGCTTTCAAAGCAAAGGCTTCCGCGAGCAACTGGTAGGAACGCTTCCGCGCCTCATGGTCCGGTGTAATGGTCAGGATCACAAAATCATCGATGCCATATTCCGCGCCCATCTGAAGCAGGCGACCACGCACCTGTTCCGGCGTGCCGGTGATGCTGCGTTGCTTCACGCTCTGCAGCATCTGCGCTTCATCGGGACGGAGAGGGAAGGCGAGCGCGTCATCCAGCGACTTGAAGGGTCCTGCCTTGTTTTGCAGCAGATGGAGGACCCAGAGGTTTCGTGAAGCCGATTGACGCTCGGCTTCTTCTTCTGTCTCGGCCACCATGACGGAGACGCCAATCGACCCACGGGGTTGCGAGGAAATCCGGGAAGGCCGGAAGCTCTTGCGATAAATCTCGAGCGGCGAGGGTCCAGCATCCTGATTGATGAAATGGGCAAAACAATAGGGCATGCCAAACTGGGCCGCATAGGCCGCACCATCTGAGCTTGAGCCCAGCATCCATAGATCAGGCATGCCCGGTCCGCGCGGAACCGCGTGAATGCCCTGATAGGGATGATCGACAGGGAGACCGCCCGCGTCGCCTTTGAGGCCCTGTGCGTCTTCTAGGAATTGCTGCAGCAACTGAACCTGCTGCGGGAATACATCAATCCCATAAGCCTGAGGCCCTGGCTGAAGTGCGCGGCTGGTTTTCTGATCTGAACCCGGCGCGCGCCCAAGTCCCAAATCGATGCGGTCGGGATAGAGGGTGTGCAGCACCCGAAAAGTCTCAGCAACTTTAAGCGGGCTGTAGTGAGGCAGCATGACACCACCGGACCCTACGCGAATGGTGTTCGTAGCGGCAGCGATCGCGCCGATCATGATTTCTGGGGCAGAGCCAGCAAAAGAGGAACCGCTATGGTGCTCGGCGACCCAATAGCGTTGGTAGCCAGAAGCTTCGCAAGCGCGAGCAAGATCAATCGTCTCTTGCAGGGCTTGAGCGCCGGTGCCCCCTTCGCGTATGGGGGATTGATCGAGAGCGCTGAGCGTTACCATAAGACGAATCCTACCATGAGTTTGGGTCTATTTCCGGATGCGTTTGATCACACCGCTGAAATTTAGAAGCGTTTCATCGCCGCAGAATACCTGACCCCGCAAGAAGACCATGGAGCGGGTATTGCGAACGACTTCGCCTGTGGCTTCGATCAAATTTCCCGAGCCGACGGCGGAGATGAATTCTGAGTTGAAGGAGACGGTGACGCCAGGTCCGTCCAGCACATCACCCGCAAGGGCAAACAATGCGTAGTCGGCAAAAGTCATCAGCGACCCACCATGCAGGAAGCCGCCGCCATTGCAGTGATGGGGGAGGGCTTCAAATGCACATTTGATGGATCCGTCTTCCATTTTTTTGAAGAAATAGGGCCCGGCATAGTCCTCAAAGGGGTCGGTGCCGCCTTCCCAGGCTTGGTACCCTTCAAGCCGTCCAGTAGGTGCGTTCATGATCTGACATCCTTCTTTTTAGTTTTGTCTCAGGTCGTGCGCGGAAAAGCCACCAAAATGGCCTCATTTTGCCTCAGAAATGGCTGTCTTGGCCTCTATTTAGGTCTTCATTAGGAGAATTCCAACAGAATAGATGGACGACAGTAATGAAGGCGGCGGCGAAGATGGGGCTCCCCGAGAAAACGGATGTTGAGTCTGTCTACTCCAGCGAGGTTTTGGACCTGCGCAGGAAAGTTGGCAATGACCAGATAAAGCCGGTTGATGTGTCAGCGCTTGAAGCAGACCCACTCCGGGAGATGCATAATTTCTGGAACAAGGCGCGAGATGGCATGCCCATGCCATGTTCATCTTGCATTGACCCTGTTGCGCTTCCCAAGCGCTTGTCACAAGTATTTGTCATCGCAGTCGAGCACGAACCATTGACCTTCCGCTTTCGCATTATGGGCGAGGATGTCATTAATGCGTTTGGCGTAAATGTCTGCGGGCAAGAGGTTTCTACCATTGAGTCTCACGGCCTGCCGACAGGCAAACTGCTTCACGAGACATATGCGTGGGTTGTGGACCAAAGACAGCCTGTGGCCATGGCCGGTCCCAATGGTGCGCTTCAAGATGGCTTCAAACGCCATGAAATGATTTATCTACCATTTTCCAATGGTGGGTGCCAGATCACCAACATATTGGGCGCGTCTGTCTATTATCGGACCTGAGCAAGTCGCAGGCCCGTGTTTTGACGCCCGCTAGCTCCATGGCCTAAAGTCCCGCAACTTTTGCAACAAGACTTAGCGGGGAACGCATGGCCCTTGATCTCGAAACACGCGATCAACTTTTGTCCACCATTCGGCGGTTTGTCGATGAACGGCTCCGGCCGATCGAAGATCAAGTATCGGAAAATGATGAAGTACCTGAAGAGATCGTTCAGGAGATGCGTGACCTGGGGCTCTTCGGAATTTCAATCCCAACCGAATATGGCGGGCTCGGCCTCACCATGGAGGAGGAGTGTCTGCTTCTTTTCGAACTGGGACGAACATCGCCAGCCTTCCGCTCTGTCATCGGGACCAATGTCGGAATCGGGTCCCAAGGCATCGTCATGCACGGACGCCAAGATCAGAAAGAAGAATGGCTTCCAAAACTTGCCACGGGTGAGGCAATCGCGAGCTTTGCTCTGACCGAGCCGGAGGCTGGTTCAGATGCAGCGTCGCTCAAGACAACGGCGATCCGTGAGGGTGATCACTACATCGTAAATGGCACCAAGCGCTATATTACGAATGCGGCGAAAGCGAGCATGTTCACCCTGATGGCCCGAACCGATCCCGATACGCCAGGGGCCAAGGGTGTCTCAGCATTTGTGTGTCCCGCAGACGCGCCGGGCATTTCGCTCGGAAAATCAGAGAAAAAGATGGGCCAACAGGGCGCCCATATTTGCGATGTGATTTTTGACAATGCGCGTATTCCAGCCAGTTGCCTGCTTGGTGAAGAAGAAGGCAAAGGCTTTGTCACTGCCATGCAGGTACTCGAGCGCGGACGCCTGCACATTTCTGCGGTCTGTGTTGGTGTCGCAGAACGACTCATCGAAGATGCCACCAAATATGCGGCAGAGCGGAAGCAGTTCGGACAGCCCATCGGCAACCATCAGTTGGTGCAGGCCATGCTCGCGGACTGCAAGACCGAAGCCTACGCGGCACGCTGCATGGTGATGGATGCCTCCAAGCGGCGTGACGCTGGCGAAGATGTCGGAACGGAGTCTTCGTGCTGCAAATATTTTGCATCAGAGATGGTGGGCAGGGTTGCTGACAAAGCCGTACAGATTTTCGGTGGCGCGGGTTATGTCGCTGATTACGGCGTTGAGCGTTTCTACCGGGACGTTCGCATCTTCCGGATTTATGAGGGTACCAGCCAGATCCAGCAGATGATTATCGGACGCAATATGGTACGCGAAGCTTCGGAGTAGGGAGGCTACTACCCGTGAGCGCCAGGGCTCTCAATTCGCTCGTCAAAGACATCCGCAAGTGCCGGGTGTGCTCCGAAGCTGGGGGGAAGAAACCTCTTCCCCATGAGCCCCGGCCTGTCTTGCAGGTGTCTACCAAGGCACGCATTTGCATCGTGGGCCAAGCGCCGGGCACGCGCGTTCATGCGTCGGGTGTGCCTTTTGACGACCCCAGCGGGGACAGGCTGCGCGATTGGCTGGGGATGGATCGTGACACTTTCTATGACGCGACCAAGCTTGCAATTGTGCCTATGGGGTTCTGCTTTCCGGGCCTGGATGCCAAAGGCGGCGATCTGCCGCCGCGAAAAGAATGTGCGCCGCTCTGGAGGGAAAGGCTGTTCGAGGCATTGCCGAATATGGAACTGACCCTGGTGATCGGCCAGTACGCACAGGCATATCACCTCGGTAAAACCAAGAAGAAAAACCTGACCAAAACGGTCGAGCATTGGCGTGATTACATGCCGACCCATCTGCCATTGCCACACCCTTCTTGGCGGAACAATGTTTGGTTGAAAAAGAACCCGTGGTTTGAAACAGATGTGCTCCCGGTACTGCGAAAAGAAGTAAAAAAACTTCTGAAGAAGAGCGTGTAATCCGATGAAGATCTGGGTCGCCGCCATCCTTTTTCTTGTCGGATGCGCGCCGCAGACTCTCATCGTTGGAACGCCTGTTCGGTCAGCAGCGCTTGCGACTGACACACTCATCATGGAAGACGCCGCGCGCCTGCCACTCCGGGTTTGGCGGGCGACGGAGCCAAGAGCGATTATCCTCGGCGTCCACGGGTTTAACGATTACTCCCGCGCCTTTGAGATGCCCGGTACCTGGTTCGCTGAGCGCGGCGTCACTTTCTACGCCTATGACCAGAGAGGCTTCGGTAAGGCCCCTGGCCATGGAAAGTGGGCGGGGACGGACGTGCTTACAGGTGATCTCAGAACGGCAATCCGTCTTTTGCAAGAATACCACCCAGAGACACCTCTCTTCGTGATCGGTACAAGCATGGGCGGCGCAGTGGCACTCTCCGCTGTTGGCGACGGCGGCATCGATGTTAACGGGCTTGTTCTGGTAGCACCGGCTGTGTGGGGCTGGTCCACCATGAATCCGCTCTATAGAACCACGCTTTGGTTGGCGGCACATACCGCGCCTGATTACACCCTGACAGGTGAGGGGCTAGAGCGCTGGCCGTCAGATAATATGGAGATGCTGCGCGCCTTTTCCCGAGACCCTCTCGTGATCAAAGAGACACGGATTGATGCCATTTACGGATTAGTGGATCTGATGGAAGCAGCCTATCTCTCGATTGAGGCGGTCAAGCCCCCAACCTTGCTGCTCTATGGCGACAAGGACGAAATTGTTCCCCGCGGTCCCGTCAGTGACATACGCAGCCGCTTTGGGAAAGCTCTGACCACGAAAGACTATCCGGAAGGGTGGCACATGTTGCTGCGTGATCTGCAACGGGAAGTGGTCTGGCAAGATATCAATGCCTGGATGACAGAGCTTGGGGAAAAATAGAGGCGCTGGATTGACCCCAGTCAATTGAAATCCGTATCAGACATACTAAGATTTCTCTATCAAGGGCTCGGGGCAGATTGAGCAAGGAGGTACATAATGGCCCAGGCAGACAAAGATCAGGAAGGCGGGAAGCCATCTTCCGTTCCCATCACAAGACCATTTGGTTCATCGCTCTGGCATGAACCGTTTCATGGGTTTCGGTCGGAAATGGATCATCTCTTCGATCGGTTTTTCGGTCATTCCCCAGCGCTGCCAGACGGTGGCCCGGTTGACCGGCTGGACTTCTTTAATGGAGGCGCGCTTTCTCCCAACATCGACGTCCGCGAAAGCGACAAGAGCATTACCCTCGAGGCAGAATTGCCGGGTATGGACGAGAAAGACATTGATCTCACCGTTGACGATGGCGTGCTCACCCTCAAAGGCGAGAAGCGCTATGAACACGAGGAAAAAGAGGAAGGAAAGGCCGTTCGCACAGAACGCCAATATGGTTCCTTCCAGCGAAGCTTTACGCTGCCGTCCTATGTCGATGATGAGAAAGTATCGGCGAGCTTCAAAAAGGGCGTTTTGACGATTGAATTGCCCAAAAAACCGGATGCACCGAGGAAAGGCAGATCCATTCCTATTGGATGATCTGGTGAAGCATTTTTGAACAAAAGTTGCTGACTTTTTTTGGTTCGAAAATGCGACCAAATATCTGATTTAGAGTCCCGGTCGAAACCCGAATGTCTCTAGTGAGTATCCGTAGCCTCTCCGGCAAGCAGCGTGTCTGTTCTGTCGGCGAGGTTGCGCAAAAGCTCTGAGCTTTTTGTCAGGTGCTCCGCCTCGTTCTTGAGGATGGCCCGAAACAAGCGGCTTTTGATCGCTTCTTCATTGATGGAGACTGTCTGCAGCCCGGACGAGGCAGCGTCGACGACAAAATCAACCAGGCGTTCAGCGGCGTGCAAGCGTCCCCACACATAATCATGCTCACGCGCTTCGCGGCTGAAGAACGCTCCGAAGTGACCCAGCTCCCGACCCCTGAGCGCAGTGCGTGTCTCGGGGGTCTCGAGCGCTGTGCAATCTTGCGGGCTGATGCGCGCAACCAGCACCGTGTCGACATCGTCAAGCGGCTGCCATCTAAGAAGCGGGAAGGTCAGCACATCAAAAAACGGGAAGCTGAGATAGGCGAGTATCAATTCCTTACGTGTTTCGTCAGGCAGGAAATTCACGATCATGATCGAGAATTCATCATCCAGCAGCGTGTCCACCTCAACCAGTGACAGCGCGTTTCGCATTTCTGAAAGGAGGGGGTTTAGTTCTTCCGGAGATGCTTTGCCCCCTGTGTTGGCCAGCAACTTGCCGGCTTCGTCGTGAATCTCAGATTTAAAGAATGAGCAGGCATCTCTCCGCTGCAACCGCTCCAGAGCCCGGTAGAGAACACCCTTGAATTCGTCCAGCCCACGACTGTCGAGAGGCGTCTCCGATTGATCTGATGTCGCGTAAAGCTCGTTGAGGCGGCGGATCACAAATCTTAAGCGGCGCTGGCGAAAGCCCACATCAAAACGTCTGAGGAAGGTGACCCAGCGCGCGGTGCTTGGCGAGAATTCATCCGTCCGGTCGCCTGTCTCAAACTCTACCGGAAATATACCCTCCGACCGTGCCCAGTCTTCCACAGACCGCGAAAGTGCCGCGCGCGCGCTTGGTTGAGCGACCTGCGGAGCGATGTCCGCCAGCAAGTCGGATATCCAGCTCAGAACTGACAGGACCTTCGTCTGAATGTACCCGTCATAGGCATAGCCTGCGTCGCGGGCAGCATGCCCGTTCGCCGTTTCGCGCAACTGGGCCAGTTGATGGGGTGTCGGGTGCAGCGGCACGCCGTCCGGCAAAATACCAGCGATCGCGCGCTGTATGTGCGGACGGGTTGCTTTGAGGACCTCCTGGTAGAGGTGGACCTGATGGCTGATCTCGTTGATTTCTGCGAGCTCATCGCGCACCGGCTCGTTGCGCGGAATGTCTGACAAGGAGGCGCGCAGCGTCTGAAAAAAGCCGGGCAATGCACCGCCGCGTTCAATTTTGCCACTTTCTGGATCGGGATCGATATAGATAACCCTACGGTCCACCTCGCGGTAGGCGGGACGATCTGACAGCACAGACACGGCTTCGGCAAATGGTTTGTTGTTGAGAACGCTGCCATCAATGAAAGAGCTGGTGAGTGGATTGTGCCCAATATCGATCATCGATTTGAAACTTCGAGCGATAAATTGATCCCGCGTCAGCCATTCCTCACCGCGTTGGTTTAAGGTTCTATCTACTTCATTGATTTGAGCAGGGGGAAACGCGCCAGGAAAGGAAGATGTTGCGCGTGCGGCAAAAACAAGCCCTGGAATGTGGCTCGCATCAAACTGGCTTTGCACGTCACCATCGGAGTGCTGTAGATAGTCAAACCGAAAGACGTGCCGATGCTCGCGCTCCGACACGATGGGCGGATCATGCAACGGAATGGTTTGCTCGTAGCCATAAAAGTCGGTGACACTCACAAACAGGTTGAGCTCTTGTCCCGTAGGTAGAAGACTCGCCCGGCGTGACCGTGGTTCCCCCATGGCATGACACGCATCCAGCAACATGTCAGTCATGAGCTGGCCTGAGAAGGGGGGCTCAAACCATCTTGAGCGCATGAAGGTGGAGAGTTTTTCGCGCATCTCAAGGTCCGGCGCGATTTTCTTGAGCCATCGGTCATTAATGTCCCAAAACAGAGGACGCAGAAAGGCCTTGTTCCATTTGCCCGCAATGGTTTCCTGGTCCATGAGAGCCGTGATGTCGGCTTTCTCAAGCCACATATGTCGATGAGCATCAAGCGGCAGATCGTGGGCGAGGGCCCTGGCGAGCATCACCCCATTAATTCCCCCGGCAGACGCGCCGGCGATGACGTCAACAAAGACGCGGAGATCAAGTTCCTGACCGATTTCCTGGAGGAGTTCGAAATAGACGCTTTCTGTGTCCGTCTCACGCTCCGGGTCGTCATTGACGTTGAGGTAGGTTTCGTCGGCACGGTCTGTCGGATCGCCAATCTGGTGATAGAGCGCTGAGGCCCGAATGAGTTTCTGAAACTCTTTCGTCACCCCGTGCATATAAACAGCCAACGACACGCCGCCGTAGCACACCAGGGCCAGTCTGAGTTCTTTTTCCTTCATGACCCTTTATTGGTCCAGACTCTTTAAAGTTGAAACCAGACTATCTCTTTTTCGCAGTCGACGCACGGCTGCAGCCAGGCCGCAATACCAAAATTCAGAGCCTTTTTGGGACCTTATGAGTTCATCGGGACGAGACGCACCGTTGACATGCCTTTCGCAATGACAGTGCCGTCTGGGGTGGTTAAACGACCTTCGACAAAGGCTGTTTTCCGCCCAAGGCGTTCGATCCACGCTTCGGCGTGAACAAGACCGGGATGTGCCGCTGCATAGAACGCAATTTTGATGTCGAGTGAGAGAGGCAACAGTTTTGCCTCTGTCTTTGCGATCAGCGCCTGGGCCATGGCAGCATCAATCCAGCCGGTGACAAATCCACCCTGCACAATGTTGCCAGAGTGGCATTGAGAGGGCTTGGCTTCAAACTCCAGAGCGACACGACCCTCATTTGCATCAACGGAGAGGGTGCGGACCAAGCCCATTGTCTCCATGAGGTCGTTTTTTTCCGGGGCATTGGCGGGGGCTCTGGTTTGTGTGTCTGTCATGACGTTCCTAGTGTGGCTTAGTGCGAATTTGGATGGCCGCAAGAATGCAGAAACGGTTCTTTAGCGCAACCGTGATTGGCGCGAACGCGCAAATTGGTCAGAATACCTCCAGAACAATCGGGAAGGTGGTTAAATGCCGGGTGCTTTGGATGGAGTGAGAATCGTAGATCTGACGACGATGATATCGGGACCCATCGCCACCATGATGCTGGCGGATCAGGGAGCAGATGTCATCAAGGTCGAGCCGAAGACAGGCGATCTGGTCCGGGTTCTGGGACCTGCCAAGGGAGACCGCACGGCGACTTTCCTGGCAGCAAACAGAAACAAGCGCTCTCTGGTTTTGGATTTGAAAAGTGCCGAGGGTCTTGAGGCTCTGAAAAAGCTTGTGAGCACCGCAGACGTGGTGGTCCAGAACTTCAGGCCGGGTGCTGCTGAGCGTATGGGGATCGGTGAAGCAGACCTGCGTAGAAAGCAGCCGAACCTGATCTATGTGTCTATCTCAGGTTTTGGGGAAACAGGGCCTTATGCCAAAAAACGTGTCTACGATCCGGTGATACAGGCGCTGTCCGGCTTGGCAGCCATTCAGGCAGACCGGGATACGGGCCGCCCGCGCATGATCCGCACGATCATTCCCGACAAGCTAACGGCGGTCACGGCCGCGCAGGCGATCACCGCCGCCTTGTTTGCGCGGGAGCGGTCGGGCGAAGGGCAACACATCAAACTATCCATGCTCGATGCCATGATTGCTTTCCTGTGGGCAGAAGGGTTGGTGGCCCTCACGTTTCCGGGTGGGGAAAAGCATGCTGCCCGTGCACAGCTGTCGCAGGACCTGATCTACAAAACACAGGATGGGTACATCACCGTTGGTGCCGTGTCGGACGATGAATGGAAAGGGCTTTGCGCCGCCCTTGAGCAGCCGCAATGGCTGGAGGACGAGCGTTTTAACACGCCAAGCGGGCGGGTGGTGAATGCGCCAGCCCGTCTCTCGCTGACCCAGGAAGTCCTGCAACACAAGACCAGCGCGGATTGGTTGAGTGTACTGGATGCCAATCAGGTTCCCTGTGCACCTATCCTGGACCGCACAACTCTTCTCGATCACCCGCAGATCCATGCCAACGGCATTATCAAAGATCACGAGGAAGAGGATCTGGGTTCCTTCCGCCTGCCACGTCCTGCAGCGCGGTTTAGTGCGACCCAGGCAGACATAAAGCGTCAGGCTCCCCATCTCGGAGAACACACAGAGCAACTTCTCGCCGAGTTGGGGTATGATGAGGACGCTGTCGCCGAATTTGTTGCGGCAGGTGGCCTTGCCATTCATGGTTAACCATAAGTTACGTTTTTCAGCGAGCATTCTATTCTCGTGGTAATTTTGGCTCCAGGGAATGGGTGCTGTCGAGAATGAGCAGCATGTGAGTTGAGTTTTGGGGGCTGGTGATTTGTTTCCAGCAGTGCTGAGTAGGATTTTTCTAATCTTTCTGGCGATCATGGTGTTGATCGCCTTTCTGCTTCAATGGGAGCAGCAGCTGCGGCTGAAGTTCCTCGGCATCGCCGTTGATTCAGATACGCTGTCCTTTGAAGTCGCAAACTATGGGACGTCACTATGTCGGGAAGACCGACTATGTGGGAAGCATCGCCTTTCTGTCGCCAGACCAGAAATCCATATCGCTCTTTAAAGGAGCAATCGACCTCATCCCGCCCTCAAGGTCTGTGACTGCGTCCCTGAGCTTCGATGCGCCAATCGTCCCGCCCACGATGGCACCGACGGAAACTTCTGTAACCCAGCTCTGCCTCTACACCAGAGGGCGTCTCTATTTCGACACCCATTTCCACAAGGTCTACTTTCGTCACCGCACGAGCGAGGCATCGAGCCGTGCAATCGAGCAACTGCCCGACCTGGAGATTGCCGAGTACAAGCACGTCTTCTTCGGCCGGCCACCCTGCACATTTGTTGGCTCCGGCAACTATTTCTCATACGAAATCAACGCCGCCAACATTGAATGCAAATCGATTGGCGAAGTAAACGAGACCGTCTGTCATACAGAAGGGGTCGTAAAATCGACCCTGGAAGGTATTTTCGATCCGGTCCAGACATCTGTGGAATTCAATTTCCCGGAACGCCAAACAGTTCGCCCACAATTACAGCTGAGAAACTAGGCGGGGTCTGTGGCCTGGGATCGCTGGCTTCAGTTCAGCTCTCCGCCAGTAGCCGTTCGGCAAGGTTCGGGATCTGATTAATAATCGTATCGATTGTTAGGTAGATGTGTTTTTGCGCTTCAGAGCCATACCGGTCCGCAGGCGCAAAGAGATCGTCCACGTCTGGAAGCTGTGCTGGTCCATATCCGCAGGCCTCTGAGAACAGGGGGGCCTCAACTGAGAACCGCTCCAACAAGAACTTCTGATGGTCCCCATTCATAGCAATAATCTGTGTGGCTGCACTTATATGCTCACCCGAGAGCGTGCGCCTTTGATGGTGAGTAACATCAAGACCCTTAGATTGGAGATAGGAGGCAACATCTTCCCGGACCTGTGCCGTAGAGAAGTCATGTGTGCCCGCCGATGAGATTTCGAACCTGGATCTGTCGGCAAGATGAGCCCGCAGGGCGAATTCTGCGGTCATACTCCTAAAGATGTTTCCCGTACACACAAACAAAATGCTTTCGGCCGATGTTTTGACCATCGTCATCTGCCTCCAAACGCTGGCAAGAAAACTATGAATTTATGTTGCGTAGCGCAAGATTTCCAAAAACCGTCTGTAAATGGTCTCACGAAGCGCTGATGACAAGAGGTGGTCGGGACATGCTCCCGATCTTGCATCGAACGAGTGCGCCCCGAAAAGCTTTCCTACCAGAACAAGTTGTGGCAGCGTCAGTCCGAGGAGGAACCAGAATGGCTGAAAAAGCAGGTGGACTGGGCGCGCTGACGACGCTGACGAGATTCGCA
>NZQM01000046.1 GCA_002695905.1 Parvibaculum sp.
AATGTTAGGACAGGAACTTACAAGAGAAGAACTTACCTCATTCCCAACACTAAAGCCTCAAGGATTTGGACCTGCAATATCCCCATTAAAACAAATGGTAGGACTAAAACTATCTTTAACTCCTATTTTTCCACAGATGACTAGAATAAATGGAAAGGATACTGCATTAAAAGGACTGTTAAAAAACATGTATGAAACTAATACAGACATGGTTATGCATCCTACAGCAGCAAAAGTAGGAAGTAGAGTAAGTTTAGATACAGGAAACGCACCTGCATTTTATAATGAAAATGGGGGTATAAACTCAATTGATCCTGATTTACATACAATTATAGATTTATCTTATTTTGGGATACAAGTAGATATTAACAAAGAGTTTAAAGGTAAAGTTACTTTAGGTACGCAGTCTAGAACACATATACTTGCTAATCTGTATGAAGGAGGAATGCCAGTAGATTATGAAGGAGATGCAAAAACTTGGGCAGGTTTAACTGAAGAACAAAAGAAAACTAAATCTGAAGTACATAAAAATGCATCAGACTATTTAGACGCAGTTAATGAAATAACACGAAGAAGTAGAGAAAATTTATTAAAAAGATTTAATCTAGAACAAACTACTAAGAACGGGGAAACAAGCTATAAACTAAAAGATGGTAACATGCAAAAGTTTGCTGATATGATCCGTGATGAAATAGCTAAAAGAAATTATCCAGAAAATGTAGCTGCAGGTATTGAGTCTTTATTAAATCAGCCTGACGGGGACAAAAAAGTGTTTGATTTAATTGTAAATAAAAATAGAATTGAAAATTTATTGTTTTCTTTAATATCTAATAATACTATCACACAAAAAGTAACAGGTGAAAATGCAGTACAAGTATCCTCTTTAGGATCAGAAACTGCAATTGGAGGAGAACAAGTTGTTAGAGTTGTAAAAGAAGGAAAATTACAATCTTCAGGAGCAACAGGTTTAAAATTTTACCGTAAAAAAGACCGTAGAAATAAAGACTCAGAAACTCTTGGTATGGAGGTATACTTACCACACTACTTTAAAGAATTCTTAGGTAAAAATTTAGAAATAAGACAGGACGGTATATACAATGAAAGAGGAAAGAAAATAGGAGACTCTAATTTATTAGAATTAATAGGATTCCGTATACCTACAGATGGGTTGCACTCTATAGACTTTATGACTATTAAAGGGTTTTTACCTGCAGAAGCTGGGGCTCAAATTATGGTCCCTTCTGAGCTTGTTATAAAAGCAGGATCTGATTTTGATATTGATAAATTAACATTATATCTTCCATCTTATACAGTTAAAGACGGAATGATAACAAAAAGAGAGTTTATAAATGCAGATACAAATACCAAAGAAGGTATGGCAGTATACTATAATGCTGTGTATGGCCCATTTAACAACTTTTGGAGCAAGTTAAATAAAGATTTAATTGTTGCACAGGAACAAGAATTAGGAAGCACAGAAGCAGCTGTAAATAATTTGTTAATGGCTATTTTTAGAGACAATCCTAATATAGCAGGTGATAAGTTATACGATTATTCAGATGCAGAAATAGAAGTATTGTTTAGTAGATTTAGAAAACTTGCAAGTAACCCTGACAAAGATCGTGCAGATCGTGTAGAAGACGTTATAAAAGAGTTTAATAAATTAAAAAAGAAAGCAAATAGAATACCTTCATTAACTGACTTTTTTGCAGAAAATAAAGGTAAAAATCCTACAGAGTTAAATCACATCGGAGCTGTACAAAACAGAATGATTGATTTAAAAACAAAAATATTATCTAACTCTAGATCTTATAATCAATTACTTAATCCTATTGGAACTAGGGTAATACTAGATATAAGAGATGAGCTAGGAATAAAAGAAAGAGACGTTACATACGCAGATCTAATATCATATCCACATATCTTTAATATCACAAAGGATTTCCAATCAGGAAAGAATGGTTTGGGTATAGCCGCTACCAATGCTACACACATAGTAAAATCACAGCAGGCAGGGCTATACCTTAGACCAAACACTACGATAGATGGCGTAAAAGAGTTTAGCAAATTAGGTATAAACTTAGAAGGTTTTGGGGGATTAACAGGAAATCCAATTAGATTAGACAGGATATACGATGTTAATGGAGAGCACAGAATAACTGAAATTGCATCTGAATTATTGAATGTTTTTGCAGATGCATCAGAAGACCCTATTGTAGCTGACTTAAACCTTGTTCCTGAAGTTGGGAATGCACTTATGTTTTTATTAAGATCAGGAGTTCCAGTAAGAAATGCTGTCTTTTTAATTAATCAACCAATTGTAAAAGATTATATTAAAGCGCTTAATATAAATAAAAGTAAAATACAAATGGTTAAAAATAGTCCAATGTCTAAAAGGGTTATATTTAACGCTGTATTAAATTTATACAGCCCTAGTAAAGTACAAACTAATAGACAAGACAAATTATTTAATGCAGAGCAGTTAAAAGAAATGTCTCAAAAAACAAAAACTGAATTAGTAAAAGAAAATCTAGCACAAGATCAACAACAAATACTAGAAGATTTTGTATTGTATGATGCAATTGGGGGACAATTAACAGCTTTAACTTTAGCAACTTCTTTTGATACAAAACAACCAAAAGGTAGAAACCATGCTCGATTAATACTAGAGCAGTACGATCAAGTTAAAGCAGACAATACATTTGGGAACATAGATAATTTAATATTAAGAACACATTTAAATGAATTCTATTTAACCCACGAAGCAGCATCAAAACAGTTTAACTCTATGTTCTTAACAGACCGTGCAGGACCTAGAGCTGTTGGTCAACTAGATGCTATCTTTGAAATATTTTCTAATAATAAATTACCATTAAGCGATGCTAATAGATTATCTGTTATGAATGAAGCAGAAAATGAATTAGTTATTGCTGCCTTATTATCACATAAGTTTGATGGTGTTAAATTAGGAGACAAAGCAGAACAATTATTTTTAGGGGAAAACACGGCTGCAAAAAGAGTAGCACAATTACAAAAAGAGTACCCAAACAATAGTTTTGTACAATCTTTATTACCGTCTATAGAAAAAGTAAGAACAGGACCATTAAGAGGTACAGATAATATAAAAGTATATACTAGAGTTTTAAATAACTATGAAGCTAACTTAATGAGAGACTCTTTCTTAGAGTTACCAGAAGCAGATCAAAACATGTTAGTGGACCATGCAATCTTACAATCAGGTATGTCTTTAACTAATATGAGTTACTTACATTTATTACCTACAGAAAAGTTTACAGAACGTGCAGTTCAAATAGTTAATAAACTAAAACCTGGTAGCACAGATGTAATTAATTTCTTTGATAATTTCTTTAGAAACAATTGGCATAATTCTAGAATTGTTCCAAGATTACCTAGAAGTAAATATACAGTACAATCAAAAAATATTTTTCCTAAAATAAAATCTGCAGATCCTACTAGCGGGTTCCCATATGTGTCTGTTATTACAGATGCTGTAGAAACACAGGAAGCAGAAGAGTTAAAAGCTAAAGGATTACCAGTTCCTAAAACAACATTGTTATTTAAAAAGTCTTTAAATCAAAATAGCAAAAGTGATTATGCATCATATGAAATAGTAGATAAATTAGGAAATGGGTTAAACTTAAAAGAATACCCTACAGATCCTAATGAAAAATCTATACTTGATAAAAACAATTTACGATATACTCAAACACAAGATGTATTTAGTAAACAAATTATTTCTCCTATAGGTACTACATTTTCTAAATTTGAATTAGCTCAAATTGCAAAAGGCGCAGTTAAAAATATAAGTGTTCCTGCAGGATCTTTCAAAAGCGGTAAGGTATATGTGTTACCAGATAACACTAAGATACATTTAAAACTGGTTGATGAAATACAATACAAAGGTTTGGATAGTGCAGAAGAATTAGATAACTTTGCAAGGAATGAAGGGTATGACAGTTGGGACAAATTATTACCTAAAATAAAATCAGGTAAAAATAAAATACCATCTTCTTGGTTAGACAGCAGTAAAAATCAAAAGCTAGGTGTTTATGAAGTTGTTGGGGTTGATACAAAAGAAAACATTAATGCTGAAGAAGATTACAAAAAAGTTGTAAATATACAACATGTACGACCTGAGATCTATGAAGGTGAAAATGGAGCTGCTATTGTAGAAGAACAGCTAAGAAAAGATATACAACAACAAATTAAAAATGGTAAAAGAAGCTTTCAAACAAAACTTTTACCAGGTACAGGTGAGATGGCTGTAAATATACTGATGCAAGAACAAACACGACTTAATAATATAAATCAATTTTTATCAATTAAAGTAGGAGTACCAGGTAGTAAACTTTTAAATGATTTAACTAGTGAAGAAAAAATGAGATTAGGAATACTAAGAAGACAATTAAGAAAAAGAAAAAATGTAAAGATAGTAGGAACTACTGCTATAAATCCTATAGCAAACACACTAAAAATAAATCCACAAGAAATAGCAGAACGAATAGCAATTGAGAAAAAAACAACTTGTAAATAATGGCATGTAACGTAGTAAAAAATATAGATGGGAGTGTATCACAAGTATACGCAAACAATGGTAATCCTTCTAACCTGTTTAATGATCTAGTTTCTAGACTGGGCAGTAAAGAATCAGCGCATAAAGTATGGCTTGAAACTCAAACAAAAGAATTTAAAAATAAATTTGAAGATGTTTTAGATGAGAATGGGGAACCGTACATAGAAAGTGTCGAGTCTGTTATGGAAACTTTACCTAAACCTGAAGTAAATATTTATAACCAGCAAGAAACAGATCCAATTATAGAAGATGCAAATAAAGAGTTAAACGAAAGAATGAAAGACTTTTTACTCGAATTTGGATTTACTACAAAGGTTGTAGACAGCCTTACAGATCGTGCAGGTAACAACATTTCAGGTGTTGCTAAATTAGATACGCTATTAAAAACTGTTCAAGTTGTAAGAGGTAAAGCAAATATAACTACATTACCTGAAGAAGCATCACATTTATTTGTTGAACTGTTAAAAGCTAAAGATAGTCCTTTATACCAATCTATGCTAAGAAGTATAGATAAGTACGATATGTTAAAGAAAGTAACTAATGAGTATTCTTCTAATCCTTTATATCAAAACGAAGATGGTTCTCCTAATGAGTCTAAACTAAGAGACGAAGCAATAGGAAAACTAATAGCAGCTGAAGTTGTTAACGCACACTCTGCTGCAGAAAGTAAACCAAATATATCTAGATTTGGTAGATGGTTTCAAAAAGTATTAAATGCAATTAAGAAATTTTTTGGAGGAGAGAATAATCCATTTTTAGCAGCTGCGGAAAATATGTTGCTAGAAAGTAAAACAGCATATAAAGAGGCCGTGGAAGAGATTGGGGACGTTGAAATGCTACAACAAGAAGAAACAAATGAAACAGAAACTCCACAGGAAAAAGTAACTAACAGTCTAAAAGAAGATCATGAAAACTTAGTTGTAAAAGAATGGATACAAGAAGAAGACGGTAAACTGCCTAGACAATTAGAGGTTATAGAAGAATTTTCTGAAGGTAAAAAACTTAAAAGATATAAATTTACTAAAAACGGAGTAGAATATATTATTAGTAATCGTGTTACAGATAAAAGTACTAGAGATTTTGTTAGAAAAATGGGTAAAGAAAAGGCCTTAGAAATATCTAATCAAGAAAGAAGTCAACATTTAAGAAAAAATGGTGTTAAAATACATAATGCTGCACAGCAGTTAATGAATTTTTATGGAAGTAAAAGTGATTTAATAGATGTTATAGATGTAGATGGTGTAGGAGCAAAAACTTTAGAACAAATTCGAGCTGAAGCTAATATGAGTAGAAGACACTTTGAAATATTTAAAACAGGTGTAAGAAACCATATTAAACAAATAGAAATCCAACAAAAAAAGATTGGTGAAGGAAAAGCTAATTTACTTACTGAGTTAAGAATTGTAGATCCTCACAGTAAAATGGCGGGGCTAGAAGGCGTAGCAGGAACTATAGATGCTGCTGTTGTATATTCAGATGCTAGTATGGATCTACTTGATTGGAAAACAATATCGCCATCTAGTTATTATACAAATAAAGGGAAAATAGATAAGAATCCTTTTAGACAAAAAATGGATAGTTATAACACACAAATTAGTACTTATATGAATATGTTAAAAGATGTTCATAAAGTTGAAAAGTTTAATAGAACAAGAATCATACCAATCCATGTAGAATTTGCAAAAACAGTTGCTAAAAACTTTACTAATAACCTTGTTAAGTTTGAAATGGCGCATACAAATCCAGAATTCTTAAGATCTATTGCTGTAGCTTTAGAAAAAACAGATTATGCAGACCTGGATGTACTAGTAAATAAACTAGACAATCAAATTAAAAGATTAAAAACTCAGCAAAGAAATATAAAAGCTAAAAGAACAGATTTTGCTAAGCTGCAAGCTCGTATAGAGATCCTAGAAGATGGTATGCAAGAACTTGTTGTAAAAGGAGACATAAAAAGTTTAATAGATAAAGTTGCACAAAGAATTAGTTTGGTTACATCTGGTGTAGGTATACAAGATGTGAATCATCCAGATTACCTAAGTGAAAATGACTTAAAGTCTATATATGAAGATTTTGTATTGTTTAAAGGTATTACAGATAAAACAATAACGTATTTTGATGATAAACTTAAAAAATCTAAAAATAAAGAAGAAGCTAGAGCTTATCAGGACGCTTTTAATGATGCTGCAACCATTGTAAATAATAATTTACAACGTGTTAGAAATGCATGGATGCAAAAAATTACTACAAAAGCACAACGCGATGATGTAGATTTATCAGAAACTCCTAAAACTACAGGATGGTTAAGTAAGAACTTTACAACTATGGATGTATTCCCACATCCAGCATTTAGAGCTGCATATAAAAAAATCTATCAATCTTTTAATAAAACAAAAGCAGTTACAGATGGTATATATGAAGAAATACAAGATATTACATTTGGACCTAAAGATAAAAATGGTAAAAGAAATGGAGGGTTAAACAAATGGGCTAAAGACAATGGAATGACTCTAACAGAAGCTTTTAGAGATGTACTAATAGAAGAAACTAAAAATGAAAAAGGAGAAGTTATTTTTAAAACTTTAGTTCCTATGTTTTCTAAAGACTTTAGAGATCAAATTAAAACAAAACAAGAAAAGGGAGATGAAGTTTGGATGAAAGAAAACTTTAAAATTAAAGAGGGCGCTAGAAAAAAATTCAATCAAATGAGAAAAAATATGATTGCGCGAGAAGAGTTTTTACATCCAGATCTAAGAGAGTACAACGATAAAGGTAAATTAGTTGTTAAACCTTCTAAAAATATGGCTATAAGAAAAGCTAATATTAAAAGATGGGATGAAAAATACAATGTTTTTGATCCTTTATATAGTAAAGCTTGGTTAAATAAATATTGGGGAATGTTTTTAGAACCTAAAAATCCTCAAGATAATTATTCTGAAAAATTTAAACGTATAGCAGATAATAAACCTGTGTTAGATTATTACAATAAGTATAGAGAAACTATAGAAAATATGAGCAATCAAGCTAATATTAATATAGGACCAAACTTTATAGCTAATGTAAAAGATGACATGATGCAATCTTTATTAAATAGTGGATTAGGGTTTAAAGGAATGAATGAAATGGCCGATGCTTTGTCAAGAAGTTTTTTAATTAAGGAAGAAACAGAAACAATGGGTGTGTTTAATTATAACAATGACGGCTCAATGATAAGTCAAATACCTTTACCATATTTAAATGATTTAACAAACAGTCATGGAGAGGTAGCTGCTGGAATGAAATCCACAGATCTATCTAAGTCTTTATATTTATTAGCAACAAGTCTTTATAATCATAAACACATGGGAGAAATAGAATCTTATGTTATGGGGCTAAAAGAGATGGTTATAGAAAGAGGGGAAGCTGTAACTAAAAGGGGACAATTACAGTATCAAGGATCAGAAATTAGAAAACAAGATGCGTCTCCAGAATTATTAGCAACTTATGATAAGTTTATAAATTTCTATTTGTACGGACAAAGAATACAAGATGAAGATAGTACAATGATGGGTATAAGTAAAATAAAAACAATTAAAACTTTACAATCTATATATTCTGCAAAAGTATTAGGATTTGCAATTATTCCAGGTATAGCAGCTAGAATTACAGGGGGTTTTAACGCATTTTACAATGGAATAGATGGCGTACATTATAATAATAAACAATTAAATGTAGCAAGGAAAGCTTTTATACAGATGGGAACAGATCAAAATAAAGCATGGCATGCATTAGTTCAGTATATAGACCCTTTTCAATCAGGATTAACTTGGCAAAAAGCTAGAAACTTGTCTGCAAAAGCTTCTAATAAATTTTTAGATTTAAATAACTGGTATGCTCCATTAAGAAATCCAGATGAAAATATAGATGGTATGATAACAGTAGCTATGGCACAAAACCATGGTATTGATAAAGAGGGTGTTTTACAAAGACTTGTCGATCTTCCTGAAGGAACAAAGTCGTTGTGGGAAAGTTTTTCAAAAAATCATAAAGAAGGTAATTTAATAA
Source organism: Parvibaculum sp. (assembly GCA_002695905.1). GTDB lineage: Bacteria > Pseudomonadota > Alphaproteobacteria > Parvibaculales > Parvibaculaceae > Mf105b01. The sequence goes on from NZQM01000046.1 coordinate 8,639, forward strand.
TTGAAGGATTAACTCAATCGTCTTATGAAGATTTTAGATTAAGGGTAAAAGCAATGGCTAGAAAGATAAAAGGGGAAATGAGCGATGAAAACATAACAGCATTTAGTACATCTTTAACAGGACAAATAATGATGCAGTTTAAAAGTTGGATGCCAGGAGTAGTTGAGTCTAGATTTGGAGATAGAAAATACAATGATGTATTAAAAGTATTAGAAGAAGGTAGATATTGGGGATTTTTAAAAGGATTGGGTACAGGATCACATGGAAAAACTTTATTAAAAGAAGAATTAGGATTTAAAACAATTTTACAAGGTTCTTTACAAAAAGGATTAGATGCTATAACTCAATTAGCATTTTTAAATAAATTTATTACGGATCCAGCAGAAAAAGCAAAATTAGAAAAGGAAGGAAAGTGGACACCTGCTATGGAAAAGAAATTTAAAAGTAGAACAAAAGCAGCTGAAACAGAATTTGAAAGGTGGAAAAGAAATCAAACAGATAAACGGTTACAAAATATACCATTTAAAGAATTTTTAAGAATGAGGCAACGATCTGTTAAAAGAACGTTAGCGGAAATAAGAGCGTTATTGGGAATGTATTTAGCAGCGATGGCTATGGGAATGGGAGTAGGTCCAGATGATGAGAAGTTTAAAAATAAAACATGGTTAAATAGAAAGATGTACATGTTATTAGCAAGAACTCAAATGGAATTAGGTTTTACATTAAATCCTGTAGAGTTTGCTACATTTACTAGAGGCCTTATACCGTTAACAGGATTGTTTACAGATAGTATAAAGGTTGTAAATAATGGGTGGACAGAGTCGTTAGAAATGTTAAGTATAATACCAGAAAATAAAAGAGATAAAACTCCTATGTTTTATCATACTTTAAAGTTTGTACCAGGATGGTCACAATTAAGAAGAATTCTTGAGCCATACGATCAAGATAAAAATAATCCATACGTAACAAGAATATAAAAGGGCCTCCCTTGAAATTGAAAGGCCCTCTTAAATTAAATTTGAAGAGTGGAATTAGCGAAAGAGGTTTTAGACTCATTCTTTATTTTTGATTCTCTCTCTTCAATAGCCATAAGTAACAGTAGCAAATAACCTATTAAGTCTTTGACTGTATCTTCAGTTGCATCGTAAATCCCTTTATTTTTAATGCGCATCAATTTATCATCTATCCTTGCAGATAGAGAGTCGATGGCATTAGCTTGGCTAAAGATATTAGCTGGTTCTAATGCACTGTTACCATATGACTTGTTTTTGAATTTTAGTAAGTCAGTAATTTTTTTTACTTGTTTGTCTAGTTTGTCATCAAATTTCATTATAAATAGTTTTTAGGATTAAATAATTCTTTTTTTGGATCTATAATACTATACAATTCTGCTTCATCGCTTAGTATACATCCTAACATAGTCTCCAGTCTGTGTTTTCGTTTTTCACTTTTAAATAATATTTGTCCTATTTGACTATCTATATTCATTCCATGAAATTTAAGTAATTGTGTTTTATATTTTGTGTTTAACTCTGAGTATTTTCCGTTTATAAATTTCTTATAGTTTTGTTTTTGTCCTAACGGAATGTTAAATAAATACAATACGTACTCATCATGATCTTCCATATCTATATAACTTCTGAATTGTTTTATAGCAGCTTCAAACTTTAAAAATAAAGGATCTTTACTCCATCTATATAATAAAGCGATACATTCTTTTTGTTGAACAGTCCCTATAAAAACGTTAACCAGGTGTGTATTGTAAAAATACAAATTCCTTTCTCCGCTTAACATTGGTAGTATAAATATGTTTGATTTGTTAGGCTTAGCTACATGCAGATCATAGATCAAAACATTACCCTTATAAAGTTTATCTATAAAATTAACTTTATATTTTCTATTTTTAATAGAAATAGTCTCTCCTGTGGAAATCACTACGTCAGCAGGCATTTCTAGAGAGACTATCTCCGCATCAAAAACATGGGGGTTAATAGCTTTTGTACCGCCCGTAAGGCGTACAGTCCTCGCATTAAGAGGATTAAATAAAACAGTTTCACACTTAACCATAATTAATATTTAAATGTTTAATATCATGAACTTGAAGAGATCCTGATAAGTCTAGTCCTATAGCATTTTCTACTTGTTCATACGTTTTTAATATGTGTACAAGTTTAAATGTTTCAGCAAACTTACAAACACCTTCGTAATATCCAAATTTTTCAACATACTTTTCTATTACTATTTTTTCAAATCCTTTTGTAACTTTCTTTAATAAATTATCTGCAGTTTTAGGCCCCACTTTAGGAATTCCTTCTATCCCGTCTGTAGCATCACCCATTAATGTTTGTTTCCAAAGAAATTTATTAGCTTCTAGTTTTGAAGTCTTTATAAATTCATTGGTCCTAAAATTAAAATGTTTACCTGCTACTTGATAAAGAACGTCCTTATCTGGGCTACAAACAATGGTTCCACTAGGTTTAGCATGCACTGCAACAAGATCGTCTGCTTCTAAGCCTCTAACAGCCTCCATTTTCCACTCTTGTTGAAGATACTCCCGTAAAGCATAAAAGATAATAGGTTTAGAACCTCCTTTTCTGTTATGTTTATAGGCTTTAGTTTTTGCAACTTCATATCTAAAACATCTTGATAAAGTTAAAAATCCTGCGTACTTGCTAGTCCCGCACATTGCTAGCATGTGAAGCAATCTATTATTTATACCCTGGATAGCCTCTTCTAATGTTGGCTTACCCATTTCGTAATATAATAAACTGTCTGCGTCTATTAGTGCAACTGGACCATCGTCTGGAATTTGCAATATATCTAGTTCTTCCATATCTTTAAATTTGATAATAAAGTATATACTTACACTGCGGAAAAGACCTTAATTTTTAAACAGTCTAAGTATATACTCTATTATATTAATATTTAAAGGTTAGTTAACTCACCAACCTCTTTACCACTCTTTATAGTAGAAGCGTCGTATTCTTCTACAATCTTAGCGCGCATCTCAGCCCACTGATCATCAGTTTTAGCTGCATAAGTAGAACTATGATATATAGAACCATTTACACCTGCTAAAGAAGAGTGTACAAAATATTGAAGACATCTAGCTGCACCTGTTTCGTCATCAGGTACTGCACCAATATGCATTGGATCTACAAAAATGTTGTGTATCTCACCACTTATACAGTTAATGTATTCTAAACCACCAAAGTGAAGACCTTTAACACATGATGCACGATCATTAGTGTTAACATAGCTCCAATCAGGCAGTCTGTGAGTACAACCAACTTTTATAAAGTGACATGGTTTAGTATAACCATTACTACCTTCACAGTAAAAAGAGTCACCGCCTGAGCCCATAATAGCAGGCTGAAACAATCTGTCTTCTACATGTTCTGGTAATCCTTCTGATTCTATCTCACCAGTGTCAACGTTGAATGTTCTTTTATACCGTGGTATTTCATTAACTTCACCGTCTTCACCTTCTTTAAATTTAGTTAGAATCTCAGTAGATACTTTATATCCATTTAGTAAACCTTCTTTGGTTATTTTCATTTGATACATAGTAGCTCTTCTTTCTGCAACTTCTTCACTTAAACCGTGCTCTTCCATCAGCTCTTTCTTAAGAACTGGGTGCACATATTTAAGATTAATGTAACTAAAGAATCTTTCACAGAATTCATTGCCCCATCCTTTCTTCATCTTAGTACGAAGAACGGGGTTTCTTAACCATCTAGTCCACATTTTGACTAGTGGCATAAAATCTAATCCTTTGTCCATAGACTCATAGATTCTTTCTACCAATGCTTCAGGCATAGGTATAGATGATACTACACCGTTATGTTGT
>NZQM01000047.1 GCA_002695905.1 Parvibaculum sp.
TCCTTAAGCAACCATTTCCAAGCGCGCAGTTCGCGGGTCCCAAAGAGCCCTGCTTTGACGTAAGGGTCATCGTCGGCAAGCTTTTGCGCGGTGGCCCGGTCGGCAACATCGATCACGAGCATAGAGCCTTCCAGGCGTTCGCCATCGTCAGACGTGAAGGGCCCGCCGAGTTTCACCGCACCTGTGTCCGCCCAGTGCTTCAGATGGTCCTCACGGTTGGCCATCCGCAGCTCGAGTGAATCTGGTTTATCAATGCCGACAATACAAAAGAGCATGAGTTTTTCCGTCAGTTGGTTTGGTTTTGCAGTGAGCTTAGGAGGCCGTGCCGGTCTTGAACAGGCTCAAATTTCTGCGGTGAAGGGGCGGGCGAGAAGTGAGGCAATTGCTTCATCCACCGTTTTGGTTCCCGAGACAATATCTGCAACGGCGTCGCAGATCGGCATTTCAAGGTGGCGCTTGTCGCCCATCGCCTTAACTGCCGCTGCGGTGTGAACGCCTTCCGCGACGGAGTTGCGGTCGCTCATAATCTCTTCCAGTGTTTTTCCTTCACCAAGCGCTACGCCCAATGACATGTTGCGGCTCTGTGTGCTTGAACAGGTGAGGATCAGATCTCCGAGGCCGGACAGGCCCGACAGGGTTTCCGGTCTCGCGCCCAAACGTTTGCCCAGTCTAACCATTTCCGCAAACCCGCGGGCGGTGAGGGCAGCACGGGCGCTTTCGCCGAGCTTTTTCCCATCAACAATGCCGCAGGCAATGGCAAGGACGTTTTTAATGGCGCCACCGATCTGGGTGCCGATCACATCCGACGTCCAATAGGGGCGAAACGTGGATGAGCCAATGGCCTCCACCAATGCGATGGCCGCCTCTTCCTCAGCGCAGGCCAGAGTTACGGCTGCAGGCAGTCCGCGCGCAACCTCTGATGCAAAGCTCGGTCCGGACAGAATAGCTGGCAGGGCATCTGGCAATGTCTCTTTCAGAATCTCGCTCATGAGTTTTCCGGAATTTTGCTCAATGCCTTTTGCGCAGATCGCGACGAGCGACCCTTTTTTCAACACCTCATGGAGCTTGGTCGCCACCGCACGCAAATGTTGAGCGGGGGGCACGAGCAGAAAGGCATCCGTTCCGACTAGGTCTCCCATGTCGCTTGTGGCCTTGATGGTCGGATCGAGCGGAATGCCTGGGAGATAGGTTCTGTTCTCGTGGGTTTCGTTGATTTCCTCAGAAACTTCCGGTTCATGCACCCACAGCTGAACATCTCGCCCAGCACGAGCTGCTGCTGTTGCCAGTGCTGTGCCCCAGGCGCCGCCGCCCACTACTGCGAGAGTTCTGATTGTTGTCATGGTGCCTCAGGTCCGGTCATTCTTGCTGCATTTCATTCGATCTCTCGCAAATGCGAAATATTGAACGATTTGTTGATTGTTCAGGCCATCGCTCTACACTCGCTCCCTATGAGTGATGAGGTCTGCGAAAGAATCATAGAAGCTGCTGAAGAGCGTTTTACCCATTATGGCTATGGGAAGACGACAATGGCAGAGTTGGCAAGAGACTGCGACATGTCTTCTGGCAATCTTTATCGGTTTTTCCCGAGCAAACTTGATATCGCTGAAGAAATCTGCCGCCGGGCCTCTATTCAAACGGCGGATGCGCTGACGGCTATTCTGGATAGTCCTGGCATGAGCGCCGCTGAACGGTTGAAGGAGTTCTTGTTCCAGGACCTTCGGACCACGTTTCATGCCTTGGAGAAGAACCACCGAATTGTGGAAATGGCGCAGCTTATCACTGCTGAACGGCCTGAATTCCACAATGAAGGGCTGAAACGGGAACGAGACGTGCTGGCACGTATCCTCAGCATGGGCCGGGAGGCTGGCGAATTTGAAGTTGATGACCCTGATTTCACCGCTGAGATGATCCAGGCGGCTACCCTCAAATTCTCCTATCCGCAGCTTTTTTCCCGCCTCAGTCTCGAAAAACTAGAACGGGAATTGGACGGGGTTTACCAGCTGATTGTGCGGGGTTTGGTGCGGTCAGCGACTGCCTGATATATCGCTGCGCCGCTAAGTCACTGATTCTTCTAAATTTTTGCTGATCGCGAGTCGTGACCTGCAGCTGATTTCGCGGGGCGCATAGATTGTGGCGAACGCGGCCAATTGTGACCATATTATGAACAATGAATATTTTTGAAATCATTCATTGTTTTTCATTTAGGGTTTCCTACATAGTTGCCATAGACGCGCTCCTCCATTGAAGCAGATGGGGGGCTGGAACCTTCAACCGGCCCAGAGCAAGGGGCGCGAGACTTAAGTGAACTGGAACGAGCCCATGAATTACGCCGCACAAAGACAGACCCCTCCTCCATTTTTGGGTCCCCTTGGCGTCAGCACCCTCGCACTGATGCTGTACAGCGCTGGGTTCGTCATCCAGGTCGCTGGTCAATATTCCTTCTGATCCCTCACCTTGTTCCCTCTACTCAAAGCAATAGGTACTCCCATGTTTCGCAATGGATTTTCAAACTTCCTCGACCGTTTCGGCACAAGTGCTGTGACAGTTGTTCTTTCAGGTTACGGCGCTGTGCTGTTCGCACAGGCAAGCAACCTGATCTAACGATCCTTCGTCCTGGTTCCCTTTCCCCTCCTAGGAACCTTGGACATTGCCCCAGGCGTCCCCCCGCTAAAGGCATACTGAGACGCCGGACCCCCCCTTCCGGCGTCTCTTTTTTTGTGATGAGGGTGAAGCAGGTTTACCGCGTGGTCGACTTGTCGAGGGGCCAGCGGGCACGAGGCTCCAGGTCCATGGGCGAGGTACGGCCTGCCGCCATATGTTCCAGGCCTGCCCAGGCAATCATCGCGCCATTGTCGGTACAGAGGCTCACAGGTGGCACTTCTAATGTGAAGCCATTTGCCTTGCAGGTTTCTGTCAGCCGAGCGCGGAGTGCCTGGTTGGCGGCGACACCGCCCGCGACGACCAGGCGTGGCGTCTCTCCGAGTTGATCTTTGGTCGCTGCCATGGCGCGGCTCACCCGATTGTCGAGCACGTCGGCAACCGCGGCCTGAAAACAGGCGGCAATGTCGGCCCTGTCCTGGTCCTCAAGCTCATTCCCTTGCGCAAGTTTAAGCACATGTTTGCGCACGGCGGTCTTGAGACCCGAAAAAGAAAAGTCGCAGTCCTTTCGGTTCAGCAGAGGGCGGGGCAGCTCAAAGCGGGTTGGATCACCGTCTCTGGCAATCGCTTCAAGTGCCGGGCCGCCGGGATAAGGGAGCCCCATCATCTTGGCGGTTTTGTCATAGGCTTCCCCCACTGCATCATCGATGGTGGATCCGAGGCGGACATAATCCCCAAGGCCCTTCACGTGCACCAATTGGCAATGCCCACCTGAAACAAGCAGTAGCAGGTATGGGAAAGGTGTTTCATTGGTGAGTCTGGTTGTGAGCGCATGGCCTTCCAGGTGGTTCACGCCCACAAATGGCAGCTTGTGCACCAGGGCGATGGCTTTGGCGGTCATCAGGCCGACGATCACACCGCCGATCAGCCCCGGCCCTGCGGTCGCCGCGACACCGTCCAGGTCGTCAAAGGTGAGATCTGCTGTTTTAAGGGCCCGTTTCACGAGGCCATCCAGGTGAACCAGATGAGAGCGCGCCGCGATTTCCGGCACGACACCTCCATAGGGTGCATGGTCGTCGATTTGGCTCAACACTTCATTGGCAAGGAGCTCCGGGCCCGCTCCTTCAACCTGGCGCACGATCGCGACGGCTGTTTCGTCGCAACTGGTCTCAATACCCATGACGGTGAGCGAGGTCACGATTTCAGTTTTCCGTTCCATTTCTTTTGAGAGCACGCAGTGCGGCCATTCGCCCCGCTGAGCCTGCAATCAGGGCTCGCGCACTGCACGAAACCCGGTATAAGAAGACCACGCACGCTTACCATCTGGTTCCATTTCCATGCAACGACCCATTCGTATCGGCACCCGGGGATCTGACCTTGCTCTTGCGCAGGCGACCACCGTCGCGGCGCTGCTTGCCAAGGCGCATCATCTTGAAGAAGGCGCTCTCGAAATCGTCCCGATCAAGACCTCTGGGGACCTTCTTCAGGAGCAACGTCTGTCTGAAGTAGGTGGCAAAGGGCTCTTTACCAAAGAGATCGAAGAAGCGCTCTACGACAAGCGTATCGATATGGCCGTGCATTCCATGAAGGATATGCCGACAGAATTGCCGCCGGGTCTCATCATTGATTGTGTGTTGGCGCGTGAAGATCCGCGGGATGCCTTTATAAGCCCCGAAGCCCGTTCGATTGAAACGCTGCCTCAGGGCGCGAAATTTGGGACCTCATCTCTTCGCCGCGCTGCTCAGATCTTGGCTCAACGTCCTGATCTTGAAATTGTGCAGTTTCGCGGGAATGTGGGAACGCGGCTCAAAAAGCTGGAAGACGGTGTTGCTTCGGCAACCCTGCTTGCAATGGCCGGCCTCAATCGGCTCGGCATGCCGGAGGTTGCGACGGACCCGGTTCCCGTTGAGAAGATGATCCCGGCTGTGGCCCAGGGCATTGTCGGCATTGAGCGCCGGGTGGAAGACGAGAAAATTGCCCACATCCTGGCGCCGATCCATCATGTGGAAACGGCCATTGTGATGGCGGCCGAGCGCACATTTCTGGCAGCCCTTGATGGCTCTTGTCGGACCCCGCTTGCGGCCCATGCTGTCTATGAGAAAGGCCGTATCCGCTTTCGCGGGCAAATTCTGACGCCAGACGGTAAGATAGTTCACACGGCTGAGCGCGACGGCTCGCCTGCTTTATCGGCCGCCCTTGGCGCTGATGCTGCGACGGAGCTTAAGGCCAAAGGTGGGCCGGAGTTCTTCGCGACCTGGTAATTCCGAGAGGTTGTTTTCATGCATCTACTGGTGACCCGCCCCCGAAAGGATGCTGAGACTCTGGCGCAGGTGCTTCAGGCTCTGGGCCATGACGTCACCGTTGACCCTCTCATGTCGATTGAGTTTCACCCGGAGACACCCCTCACCCGAACGGGGGTGCAGGCACTGCTGATCACAAGCGCGAATGGTCTTCGGGCGATGATGGCCCGTGGTGATTTCGCAGAATGGCTCAAACTTCCCCTCGTGGCTGTGGGGCCGACGACGGCGGCCCTGGCGCGCGAGGCGGGCTTTGCGACCGTTTTTGAGGCCGAAGGCGATGTGGCGTCGCTCGTTAAGCTGGTTCAACAGAAGCTGGAACCAGATGGGGGGCCTCTTTTGCACATTGCCGGCACCATTGTTGCCGGAGATCTAAAGGGTGCACTCGAGGCGGATGGTTTTTGGATTGAGCGGGCCGTCCTCTATGAGGCGAAGACCGCAGCCAGCCTTTCGGAAAAAGCGATTGAGGGTCTGCGTTCAGCCGCCATTGATGGGGTGCTCCTTTATTCAAAACGATCAGCGGAGACCTTTGTCGATCTATGCCGGTTGGCAGGCCTTACAGATCATTTGTCGGGCCTGAACGCCTATTGTCTATCCGCCAATGCAGCGCTGCCCTTGCAAAACATCGGATTGCAGGGAATCCATGTTGCATCCGCGCCAAACGAAACAGATTTACTGACCCTGATTGACCCGGGATCAGGGTCTGGGGCTTAAGCAAAAAACAAAGGGGCGAGTTTCGCTCTCCCTGCCTGATTTCGCGTATACTCGCCTGATCTATCGGGGGAGTATCAAGACGGGTATTTGGCCCTCAGCGGCTCTCTCGCCAATGACGTAATAAGGCAGTTGGGTAATGACAGATAAAGACGGCTCCTCTTCCAGCTCGACCGGTGGCAGTAAGTCGACCCGCACCGCATCGCAGGAGGATGGGAGCGCTGGAGAGAAATCCTCAGATACGCCTAAGACGATTGATGCCACGGCCGTAGATGTGACGGGGAAGAATCGGTCTGTCGCACTTGGTGCGGGGCTTGCAGGTGGGTTGATCGGGGCGGCGGTTGTCGGCTTCGGGATCCTTTATGTGATGCCCCAAACCGGCGGCGCTGATGAGGGCCAAATTGCCGCCTTGGATACACGGGTGAGCGAACTGGGCGATTTATTCCAGACGCGCACCGACGGGCTCTTCACCCGACTTTCGAGTGTTGAGGAACTCACGGCACAACACTCAAACCAGATTGGCGCCGCCCCAATTGCTGAGCGGCTACAGGCGCTGGAAGGTCTGGCTGATCAGATGCAGGATGACGCGGCCAAGTTTGAGGACCGCTTGGCAGCGGTCGACCCGGAGAGGATGACTGCGGAGCTTGTGCTGTTGGCGGATACTTTGCGTACTGTCTCCGATGATGTCCGTGTCCTGAAAGAGGCGCAACTGCCCGCCGACATTCCAGAGCGGGTCGGTCAGATTGCCCAAGGGGTGAACGCCGCTGCTGAGCAGATCAATACACTTACCCTTCAAGTTGCGGCCTTGGAAGAAGAAGTGTCGCGTCCGGATCCGACGGCGGAGGCGGCGCTGGGGATTGCCCTTGCGAACCTCACTCGTGCGATTGATGCGGGAACGGCTTTTGACGCAGAGCTCCATGCCATTGCAGCGCTTGCTCGGGAAGACCCGGCGGTGGCTGCGCTCGCAGAAGTGGCGCCAAAAGGCGTTCGGTCCTTCGCGTCGCTTGCCCAAGAATTTTCTGATCTCGTTGATGCGCTTCTGACGGCGGAGCGCCGCGCGGGCCGAGAAACTTTCTATGAGCGCATTGTAGGCAGTGCGCTCTCAATCGTGACCGTCCGCCGCATCGGTGATGTGGAGGGCGACACGGTTGAAGCAATTGTCGCGCGTATCGAAACCCGGCTGGCACAAGAGGATTTGTCCGGCGCCCTGAGTGAAGCTAAACTTCTTAATGGTCCTGCGGCTGACGTGGCTGCGGCATGGGTCGGCGATGTTGAAGCCCGACAGCGAACCGATCTCCTGGTGCGCGACTTGTCGGCTCGCGTATTGGCGCATGTCGCCGCGGGCGAGGAGTAGGCTCTGATGTGGCGTGTCCTCATTCCTTTTTCAATCATCGCCGTCTTGAGTGCCGCCGCGATCTGGCTGGCGGATCATCCAGGTGTCGTAACGGTCACGTGGGAAGGCTATGAAATCCGCACCAGTTTTGTGATGGGTCTGCTTGTCATTTCCCTGTCGACGATCTTCGGCGTGCTGGGCTATCGCTTGTTTGCGACGTTTATGAAAAGCCCCGCAGGTTTTACCTCCTTCCTTGCGACGCGAAAACGCAAGAA
>NZQM01000048.1 GCA_002695905.1 Parvibaculum sp.
AAACAAGTAGTTACAACAGCCAATACCCAAACTTTAAAGAACATTATACACTTTGGTCGGACCTACGTGCTTCTTCACCTAATCCCGACTACCACAAAGCATTTTTATTTCCTGTAAAAAATAGATGTCAAAGTCGGAATTATTGGGAGTCATTACAACAAACTCTAACAAATGGAATCTTGTCAATACTACCTGGTAATCAAGATGATGTTGGAAATGGTGGTACTGGTACACTTGATGGTACGTGGATTACGTATAGTAACGGCCAAACAATGCCTAACGGAAATGTGTGTACTGATACGTACTGTACCACAGCACCATTTGGACCTGCAACCCCAAATCCTTGTATTGAGGCTCAACCGTCTTGGACACAATGTAATACATCTAGCCCACCTCCTGGACCATCAATAGAAGGAACGTTCTGTTATTGGTCAACTTCTAACCCATTTAACGGTGGTCCGGCTCCCTTAGATTTTTGGGAAACTGATGGGGGGCAAACTAACTCGTTTTGGATTGCAGGTAACCCAACATGGGGTGGACTATCAGATAAAGGTTGGGGAGTTAATGTAAGTCTTTTAGGTGCAGACTCAGCTTTATTAGCTGCAGCTTTAAATGATTCAGTAGGTACAGTAGCTACACCAGCTACTATTTGTATTTCTGCAGAAACAGATTATACAACATCTACGGATTATCCTTACCAAGATTTATTAGCTTGTAATAGTGTATGTTTCCCATTACTAGACCCATGGTTATGCCCAGGGGATGGAACACCTTGTATTCAAGACCCAGCAGGAACATTCGGTTTTGGTCCTGGTACCCCATACCCAACAGTTGATGACGCTTATACCGCATGTACCGCACAATGTCAGAGTACTACAGCATGGACTTGTAGTAATTACGGTTGTATACAAGACACAGGAGGTACATTCAGTACTTTATCAGCATGTACAGCAGAATGTCAATCTTATTCATGTACTACTTTAGGTTGTTATGGCCCTTTCCAAGGAACTGGAAATACAGGAACTTATTTAGAAATGTCCTCATGTACCGCAACATGTTATCACTTTGAGTGTGTAACATCTAGTTACGCAGCATCAGGAATTTTACCAAACGATTATAACTCTACATCATCAGGAACAACAAACGGTTGTTTACAATTACCTGGTAGTGGAGGAACAAGCCCTAATGCTTTAGGGTTTAACGAATACACAACATTAGACGCTTGTACGGCTTCTTGTGTGTCTTGGCAATGTTGTGAAGATTCAACCATAACACCTAATTCAGTAATGTATGTTTACTACGACATTACTTCCATGGACAACACCCAAACAGAAAATGCTATTAAAGGTATTATTGATTGGACAGAAAATAATTTAGATTTTACTGGACATACCTATCACATGTTATGGTGGTCTGAAAGATGGTTAGTTTACCCAACCATAGCTTATGATATGAAGGCTTGGAGGTTTAGTGATACAAACCCATCGTCCTACCTAACCAACCAACATGATATCAGTCAAGGAATAACCTATAATCAAGGTTCTAATTTTGGAAATATTAGTACTAGTTATGGTCATAGTTCTGGATATTGGACTGGACCTAAATCCCCAGCTTATGTTTTAAACACTGTCTACAACCCTACCTTTGGTTTTGATTTTTGGACTAGTGTGGGTCAATATAATGGAAATGCTACCCATTCCGTTCATGATAGTTTCAACCCAGGTATTAATACAAACAATTATGTTGTCAGTACAAATGTATTTACTAAAGGTTATGATGGGGTACACACAGCTTCTACATCAGACGATGTTATAACAATAGTATTCCAAGACGAGTCATACTCAATGTATCACGGACAATACGCGACGTGGAATATAAGTGATGCGAATACTCTGAGTGCTGTTGACCAACCAACTACTTTTTATACGAGTGACCACGCACATTTCTTTACTCACCATAATAGTGTAACTGCAACAACTCAAGGCGGAGGAACCGGAGGTAGTCTAAGAAGTTTTCTATACCCAACACTAGGTGAAACACAAGTAGGACCTGGATTTGCACTACACGCGGTAGCAGCAATCTCGAGTGGGGATATAACACAACCTAATGGTTTGTGGGAAGCAACTACATACCCTACGAATAATGTAGTGGGTCATGAACAATGTGAATTTGATTTATCTTATCTATCTATAGGTTCAACAGCTTCTACAGGTACAAATCCTTACTGGACAGATAATGGTGATGGTACTTTTGCACCAACATACGGTGGTTTAGACCAATACAATTGGTATATAAACTTTAGATTTGATACTTACGACGCATCAATATTCCAAGACGATATAACATCATTTTTAACAGCTACCACAATATCGTGTGATACTATATGTACATCAGGATATACAGCGGTTGATTCTGAATACCCATTTAGTTCACTAACACAATGTGAGGGTATAACTAATTTAGCTGATTGTACAGGTTGTACAAAATTTAATTGTGGTGTAAATGGATGTTATACAGCATCAACTGGAGAGTTTGATTGTTTAGCTGATTGTACAGCATCTTGTTATTCTTATTCATGTACAACAACAGGTTGTATAGACCATAACCCACCCACAGGTACAACATTCCCGTATATATCAACAGACGGGGGAAGTTATTATTCTTATTATGGTACGGGTGGAACATTTAGTAGTAATACTGATTGTTTATTAGTGTGTAATGAGTGGCAATGTGGGCCAGGTGGGTGTTACCTACAATTAGGGGGGACAGGTCAAACAGGTGGGTATGCCACTGAAGTAGACTGTCAACTTCAATGTTCAGGTTATAATTGTGATAACCAATACGGATGTATTCCAGAGATTGGTAACGACTATCAATTTCCAACATTATTAGATTGTCAAACAGGTTGTACGTACTGGGAGTGTAACGCACTACTAGGTTGTATAGAACAAACCGGTACATCAACAGGCTCAATATATGAATTCCAAAGTCAAACAGCATGTACACAATATTGTGCGTCATTTAACTGTGGAGTAAACGGATGTTACGAACTAAGTAATTTATCAGGAACATTCCAAGACATAAACCAACTACCAGTAGTATCATCAGCAGCTTGTACGGCATCTTGTATATCTTACAATTGTCTTGTATCAGGTTGTAGTGAAGTAACTGGTACTGGTGGTACATATACCACATCCGCAAACTGTGACACAGCATGTATATCTTATTCATGTGGTACAGAAAATCAAGGTGGTTGTGGAGTATGGAATATACCAAACTACGGAACCGGAGGAACATTCGATAATACAACAGCATGTACAGAAAATTGTATATCATACGAATGTGGTCCAGCAGGTCAAGGAGTTCAATGGCAAGGACACCCTACAGGATGTCTACCTCAATCATGGACAGGTGGCTCATTTAGTAGTTTAACACACTGTTTAGAAGAGGGGTACGACTACTTAAACCCAACTTTGGATTTTCAAACCGCATATTCAAATAGCGGAACTTGTACTACTTGGGAATGTTCAGCAAATGGTTGTTTAGTTGTAAGTGGTACTAGTGGACAATTTAGTTCAATAGAAGCATGTACGGGTGCGTGTACTTCATATTCTTGTGGTACCGGTACAATGTCAGAAGGTAGTAAAGTACCTGGTTCTGGTGGTTGTGATATATATAACGCACCTAATTACGGAACAGGTGGTACTTTCTTCTATTTGTGGGAATGTAGTGGTGGATGTAGGTCTTGGGATTGTACTAGTACTGGTTGTACTGAAGTAAGTAATGACGTTGGTTCTGGTGGTACGTATTTAACGGCATTCGCTTGTGACTCAGGATGTACTTCTTATAATTGTGGTGACACTGGATGTACATCACAAGTAGGTTCTGGTGGAACTTATTTTAATAGTACTAACCCTGATTGGGGTTCTACAGCATGTACGGCAACATGTATATCTTATAATTGTGAGAGCTTTGGGTGTTTACCGGCTCAAGCAGGTTCTGGTGGTACGTTCTACAACGCTACCGCATCAGTATCAGCATTAACCGCTTGTACAGCAGCATGTATATCTTACGAATGTCAAGCAATAACACCAACCAACTCTGGTGGATGTACAGATATCCAAGGTACAGGAGTGACAGGTACTTTTACATCTATGTCATCTTGTACAGGAACTTGTATTAGTTGGGGTTGTTTAAATAACCCAGTAGAAACAGACAGTGAAATTTACGCATACTACGACACCACTTCCATGGACTTCAACGAAGTAAAAAATGCTATTATTGGTTTAGAAGATTGGACAAGTGCAATGCAAAACTTTACAGGTAATTTATACCATACATTAGTTAATGATGAAAGATGGTTAAGTTGGGGTAGTTCTGTATACCACTCACAATTTACAGCTGGAACATCAACAATATTCCAAAATCCAACAGCAATGTTAATTCACGATTGGGCAAGTGGACTATCCATGACCAATGTTTATGATAATATGGCTCCAGGTAATTCTACTTGGTTATTCCCTGGAATTACCACAAGAGGACCAGCACCAGCGGCCTCACATACTGATGATATTTTAGTTATTACATTTATCGATGAATCAGGACCTAGTAACGGTCTAGGTACAAATAATGTTTATACTTCTGACGATGCGGGTAGTGGAAATAACTCAATACCTAATTTTGCTGGTCTACTATCTAACCCACTAGACCAACCAACACCAACATGGAAAGTAGACTTTACAGCATATTCTGCTACATACGCTACAGTAACTACAGCAGGTGGGTCATTAAATTGTTTCATGTACCCAACAGCATCCTTCTCCCCTCAGTCACCGGATAATCAATTATTCGCGTTACATGTGGTTGCAGCTATTGATTCAGGAAATCAAGCTGTGGGTAGTCAAGGAGAAAATTGGCAAGCAGGTACTGCACCACGTAGATTAACTAGTGGTGGTATATTAGGTGGTGTACCAGAGTTATGTACAATTGCAGATTTAACAGCTTTAGAGGTAAGTAACCCTTATTTATTAAGTGTAGATGCTTACACACCAAACGTAGGTAAATTAGATACCAAAGGCTGGGGATATAATATAAACTTCTTACAATATAATACAAATACATTTAATACTGATTTAGGTGGGTTCTTAAATACAATTTCGTCTAACCTAAGTTTATGTGTGTCAGCAAACACAACACCAACTAGTCAGTACCCATACACAACCCTATCTGCATGTACTGGTGATTGTTATTCATATGAATGTACATTCAACGGTTGTGTCCCATTTAATGGAACTGGAGGTACACCAACATACTACTCAACTTTAGACGATTGTCAAAGTGCTTGTACCTCATGGAATTGTACAACTTCAGCTTGTACAGTACAAACAGGAACAGGTGGAACATTTACAAGTTCTGATGTGTGTATTACGGCATGTACATCTTATAATTGTGAGGATATTACAACATACACACCAAGTCAATCATGGCCATCAGCTAATGGTTGTATAGAACAAACAGGTTCTGGTGGAACATTCTATGGAGCGTCAGCTGGAAGTTCAGGAAGTTCAATATTTGGTTTTACGGCTTGTACAGCTGAGTGTCAATCATTTAATTGTCTTGTAAGTTGTACGGGAGGAACAACAGGATGTACATCTTGGCCAAATACGGCAGCTACATACACAACATTATCATCTTGTACGGCAAATTGTTCAATAGACTGGTATTGTACTGAAGCTTATATAGCGGACACTTGTGATAGTAAAATAGACACACAATGGGTTGGGTTAGACAACTATTGGCCAGCAGGAGCCAATCCAAATACTACCCCAAATCCAATGCAGAATTACTACACTACTTCAGCAAACATTTTATTATATTTTGGTGGTGGAGGTAATAATTCTACAGGAACTCAACACCACCTAAGTACGTTTAGTAATTATAAATTTACATCAGTACCTGGTTCAGTAGGTATATCTCAATTACCACCTCAAACATGTGAGTCACAATATAGCGCTGGCTATATACCATCTAACCCAAGCTACATTAATGGGGAGACATGGTCACCAAACTCACAAGGGTATTATAAAGTTCTTAACTCTATAGAAATATGGTCAGCGAACAATACCACTGGTACGGATATTAATGTAGGTGCTGTCGCAAATGTTCCTGGACCATACTATAGTTGGAGTGAGGTAATGGCCGGTCTAATATCTATAATACCTAATCCAGCATCACCTGGTTCAGCTTGTGGGACTCAGTATGGTGCAAATGTTGCGTGGGGTGCAAATAGTTTAAAAGCTGAGATACAGGGTACTTTACAAAATTGTGGATTAGCATTAAAAGAAAATACAGAATGGTGTACTTGTTATGAGGTACCATGTGATGTGTTCTGTGATGATGGTTATGTAACAATACCTAGTACTGCACAAGGACCATTTACTAGTTCAGGTGCAGCGGAGTCAGCATGTTGTACTAGTATTACATATAGTTGTGTAACAGCAACAACAATAGATAGTTGTAGTGGTAGAACAACTTTACCAAACCAATACAATTCTACAAGTGATGCTTGGGATTGGTTAACTGTTAATTTACCAAATACAAACTTAACTACCTTAGCTTATGAGTCTACGACTCCAGCAGTAAATGTAACTGGAGCTTGTTCAGGACCAAACGGAGGTGTATTATATGAAATAGCACCGGTAACATACTCATTATTAAATCCAAATGTTAGTTACAATACTTGGAACTTATTTATAAATCAAATGCAAGCTGCGGGTACAACAGGTATCTTGTCTGGTATGAGTTATTCTAATGTAAACAATTATGTTTACGCACAATCAGGACAAACTGTAAAAGTTTGTGATGAAATATGTCATTGTTCAGTTATACCATGTCAGTGTATTGAACTTTATGATGGTACGGGAGAATATACTACTTACGCGGATTGTATTAGTGGTACAACCGGATTACCAGCTTGTTGTCCTGACACAGGAACTACTTCGGCTACTTCTTGGGATTGTACTTCA
>NZQM01000049.1 GCA_002695905.1 Parvibaculum sp.
CCCGCTGCTTCCAGAACTTTGAGATGTTTGGTGATGGCCGGTGGTGTGATGTCGAAAGGCGCCGACAATTCCTTCACCGATGTTTCGCCAAGCGAGAGGCGGGCGAGGATGGCCCGGCGCGTCGGATCGGCTAGGGCGGAAAAGGTTGCGCTGAGAGGATCACTTTTCATATTACACCAAAAAGTTAATTAATCTAATGGTGTATTTAAATAATGAGGTTGAGAGAGTCAAGAAGACATGCACTCTTTTTGTTTCATCAACTGGCGATCAAGCCGCTAGGCTCGTCAAAAGGCCCCAATTTCTGGGGAAACCGGCGGCAGAAAATGGAGTGATGCGTGGCGTCTCAAACATCAGGCCCGATGAGCGGCAATGGCAGTTTTTGGTTCGATACATTGGACGAGCCCTCCGCTATTGAGCGCTCAGACGCGCTGCCCTCTGAGGTGGATGTTGCCATTATTGGCGCAGGCTATACGGGCCTTTGGACGGCCTACTATCTGAAAGAAAAGGACCCGCTTCTCGACATCGCGGTCTTTGAAGCAAACACAGTTGGCTTTGGGGCGAGCGGTCGAAATGGTGGCTGGTGCATGGGGCTTGCCTGGGGCATTGACGGCATGCTCGCCGACGAGAAGAGACGGGATGCAGGCGTGCGTCTCCTTCGCGCCATGCATGACACGGTGGATGAGGTCGGCCGCGTTTCTCAGCGCGAAGGCATTGAGTGTCACTTTGCAAAAGGCGGCACGCTGGAAGTGGCGATTGTCCCCTTTCATGTGAAAGACATGCAGGAAGACATGGCCCATCATCACCAACTGGGCTTTAGCGAAGATGATTACCGCTGGTTGCCTGCCGAAGAAGCCAGAGAGCGGGTCGGCATGACCCCCAACTATGGCGCGACCTACACGCCCCACTGCGCGGTCCTTCATCCCGCCCGGCTGGTAAAAGGGCTCGGTCGGGTTGTGCGCGCAAAGGGCGTAAAAATCCATGAAGCCACGCCAGTGACGGAAATGGCCTCTGGCTATGTGGACACGGATAAGGGTCGCGTGAGTGCTGCGAAAATCATTCGCGCAACGGAAGGCTATACGGAATCCATTAAGGGTCAGGAACGTCAATTGCTGCCGCTCTATTCCATGATGGTGGCGACAGAGCCTTTGCCGGATCATGTATGGGCTGAGATTGGTCTGGCGAACCGTGAGACCTTTGGCGATAGCCGCCGTGTCACCATCTATGGCCAGAAGACCGACGATGGTCGCCTCGCCTTTGGCGGCCGGGCTGGATATTACTTTGGCTCCAAGCGCCGCGGCATCATCCCACCCGATGACCCGATGGTGCAGAATGTGGAGCGCACGCTCCGCAAAATTTTTCCAGTTTTGCAGGACTACAAAGTCTCCCACGGTTGGGGCGGCCTGATGGGTGTGCCGCGCCACTGGCGACCATCGGTGGCATTCGATCATCAAACAGGGCTGGGTCACGCAGGTGGCTATACCGGGGAAGGGGTTGCGGCCTCAAATCTTGCGGGCCGCATTCTCTCCGATCTTGTGCTCGAACGTGAAAGTGACCTGACGGACCTCGCCTGGGTGAACGACACGCCGTCCAAATGGGAACCGGAACCCTTGCGCTGGCTCGGCGTCAAAGCCATTCAGTATTTTGGTGACAAGGCCGATCGCAGTGAGATGGAAACCGGCAAGCGCTCAAAATTCTGGGGCACGCTTTTTGGATCCGCTTTGAGCTAGAGATCGCCACGAACCCAAATTGCCGTTGCCACTAGGAGAAGGGCCCAGTAAGTCATTCGACGCGCAACATCTCTCCCGACCTTGTAATCATCCAAGAGTGGGGCGAGATCCGCTGGCAGAGGCATCGGCTTAACAGGTGAAACATTCGCCCCACCGGTATTGCCTTTGGGAACCCAGCCAAAGAGGTAGCCGGGGATGGTGGCGATCAGGCGCAATAGCTGTCCTCTAATTTCCCTAACCCGGCCTTGCCGCACGCCCACTTTCAGCATCCACCAATGGCTAAGGGCGTGGCGCCAGAAAAAGCGCTGACCTAGAATATGGGCCCGCCCCAGATGGTGGAAACACTGGTCCAGGTCACCACCCCGATAGGCGTCGCGGGCCTTGGCCATCTCCTGCGTAAATGCATGTTTGAGCGGTTGGTGCATGGAAATCTCCAAAACTGATTATGGTTTGGGGGAGAGAGAGCCACGCTACAAGTTCAGGGTCTTGAACATTTCGCCAGCGGGTTGAGCCTACCGAAAAGGCTCAGCCGCCATACCAGGTGTCAGGCCAATGAGCCTCTTCATAGTCCGCGTGAAATGTGCTTGGTCTGCAAAACCCCCGGCAAGCGCCGCTGAGGCGATGTCCGCTCCCGTGGCCAACTCCTCAGCAGAGCGTCGCAATTTGCGCCAAAGCACCCATTTGGAGAGTGGCACCTGTAACTCTTCTGTGGCCAGTGCGCGAAGCCGCGACTCAGACAGGCCGCTGCGCTTTGCAACCACAGCAAGGGGAAGCTCTTCAGCCGCAGATTCCAGATGATCTATGGCCTGTTGAAGACGGGGGTCAAGGGCTTGGGGCGCGGGCGGGGTCGCTGCCGACACATGATCAAGGCAGGCGGTGAGCGGCGCGCCTAGATCAATCTCTGCCGCGACGCTTTTCGGCAGGTCCGCGATGTCTGCGCTGCCCATCATATCCAGCAGGGAACGACAGAGCGGTGTTTGCGGTTCAATTAACAGGAGCAGAACCTGTTCATGTCTTTCAAGTCGATGTGGAGTGCTGGGGCGGACCATCAGAGATCGGCCGGATTGGGTCGCACCGTCCCTGGCCGTTAACCTCAGGTCGCCCACCAGCGCAAAGGTGACTTGAAGAGTTGCGTGTGAATGCAGCTCATTGTCTCCCGCTGGTCCACGATAAGCGGCCCAATAGTCGCCGAAATGGAATGCACCCTGCCATTCTGTCATGGGTGGTGTCCTTGATGGTCCGCGCAAAAAATCAACATAGCCTCAATTCCTGCGCCAACCCATTTCCTTTGACCCTTATTTATTTTGATTGCGCTGGGGCAGTTTGCTAGGAAGACCACACATTCCTCCGGCAATGAGTTCTGGCCTTGATGTCTTCCCCCGCGTCCCAAAAAAATGGTGGCCCACAAAAAATCGTGGTGGTCGGCGCAGGGGTGATTGGTGTGGCAACCGCCTACCGGCTGCGGTGCGACGGGCATGATGTAACCCTCATCGAGAAAGAGCAGGGGCCTGCGCTTGAGACCAGTTTTGCCAATGGCGGACAGGTGAGTGCCGGTGAGGTTGCGCCTTGGGCGGGGCCTGGTGTTCCCACGCAAGCGCTTAAATGGCTCGGGCGCGCTGACGCACCGCTCCGTCTCCGACTGAAGGCCGATCCGGCGCAGTGGAAATGGCTCTGGCGCTTTTGGCGGCGGTGCTCGCTGAAGGCTCAGCGCGACGGGGCAGAACGCAATGTGGGTCTCGCGCTGCTGAGCCGAACCGTTCTGCAGGAAACGTTGGATGATCTTGCAGCCAAGGGCATGGCCCCAGACTTTGATCGCAAGGAAAAAGGTATTCTGCGGGTTTTCGCAACAGAGGCCGAAGTAGACCATGCGGCAGGGGAGGCGGACCGTCTCGAGCCCTTTGGGCTGCACCAGGAACGGCTGAGCGCCCAGGAATGTGTGACCCTTGAGCCCGCTTTGGCCTCTGCCCAACAGCGGGGCGAACTTGCAGGCGGCGTTTACTCCCGAAGCGATCAGAGTGGGGATGCCTACAAGTTCACCGATGCGCTGGCGCGCGCGGTAGAAGACATGGGCGTCACCTGCCTCTATGGAGAGACAGTTGCAAAGCTGGAACGGCAAGGCGAGCGCATCACTCATGTGCGCACGAACCTGCGGCGTCTGGAAGCGGATGCGGTTGTCCTGGCTGCCGGCGTGATGAGCCCCCATCTGCTCGATGGGGTGAAGCTCCCGGTCTACCCCGTCAAAGGCTATTCTGTGACCCTTGAAGTGCCCGATGATGGATCGGTGCCGGAGGTGAGTGTCACCGATGAGGTGCGGCGCATTGTGGTGAGCCGCTTGGGCAACCGCCTGCGCGCAGCGGGCCAGGCAGAAGTTGCGGGTTATGACCGCACAATGGAAGCAGACCGGGCGCAGTCGGTGCTCAAGGCAGTCCGCGCCCTGTTTCCAGCCTTGGGAGAAGACCTCGAACCTGAATTCTGGTGTGGCCTACGACCTATGACGCCCGATGGGGTGCCGGTCCTGGGGAAAGCACCCGGGCGGGACAATCTCTATCTCAACACAGGGCACGGAACTTTGGGCTGGACCCTCGCCATGGGGTCCGCTGCCCTCCTTGCAGAGCTGATCGGCGGACGAGAGCCGTCTGTCGATCCTGAGAATTTTTCAGCCAGCCGTTTCTGAGATCACGCCGCTGTCAGGCGCCGTCGGACTTGCGAGATGGCAAAGGCAGACAACAACACACCGCCAGCAAAGAGAGCAACGCCCCCGTGCACATCGGCTGTCGTGAGCAGCTGTCCGTTCAGCACCAGCACGATGAGCGCAAAGACAAATACGTCGGTCATCGACCAACGGGACAGCCAGACAAGCAAACCAAGCAGCGCGCCGGTTCCATGCGATTGTCTGCGGCCCCTGGCAATGAGCAACAGCCCCAGCAGAATTTTCCCGATAGGAAAAACAACCGACACGCCAAGCACCAGAAGACCGAGGACCGTTTGCCCCTCATCAAAAAAGGATCGGATACCATCCAGAATCGAGAGATCATTCTCATAAAACCAGAAGGAGCTCACAGTGACCGCGGGCACCTGAAGTCCTACGATGACCATTGTGAGGGACACTAGGAGCACACCCATGAGCCACCGGCGGCCTTTGATGGGCGCAGGTCCAAATGTCCGCCCGGACCCTAATAACGTGTCGTTCATCTATCTATAAAGCCCTCATTCCCGCCCGTTTCCCTTGATCTTTCAAAGGTCAGCACCGCCATTAATAGCCACCTAACGATTACGCCCTAGGCTTGTGGCGAAACTATGCCGCCGCAGCCATTACCCGCGGCGGTAGAAGAAAGTGGATGTGACATGGCCCAACGCCCGACACAGATTTTGGGAACCGGATTGCTGACGCTGAGCCTTGTGGCCTGCGCAGGCCAGGCGGATCTGGGTCGCACCAAACCCAATGAATTTTCCTTTTTGACCAGCCTTGGCGATAAGGTGGCGGGCCTCTCAGAACCTGCAAACGCTGCCGCTGATCTGCCGCTGACGGCGGAAGAAACGCAATTGCGCACCATCGCTGAAACCATCAATGATCAGGCTGTCGACCGCGAACCGGGCCTGTTTGACCGCATTCTCCATGGTGTGGAGAATGCCGAAGACGAGAAAGCCTACTACCACACGCTGAGGCGTGTTCATGCGGCAAGCGGGACGTCGCTGCTCCATGCCTTCGGCAATGATGTGTTGCGCGACGTGACGATGATTGACCAGTTTGCAAACCTGAGCATTGCGGTTACTGCCGCAGATGCTCTGCGCTTAGCACTCGTGCGTGAAGCCATGGAGGCGAACAGCGCTGCCTTCTCTGATGCGGTGGATGTGGTGCTGCGTGTTGAAGAGAATGGCAAGGTGATCGACGACATGGCCGATCGCATGTCTAGGCGGTATGTTGAATATCGTGTGGCGCTGGAGCAATCCGCTTTTGATATCCCCGAAAGAGACCTTATCGCGACGATTGATGAAGCCCTTGTCCTGCTCGAAAAAAGCATCGAAGGCATTAAAGGCGATGCCGCCCGCCACCGTGCCGTGCGCGGCGAGCTTTTTGGGCGTCGCTCGGCAGCGGATCTGCCGGTCTAAACCTCAAACGACATTAGATTTACAAACAGCAGTCATCCCGGCCTTGAGCCGGGATCCATGGAGAAGTTGATTTCTGTCGGGAGTCAGAATGGACCGTGGATTAAATCCGGCGTGACACTTTGGAGCAGGTCGAGGGAGCCTTAGTATCCGCGTGTTCGGCCGGGTGTGCTTGAGCCGACAGTCACGCCACTGACGCAGCACGGGGTCGCCTGTGCGTGGGGAACGTCGAGTTTCAGATGGCATTGCGCCTCTGGGCCTTCATTGCCTGCGCGGACATAGGTCCATGCCTGACACTGTGTGTCGGCAAAACAGGCGGACGCACAATATTGCGGACCTTCTCTGCCAGCCGAGAGCACTTTGTAGTCAGCGCCTGGCCGGTTTGTGCCCTGTTCCATAAATACAGATGGGTTCGCAGCAAACACAGGTGCCGCGATCACTGCGACAAAAAAATAGGCAGCGGCTGCAACGACAAAATGCCAGCGATTGGGCGATAGTGAATGGCTCATCAGAAACCTCCTCGAAACATGAGAGAGTTCTACCCCGTGGCGAATGGAGAAACGCTGAAGGTGCTTGCCAGGATTTTAAACAATTCGCGTTTAGGGTTTATGAACGCTTAACGTCGTGTCCGTTCGGACGCAGCGTAGGTGAGCAGGGCAGCGGCCTGTGCGCCGCGCAGCTGCCAGGACATGCACCGCACACCGCCACCCATCTTGCAGACCTGGGACGAGGACACAGGCACCACCTCGCGGGGGGTTGCGGCGCGGACCAGGGCGAGGGCGGTCGCGTCCTCCGGGATGCCGAATTGCGGCAGATAAACGCGCTCCGGGGTGACAAGTGCGTTGGTGTAGAGCCCACAGGCTGACCCGAACCGTTCGTCATAGATCTCCGAGCCGTCATAAGGGGTGACGATTTCGTGGATCGTGACGCCTGGCAGGCCGCGCTCAAGGTCGGCGCGGAGCTGGCGTGCATAAGCCGGGTCTTCCGGGTAGGAATTGATCACGAGCGTATTGGTGTCGACAAAACTCACCACCCCGTCCGCATGTTCCAAACCGCCTTGCTCATCCGCCTCGATAAACGCCACCTGTTTGATCCCAGTGACGCGTTGCAGCACGGCGCGGGCTTCGTCTTCGGTGAGGTCATTATCTTTGAGGAACTTGGTGCTAACCACTGCATTGCCTGCATAATCGTCCACAAAATTGCCACCATCATTCAGAAAATGCGTAGCCCGGATCGTCATGTCGGCAGCATCGGTCAGTTCAGCAAGCGCGATCTGAACCGCGTCCGCATCGTCCTGTCCGCTGTACCCGCCGCCTTGGCCAGCGGCGGTATAGCGGAAATAGACAGGGTCTTCTGCGTTCGATGGTCCGAAATCCCGCGCCCAGATATCTGCCATGGGGGCGACCAGAACCTTCTCGAACCCGAGCACCGCTGCATAACGTTCATAAGCGGCTTCATCTGTCAGGATGAGGACCTGATCGGGCGCGCGGATCGCCTTGGCATAGGCCACATGGAAATCGAAAATCTCACCGGCCACTTCCCCGTAATAGGAGTCGCCCGTGATCGGGGCGGCGAGCACAATCAGTTCAGCCCGCGCCGGAAGTGTCATAAGACCACTCGCGATGAGAAGGGCTGCTGCATGCAGCGCACTCCTAAGGGATGTTTTAGCCGCCGTGGCGCAATTGCCAGACAGTTTTCTTGCCATCGCCCGTTGCCTGATAGACATGGCTGAACTCTCCCAGAGCCTCCTGAAAGGCATCGATCTTGGTGCCGTCCGCAACGTCGAACGCGTCAAAGCCACAGCGTACCATGAGAGACCATTGGTCGCGAAGCACTTCGCCCACCGCGCGCACTTCGCCGTCAAATCCATAGCGATCCCGAAGCAGGCTCGCATAGGAAAAACCTCGCCCATCTTTGAAAGCCGGGAAATTGACC
This sequence comes from Parvibaculum sp., assembly GCA_002695905.1. Classification (GTDB taxonomy): domain Bacteria; phylum Pseudomonadota; class Alphaproteobacteria; order Parvibaculales; family Parvibaculaceae; genus Mf105b01. Next base: position 7,770 of record NZQM01000049.1, read on the forward strand.
GCCACGAGCTGCAACCGGTCGAGATCGTCCGCGATCAGTTCCGGCGCTTCGCCTGCTTCCAGCTTTACGCCAAGCGGTGCGTTGCGGCCGATGAGCGCGTCGCGCTCCGCCTGCCAGCGGGCAGCCGACACGATGACGGGCGTATCTGTTGGCAGTTCGTCATCGTCGCCGACCAGCACCCAATTATCGTCTGCAAATTTGCCGTTCTTAATGAGTGGCATAGAGAGTCTCCTTGAACGGCTCTTTGCCGACACGGGCGTAGGTGTCAATGAATCGCTCGCCCTCTTGTCGGATGTTGATATAGGTCTCGACGATGGTCTCAATCGCATCTGCGATTTCATCTTCAGTGAACGCAGGGCCGAGAATGTCTCCGATAGAGGCGTTTTCATCCGCCGAGCCGCCCAGAGAAATCTGGTAGAACTCGGTGCCCTTCTTGTCGACACCCAGAATGCCGATATGGCCCACATGGTGGTGACCACAGGCATTGATGCAGCCAGAAATCTTCACTTTCAGCTCACCAATATTGTGCTGACGATCAAGGTCGTTAAAGCGTTCGGCAATTTCCTGGCTGATCGGGATCGACCGGGCATTGGCGAGCGCGCAATAGTCGAGGCCCGGGCAAACGATATGGTCTGTAATAAGGGCGAGGTTCGGTGTGCCAAGAGCCGCCTTCTCCAGACCCTGCCAGAGCGCGAAGAGATCATCTTTCTTCACATGCGCCAGGACGATGTTCTGTTCGTGGGTTACCCGCAACTCATCAAAGCTGTATTGCGCGGCAAGGTCTGCCATCACATGCATCTGATCGTCGCTTGCATCCCCTGCGACACCGCCAACAGGCTTCAGCGAAATGTTGGCAATCGCGTAGCCGTCGACCTTGTGTTCGGCGACATTGGTTTTTACCCAGTCGGCAAACTTCTTATTGTCCGCCATCGCTTCATTGAGAGCGGACGACTCATCGGGAAGCGTTTCATAGGCGGGCGGGGCGAAATAGGCGCGAATGCGGGCGATTTCTTCTTCCGGAAGATGGACCACACCTTTTTCTTTGACGTGCACAAACTCTTCTTCCACTTGGCGCTTCATCTCTTCAGCGCCAAGCGCATGAACGAGAATTTTGATGCGCGCCTTATAGAGATTGTCCCGACGTCCATTCATATTGTAGACGCGCATGATGGACTCTAGGTAAGCGATGAGATCCACCGCGGGGACCGCTGCACCAATCAGGTGACCGATCATCGGTGTGCGCCCTTGACCCCCCCCGACATAAATGTCGAAGGCGGGTGCGTCGTCTTTGCCCTTCACCACTTCAATGCCAATGTCATGGAAGCGGATCGCTGCCCGATCTTCATTCATGCCGCAAACAGCAAACTTGAACTTCCGCGGCAAGAAGGTGAATTCCGGATGGAAGGTGGACCATTGGCGAATGATCTCACTCCAGATGCGCGGATCATCCACTTCACCTGCAGCAGCACCGGCATACTGGTCGGACGTCACATTACGAATGCAATTGCCGGACGTCTGGATCGCATGCATCTCAACGGATGCGAGATCATCAAGGATCGCTGGAATGTCGGAGAGGGCAGGCCAGTTATACTGAATGTTCTGGCGCGTGGTGAAGTGACCATAGCCCTTGTCATACTTGGTCGCGATGTCAGCGAGCATATGCATCTGGCTGCCCGACAGCGTGCCGTAAGGCACCGCCACGCGCAGCATATAGGCATGGAGTTGCAGATAGACACCGTTCATAAGTCGAAGTGGCTTGAACTGATCTTCGGTAATATCGCCAGCCAGGCGGCGCTCTACCTGTCCGCGGAACTGGGTCACCCGTTCCTTGACAAGCCTGTGGTCGAATTCATCATAGCGATACATCTAAGGTGCTTTCAAAAAAAGTCAGGCGGAAGCAGCTTGCTTGCCGAGATCAAGGCGGATGGTGGGGCCGGCCATACGGATTTTCTCGCGCACGCTCGCAGGCACAATCGCACCGTCCTCGACAGCCACTTCAAAGAGATAGGGCTCAACGACCTGTTGGGCCGCCACAGAAGGTTCTGTTTTCGCGAGCAGCGCCGCGCAGGCTTCTTTGCCGTCAGCGACATCGGCATCTTTTAGCCAGTCGGACCAACTGCCGTCGGCCGTAAAATAGACCACTTCGCCATCAAGCAGGCGGTTGGCGGTGACAGCCTGGGTGGTCGCGCGTTTATTGGTGTGCTGGGCCAAAGCCTAGTCTCCTTACCAAGTCTCCCTACCCAGTTTCCCGGGGTCGCAAGTGTGATTTGATCCCCAATGGTCGCAGCCACTGGAAATAGTCCTTTATTGGCCGCAAACATGGTTGTTTTTACATTCAGGGTCAAGTGGGGTGTGAAATAGATTAAATTACGAGTATGAAATGTAAAAACCCGTTCTGAACTGGGGAAATTGAGCCTAGGAACCGCGGTTTACCGCACTTTCGTGCCAACGACGCAGCGCCAGATGTTCCAGCAGGGTGAGCGCAAAGAAGATGGCGATCCCCAGAAGCGACAGCAGGAGGAGGGCAGCGAACATGGTGGGCACCTGAAGCCGGTTGCCCGCCTCAATAATCCGCCAGGCAAGGCCGGTGCCGGAACCAGATCCTGCGACGAATTCTGCGACCACGGCCCCGATGAGCGCAAGGCCGCCGGAAATCTTCATACCCCCCAGAATGTAAGGGAGCGCCGCGGGGAGTTGCAGCGACCAGAGCCGCTGCCAGCGTGTCGCCCCGTAAAGGGTGAAGAGATCCATCAAATTGTGATCGACAGAGCGTAAGCCCAGCGTGGTGTTCGAGAGGATCGGGAAGAAGGCCACAATCCAGGCAAGGATGAGGAGGGCGAGATTGACATTGTCAAAGCCCACCCAGATGAGGATGAGCGGTGCAATGGCGACCACAGGCGTCACCTGCAGGATGATGGCATAGGGAAAGAGCGCCATCTCAATGAGTCTGCTTTGGGAAAAGAGGATGGCGAGCGCCACACCGCCCACCACAGCCAGCGCAAATGCAAGCAATGTGATGCGCAGTGTCACCCAGAGCGCGGATATAAGGCTCCCGAAATTTTCCAGCAAGGCAGCACCGATCACACTGGGTGCGGGCAACACAAATTTCGGAACATCGCCGATCGTGACCGCTGCCTCCCAAAAGAGAAGCGCACCGATCCCGACGAGCATGGGAATGAGAAGACGAAAGAAGGACGAGCTCATATGTCCCCGTCCCGCAGTGCTGCTGACACCGCCTTGCAACGATCGAAATAGGCTGACGATTGCCGAAAACTGAGACCGCGCGGGTAGGGGGCATCAATATGGATGTCATCTGCGATCTGGCCAGGCCCCGCCTCAGTACTCATCACCAGAATGCGCTCCGAGAGATAAACGCTTTCATAGACAGAATGGGTCACAAAAATAACCGTCCAGCCAAGATCGCGCCAAAGAGTAAGCAGGTCATCGTCAAGCTTCTCCCGCGTGAATTCATCCAACGCCGCAAAGGGTTCATCCATCAACAGGACTGGCGGTTCGGTCACAAGCGCGCGGGCAATGGAGACCCGCATGCGCATACCGCCGGAGAGTTCGCGCGGCAGACGGTCTGGCACGTCTCCCAAACCAACACGGATGAGGGCTTCTTGTACTTTGCTTGATGCCGCGTCCCGGGAAACCCCTTTCAGCTTCAGCGGCATATAGACATTGTCAAAGGCACTCGCCCAAGGGAGCAGCGTTGCGTCCTGAAAAACAAACCCCAGATCATCAGGCCGGTCGCCCCCCTCCCAGTCGAGCGTGCCCTGGCTCGGCTGAAGCAGGCCGGCGATGAGACGGAGAAGCGTACTCTTGCCACACCCCGATGGCCCCACAAGGGAGATGAACGATCCGCGTTCAATGGAGAGAGTGACGTCTGCGACAGCAGGTGCATCTCCATTGTAGGATTTGCCGACACCTGAGAGCGTCAGAAGAGGTCCGTCAGAGGCAGGAGGCGACGTGCTCATTCAGCTGTCAGCTGCTCTTTAAGATCAAGTCCCACACCCTTGTTCACAAACGCAAGCGTGTAAGCCTGCTTCCAGTCGAGAGTTGGGTCATAGACACCGTTCTCTGACATGACGGTGAAGAAGGTAAGCCACCGCTGCTCACTCATAGCGCCAATGCCGAGTTTGAGTGCATCTCCGGAATCCGCAATGCCATAGTCTTTCAGCTTGTCGATGGCCTGTGCCACCACATCATCGCTCATGTCCGGATTGTCGGCGAGGATGAGAGCGGTTGCCGGTGAGGCATCGCCATAGAGGAAGGAGACCCAGCCTCTAATGGAGGCATTCACAAATGCCTGAACCAGTTCCGGTTCCTGATCAATCATGGACGTGTTGGCGAGAATGAATGTCGCATAGCCCGGATAGCCATGATCCGACAGCAGGAAGACCTGCGGTGTGAACCCCGCTTCTTTTTCAATCGAGTAGGGCTCGGATGAAAGATAGCCCTGCTGGATCGCGCGTTCATCGACCAGGAAGGGCGCCAGGTTGAATGTGTATTTGCGGATCTGATCATCAGTAAAACCAAAGCGCGACCGCAACCAAACCCAAAACGCGCTGATCGTGGCGTCGGACACCATGATGGGCATGCCGCGCATGTCTTCTAGCGTCTTCACGTCATCGCGGGGATGGGTAATGAGCACCTGCGGGTCCTTCTGGAACGAGGCCATTACCGCTTTCGCCCCAGCGCCGGCGGCGACAATGTTCAGCGGAATGAAACTGTTCGACCCCATGCCAAAATCCACACTGCCCGACGCGAGCAGTTGCGGCACATTAATGCCAGGGCCGCCGGGGCGAATGGTGACGTCGAGACCCGCGTCCGCATAATAGCCATTGGCAAGCGCCTGATAGAAGCCGCCATGCTCGGCTTGTGCTTTCCAGTCCGTCACAAAACTGATGGGTCGGAGCTCATCTGCGGTGAAGGCATCGTCCGACAGATCGCTGGCCGGGACATAGAGAGAAAAGACCAGCAGCGCTAGAACGACAATGACGGCACCTGCGCCGACCAGGACATTACGATCCATGGAACCCCCGACCAAAAAGACAGACGGAGTTTAACAGGCGTGGAGTGCTTTCACACCCCCAACCGCATACGAAGGGTCAATGAAGCCGTTTCCGTCAGTATGGATCCCGGATTAAATCCGGGATGACATCAGAGGGTAATATCACCTCTCAGCAAGCATAAGCTGTCACCCCGGCCTCCGAGCCGGGGTCCATAAGGCCCCTCTATAAAATATTCATCTGCTGATATCGTCATAAAGGTCTCGCCATTCCGGGTTGTTCTTTTCAACAAGGCCGAACTTCCAATCTCGGCGCCAGCGCTTAAGGCGTTTTTCATGTTGTATGGCTGATTCAATGTTTGGCGTAGTGTCAAACCAAACGAGCAGTTTGACATTGTGCTGCTTTGTAAATCCCTCAACAGCACCAATCCGATGTTCATACACGCGGCGGGCAATGTCATTCGTCACGCCAACATAAAGCGTGCCCCGCGGGGCGCTCGCCAGCATGTAGACATAGTAGGTATTGCTCATGGCAACCGAGTGTCTGAACTCAACCCACGAAGATCAAGTGCCCCGCCGAATGGATCCCGGATTAAATCCGGGATGACGATTGAGTTTGGAAAAGAACTATCTGTAAATAAATCCTGTCACCCCGGCCTCCGAGCCGGGGTCCATAAGGCCCACCAGATTGTACCCCTACATCACCTCACAGGTGGCCTCGAGACGGTTGGCGTTCAGCTCCTCAAACCGCTCTTCTGATTGAATGAGGGTGCGGAACAGAACAACGCCCCGCGCTGAGGGTGCGACGACGATAGGCGCGCCGCCAAGCGTGCTAACCTGATCCTCGTTTTTCACCAGCACAACTTCAACCGTCTCTTTCGGCAATTGCTTATCATTCACCACAAAGAAATTGTCCGTATTGTCTGCAAACATGGAGAGCGAGAAATAGGTGTCATTGGGTACAGGTGCTGAAATGCGCAGGGGGTTTTCCGATACATCGAAGGCGCAGATCGTATAGATGAGGTCGGGGCTCGGCCGAACCACAGTGCGGCTTTCAGATGTCGCGCGTGGCGCATGCGCTACAACACCCAAACCAACCTGTTCCTCAACCCCTGAGATCAAGCGGTCCATGACAAAACTCGGGAAGGCCAGCACCGTGACGATGTGGATGATGCCCCCCAGTATCAGAGTTGCGGCGAGGAGATAGGGCCAGGATTTCATGAGCAGGTCTCCTTCACGACGGTCGGAAGGCTCAGGCGCTCAAGATTGGAATAGGTTTCTTCATCTGGGTTGTAGAGCCTGAGAGTCAGGCTAAACGGCGTTCCTTCACCTGTGCCATCAAAACCGGTTGGTATGCCGTTCGTGCCGCTGCCGTCGGGGCTCACAGAAATTGTGAAACCATTGTCCGTATTGCGCGTCACCGTGTTCATGGCCTGGCTATACCGGTTGGCAGTATTGGGAATAAGATAATGGTCTGCTCCATAGGCGGTGATGCTCCACCAGCGCGTGGCGAGCGGCTTGCCGTCGAGGCGGTAGCTGCATTTGGTGGTGAGTGCCTCGCCCGCATCATCGCGTACGGCCGTGAAATAGACCGTCTCGCTTTTGTTCAGCGCTAACAATCCGGCCCGCGCCACTGCAGCGCGGGCATAGGGCCCCGCAGTTGGACTTCCAATGGCCGGGTCGGTTGTCCACGCGCCGTTTTGAAGCGCGGTCCCAAGACCAGCATTGATCGAAAACCAGGTCGTCCCCAATCCGATAATGAGAGCGCCTACTATAACGCCCAGAGCTTTTAGAAGTCCTGAAACCATGGGTTCTCAGCGTCCCCAGTTGTTGTCCCCGCAGGGAAGTGTTGTATCACAGAGGTCAAAAAGCACCAGACAGAGCCCTCTTCGCAGTTAACGCGGTACCGTTTCGCCACCGCGCCGGAAGCCGGGGCCAGGGTTCACCTGTTTCCGATGTGCTTCGCGAAAGAGGTTGGACAGAGAGACGTAAAACCGATGGAGTTCCGGTTGAGGCGCTGTTGCGACCGAATGTTCCGTATCCGTCGTCTGCGGCCGCGCACGGCGGACCGGGGCAGGTTTACCGCCTGCAAGGTCTGCAATTGGCATGCCTTCATGCACAGACTTCATGAAGGATGCCCACGTTGTGGCGCTCAGACCCCCGCCTTCCGCATTGACCATGGGCGAGGCATTGTCATGACCAAACCAGACACCGGCGACCTGGTCAGCCGTATAGCCCACAAACCAGATGTCGCGCCCATCCTGGCTTGTGCCCGTTTTCCCTGCAGCGGGGCGCCCGCCAATGGCGGCTTTTGACCCGGTGCCCGACAGGATCACCTGATAAAGCAGATAGTTCATCGACCGCGCGGCACCCGGTGCTACGACGCGTGTCGCCAGTGATTGTTGTTCAAACAAAACATCGCCATCGGGATTGAGAATGCGCTTGATGCCATAAGGCTTGGCTCTAAAGCCCCCATTTGCAAACACGGCGTAGGAAGAAGTGAGGTCAAGCAGCGTTACTTCTTCTGTGCCGAGCGCGATGGAAGGATGGGAGGCAAGCGGCGAGGTGATGCCCAACCGTTCAGCAGCATCAATAACTTTTTGGCGCCCAACTTGCTCTGACAGCCGGACGGCGACTGTATTGATCGAATATTTCATTGAAGTGAGAAGGCTTACATTGCCCCGGAACCGCCCATTATTCTGTGGCGACCAGCCATTGACATAAATTGGGCGGTCGCTCACCCGGGACTCAGGCGTCAGCCCGTTTTCTAGGGCTGCGAGATAGACAAAGGGCTTGAACGCGGAGCCGGGTTGTCGTTCTGCCTGGAAGGTGCGGTTGAACTGGCTCTCAAGATAGTCCCGGCCGCCCACCATGGCGCGGAGCGCGCCGTCCGGGTCCATAGAGACAAGTGCGCCTTGGGTCGGGGGCTCATTCACATCATCCGGCAGATTTGCGGCGCGCTCAGTGATCGCATCTGCGATTGCCATCTCGCCCGCGGCCTGTTGCACCGGGTCGAGTGTCGTTTCGATAATGAGTTGGCCGCTCATACCTGGCAGGATCTCAGCGACTTCTGCGGCAATCCAATCCACAAAATATTGTGATCCTTGACGCGGCGCCCGTTTGATAATGGTCGCAGGCGTCACGCGGGCAGCGACTGTTTCGTCTTCTGTCAGTACCCCATTCTCGACCAAAGTACTGAGCACCATATCTGCACGCCGTTGGGCGCGGGAGAGGTCATTCGTTGGCGCAAATCGCGATGGCGCCTTGATGAGCCCTGCAAGCAAAGCTGCTTGCGCGAGGTTTACCTCGCGAACGGACTTGTCGAAATAGTGCTGTGAGGCAGCTTCAAAGCCATAGGCACCAGCCCCCATATAGATCCGGTTGAGATAGAGGGTGAGGATGTCCTTTTTGGTGTAGGCATATTCAAGCCAGAAGGTGATCACCGCTTCCTGGGCCTTGCGCCAGAATGTGCGTTCGGACCCAAGATAAAGGTTCTTGGCAAGCTGCTGGGTAATGGTGGAACCACCTTGAACCACACCGCCGGCGCTCAGATTGGCAACAATCGCTCGGCCAATGCCAAACACATCAAACCCGAAATGGTCATAGAACCTGCGGTCTTCGGTGCTGAGAACCGCGAGCACCAGATAGTCCGGCATTTCGTCGAGTGGCACGATAGGGGCATAGCGCCCACCGCGATTGGCAATCTCATCGCCATCCCGGTCAAGAACTGTGAGCGCGAGCGCGTCCGGCCCTAGGGGGCCAAGGAGCTGCCGCTGCATTTTGGGAAGCGTGTCTAGGATCAGGGTGCCGAACAGAACACTGCCTACAAAGACGAGCACGCCAAATGCGCGCCAAAGGAAGGAACGCGATCGGGTGCCTTTTTGGGGCAACTCTTGATTTTTTTCGTTGTCTCGCACGGGTTTGGCCTTTCAATAGGACGCACCTGTGCCGGAATGGCACAGCGGGGCCCCGTAAAATTGTCTGAAAAGAAACATCGCAAGCCCTGTGCCGCGACACAGCCTGCTTCTTGCCTGTGCCCATGGGCCTCAAATCAGCGTAAACTTGGGCCCAGACTCACATCACTGACCCGCAATGCAGATGATCGCAATGCCCTTATGGATGAGAAATTGACCGAGCAACCCTTCTGGCAAACCAAAAAGATGACCGACATGAGCCGGGAGGAGTGGGAATCCCTCTGCGATGGATGTGCGAAATGCTGCCTCATCAAGTTGGAAGACGAAGACACGGGCGAGCTGGAATATACCGACATTGCCTGCAGCCTCTTGGACTGTAACACCTGCCAATGCGGCGACTACCCCAATCGCTCCGTGAAAGTGCCAGACTGCGTCACCCTGACACCGGAGAATGTGCAGCAATTGAACTGGATGCCCTCCACCTGTGCCTACCGTTTGTTGGCCAACGGTGAAAACCTGCCTTGGTGGCATCCCCTGGTGAGCGGCGAGGAGGAGTCGGTCCATCTCGCAGGCATGTCAGTTCGAGGCCGCACGGTGAGCGAAGATGACATCGATCCGACAGACCTGGAAGAGCGCATCGTGACCTGGCCGGAGCAAGGAAAATAATTTGCAAATAATGCAAATTTGTTCTTGAACATGAAACGCTCTGATCCCATCTAAAACCCATCTCCAGAATTGCATCAAAACGATTAGCACCCTCCGTCAGGAAGATGAAAAACTATTATTTGATTTGCAGGTTGACATCCTGACGGTCTTTTCTATTTCTAAACCCATCTGCAGAAATATGCTCAATGCCAGATAGTGTGCTGCCCGAGACGATTGAACTCAAACCCGTTGACTGGGCGCGCATCGCGCAAGTTTATCAGACGGAAGAAAAACTTGCGGTTATTGCAAGTGAGTATGGCCTCACAGTTCAAAAAATTGTTGCCCATGCACAGCGTGAAGGCTGGCTGCTGCGATATGAAAGACAGCAGGCGACCAAGCAGAAGCGATCACCAGGGAGCACCGATCCGGCGACCTTGCGCAAGCGCTTGACAGCACTCGTTGAAAGACAGATTGCAGAGATTGAAGGGCGCCTGGCAGAAGCAGGGGAAAGTCGGGACCATGAAAGAGATGCGAGAACACTTTCGAATCTGACACGCACGCTGGACAAACTGATTGAGCTGAAAAGAGCCGCCGCCGCTGAGCGGGCGGAAGCCAAACGGATAAGAGAAGAAGCAAGCGGCAATGACAGCGCAAAGACCGACGACGCGCTCCGACACGACCTGGCGCGCCGCTTGGCTCGCATCGCAGCCGCAAGTACGAATTGAAGCCTTCCTCGACGAGCTGAGCCACCAGGAGCTCAGCTTTCTGGCCCACGATTGGCGCTTTTGGGCGCGCGATAGCCAATGGCCCCCTGCGGGCGACTGGACAACCTGGCTCATTCTGGGCGGACGCGGCGCGGGCAAGACCCGAGCGGGTGCTGAATGGATTGCCGGGCAGGTGAGAGCAGCACGCGCTGGCCGCATTGCCTTGGTGGGCGAGAGTTATGCGGACGCGCGCGAGGTCATGGTGGAAGGCACGTCCGGCTTGCGCGCCCTGGGGCCAGACCACGCAAAGCCACGCTATGAGGCAACCCGCAGACGTTTGCTTTGGCCGAATGGGGCAGTGGCGAGTTTGCATTCTGCGAGTGATCCCGAAGGGTTGCGAGGTCCGCAATTTGATGCTGCCTGGAGCGATGAAGCCGCGAAATGGCCGGATGCGGAAGCCGCCTGGTCCATGTTGCAGTTTGGTTTGCGGCTGGGGGCAAACCCGGGCCAGGTGGTGACATCAACGCCCCGTGCGGTGCCGTTGATCAGAAGCCTCTTGGCCGATGACAGGGTCGCGGTGACGCGCGCCACGACCTATGACAATCGCGCGAACCTTGCAGACGCGTTTTTCTCGACCGTGATCAAGACCTATGAGGGCACCCGGCTGGGGCGTCAGGAATTAAACGGCGAACTGCTGGAAGATGACCCTGATGCCTTGTGGACGCGCGCGCTCATTGAGCGCTGCCGGAAAACGTATGCGCCTGAACTCGAACGGGTGGTGATCGGTGTTGACCCGCCGGCGAGTTCTGGCGACGGCGCCGACGAATGCGGTATCGTGGTGGCGGGGCTCGGCGGCGATGATCGCTTCTATGTGATTGCGGATCGCTCACGTGCCCGCGTCAAACCGGCAGCCTGGGCAAGGGTGGTCGCTGAGGCGTATGAGAATTTTGGCGCTGACCGGGTGATCGCAGAAGTGAACCAGGGCGGTGAGATGGTTGCCAGCGTGCTGCACCATGTGGCGCCGTCATTGCCGGTGCGCCAGGTCCGCGCAACGCGGGGAAAGCGAGTCCGCGCTGAACCGGTCGCCGCCCTTTATGAACAGGGCAGGGTGTCTCATCTCGCACCGCTGCCCGAGCTTGAAGACCAGATGTGCAATTTCTCAGGCCGCGGCAAAAGCCCCGACCGATTGGACGCACTTGTCTGGAGCATAACAGATCTCATGCGAACCGCGGGCGACCCCGCCATCCGACGCTTATAAGGGAAAACAGATGAACGCTGTGACGCGGCAAAAGCCGGCTGGCCTTTGGTCCAGGCTCTTCGCACGGCCATTCTTCGCACCTCCATTGGCCACCAAAGCAAGTGCGACCGGAGCGCTCATCGCACTGAGCTCATTGGGGCGCCCGGTCTGGACACCCCGCGACTATGATCGCTTGGCGCGCGAGGGCTATGAACAGAATGCGGTGGCCTTCAGATGCGTCCGCATGATTGCTGAAGCCGCTGCAAGCGTCCCTTGGATGCTTCGGGAAGACGATCAGACCCTAAGCGAGCATCCGCTCCTGACACTCCTCACGCGACCTAATCCGGCTGAAAGCGGTACCGAGCTTCTGGAAGCCTGGTACGGCCATCTGCAAGTGGCAGGCAATGCTTATCTCGAAGCGGTGAGTGTTGGCGAGGAGGTGCGTGAACTCTACGCGCTGCGCCCGGATCGCATGAAAGTGGTGCCCGGCACGCGGGGCTGGCCGGAAGGCTATGAGTATGAGGTGAACGGGCGAACTGTTTTGTTCCGGGACGAACCCAGAAAGCCGATCCTGCACATGAAAGCTTTCCACCCGACCGATGATCATTATGGTCTCTCACCGCTGGAAGCAGCGGCAAAGGCCGTCGACATTCACAATGCGGCGGGTGCCTGGAATAAATCCCTGCTTGATAATGCGGCGCGTCCCTCAGGCGCGCTTGTCTACAAGGGCACGGGCGGTGATAGCACCCTCACCGATGATCAGTTCGACCGGCTGAAGCGGGAGCTGGAAGACAATTATGCAGGCTCGGCGAATGCCGGGCGTCCGCTCTTGCTTGAAGGGGGGCTTGACTGGCAACAAATGGGACTGGGCCCACGCGACCTGGACTTCAACGAGGCAAAGAATGCAGCGGCGCGCGAAATCGCTCTGGCTTTTGGTGTGCCGCCCATGTTGCTCGGCATACCCGGTGACAACACATTTTCGAATTACAAAGAGGCCAATCTGGTTTTCTGGCGCCAGACCATTGTGCCTCTGGTACGGAAATCAGCGACCGCGCTCACCCACTGGCTAGGACCGCGTTTTGGAACTGCGCTGCACCTCGATATCGACCTTGATACGGTCCCGGCCCTTGCCACCGAGCGCGAAAGCGTCTGGGCGCGGGTGAAAGACGCAGACTTCCTGAGCAATGAAGAAAAACGCCGGGCCGTGGGCTTAAGCGCAAGGGAGACGGTTTGATGGGTGAAGAGAGAGGACCAGGGCGCTAGCATCTTGATAAGCGGGTGCCCATTGCACTCATTGTGGCGATCCTCATTCAAACTGCCGGGGCGCTGACCTGGGCGGGGGCCGCATCAGAACGGATCAATCACCTGGAACGCCAGGTCATCAGCGACGACGATATGGGCGAGCGCACCGCGCGTCTGGAAGTCCAGGTCGCCTATATGCGCGCGGCACTCACACGTATTGAAGACAAGCTCGACCGCGTGATCGCCAAAGAGTGACAAGTGGTAGACACTATATGTGACTGACACTCCCTTTCAC
>NZQM01000050.1 GCA_002695905.1 Parvibaculum sp.
ACTGAGAGTTGCTGTCTGCGATCGGCCGACGACCCCCCTGCCTTCCAGCAATGCTGAAAACAGCAGGCCACCCTCGGCGACAGGCGCCGCAAAGAACGACACTGGGCGGACAATGGAAGATGTGTCAGGAACACGACTGACGACCAGCGAAACGCTTGCGACAAGAACGGTGAGAGCGAGACCAAGCAGACCCAACAAACGTGCATTCAGTGCCATCATCGCCTCCTCTCCTTTGAAATCTCATTCGATTGCGAACTGCAAGCCAGTGAGAGATGGGAAGCGGAAATGAAGCTTCAACAGCAAAGGCCGGCGCATTACTGCACCGGCCTGGTCAATCTCTGAGACGGTATCGAGGTGTCGCTTAGGCAGCGATCACGCTGGCAGCATCATGGAAGGGTTCACCCAAGGCTGAAGCCACGGCGGCGTAAGTCACGGCGCCGTGATGCACGTTAAGTCCCGCCAACAAATGTGGATCGTCGGCCAGCGCCTGACGATATCCCTTGTTCGCAAGGGCCAGCATGAAAGGCAACGTTGCATTGTTAAGAGCAAACGTTGAGGTCCGCGCGACAGCACCTGGCATGTTCGCCACACAATAGTGGACCACATCATCAACAAGATAAGTTGGATCGGCATGAGTCGTTGGACGCGAGGTCGCAAAACACCCGCCCTGGTCGATGGAAATATCAACCAGCACGGCGCCCCGTTTCATGTTCGAAATCATGTCACGTGAAACAAGCTTCGGCGCGGCCGCACCGGGAACAAGCACGGCACCAACAACCAGATCTGCGCCGAGCACATGCTCCTCGATGGCATCAACGGTCGAGAAGATCGTGTTGAGCTTAGGTCCAAACTGCATATCCAACTCATAGAGCCGGTCGAGATTGATATCGATGATGGTGACGTGGGCCTCAAGGCCCATCGCCATACGCGCCGCATTCGTGCCTGCTACGCCGCCGCCGATGACAACCACTTTGGCAGCGGGAACCCCAGGCACACCGCCCAGCAGCTGCCCGCGTCCGCCCTGTTCCATTTCAAGGCAATGTGCGCCCGCTTGGATCGACATGCGGCCAGCAACTTCACTCATCGGCGCTAAAAGTGGCAAGCCCCCATTGCGGTCCGTCACGGTTTCATAGGCAATCGCAACACACCTCGACTCCATCAGTGCCTTTGCCTGGTCGGGATTAGGTGCAAGATGAAGGTAGGTGAAGAGGATCTGACCGTCCCGCAGCATCGCACACTCGTTGAGCTGCGGCTCTTTCACTTTCACGATCATATCGGCGGACGCAAAGACCTCCAGCGCATTGGCCGCAATTTCCGCACCCGCAGCAATATAGGATTCATCTGGCAGCCCGATCGCCACCCCGGCATTTGTTTCAACAACGACCTGATGTCCGTTATGGACTACCTCACGGACACTGGCAGGCGTCATTCCGACACGATACTCATGTACCTTGATTTCCTTTGGAACCCCGATCCGCATATCCTGCTCTCCACTAGCTCGGGCGCTTTCTTCCACGCCCACCTCTCTCCTTGTGCGTAAGAAAGTGTAGAATGACCTGACCGGGACGCAATCCATAGGCTTTCTGATCCTATCTTTCCGTTTGATATATTAAACGGAATTTCATGTGAAGCAGCACAGATGAAATGACTGAGAATCCATGAAATACTGCCAAGACTTAAAGGATCGACTGGTTCGGCACTTAACAGAGTTCAGCCGATTAGACGAACCAGCAGAAAATCTTAAACGCGCGGCGGTAGCCATTGTCGTTGCAGCAGACCGCGAGACGGCGTCATTTCTCCTCACTCGGCGTGCCGCACAACTAAATAGCCATGCCGGTCAATGGGCCCTGCCCGGCGGGCGTCTGGATCCCGGAGAAACGGTGGAAGAAGCTGCCCTTCGCGAACTGCGTGAAGAAGTGGGCGTCCCCGCCCAAGACATCACATTGCTCGGTCGACTTGATGATTACGCAACACGCTCCGGCTATCTCATTTCGCCGGTGGTGATGTGGGCGTCACCAGATATTCGTCCCGTACCGAACCCAGACGAAGTCGCATCTCTGCATTACATCCCGCTAAGCGACCTGCAACAACAAGACGCGGCCGAGTTCATCACGATCCCGGAGAGCGACCGCCCCGTGATCAGGCTTCACTTTCAAAACAGTCAGGTCCACGCGCCGACAGCAGCGGTGATCCATCAGTTTAACGAGGTCGCCGTCAACGGTCGCTCAACCCGTGTCGCACATCTCGAGCAACCGGTTTTCGCCTGGAAATAGCGCTGGCAGTCAGACATTAACAGGCATCCGGGACCAGGCCCTCTCATGAAAGAAAAAGACCACAGTATTCACCGCTGGCTCAATAAGAGCCACGCCTGTCGCAATAGCTATGGAGCCTGTTAAGGCATAGGTCACGCCAAACCCCACACCGAAGTGCAGAGTGGCAAAAGTCCCTGTTTTAGCCAGATCGCGCAAGAAGCCACTCCTCAAAACCATATATTATAATAATAATAAGATTTATTATTATATTCAACTCTTTTTTCATCAAGAGAGTTGGCTCGAAAACCATAGGGCCCTTCAGGGCAATACCGAACCTCATTGACTGCAATGGGAGAAGGTGTTGCCACCCACAAATGCAGGGCGGCTGAAAGCTGCCTCATCCAAAAGCAACTTTGGCCGCGCCAGACCAAATAAGAACTTGCCCGTCCATAATGCTAAACACTTTCAAACCCTAACTTCTTGCACTCTGTGTCAAAGGGATGAACACTTCTTGCCGTAGATCATTGGTGGCAGATGGTTTGCACGTAAGGCATGCTAGGCATGATTTTAGGGGGTAGTTTTTTATCTCGATCGGAGGATCAATCGATGAAACGCAATAGAGGGATGGCCGAGCTGCTTCAGGCTTTATCGCGCCGTCAAATGATGCAGGGAGCGGCGGCTGTAGGCTTTACCGTGTCTTCCTTGCCGACTTTTGCCAACGCAGCAGAAGAGAAAAAACTCAGCTTCTATAACTGGGACACATACATTGGTGAGACAACACTCGATGACTTTAAGGCCGCAACAGGCATTGAAGTCACGATGGATCTGTTTGCAGATAATGACGAGCTTTTTGCGAAATTGCGCGAAGGCAATCCAGGGTATGACCTGATTGTGCCCTCAAACGACTATGTCGCCCGCATGGCTGCAGCTGGTATGCTGGAAGAGCTTGATCACTCAAAGATTCCAAACCTTTCGCATCTCTATCCTCGCTTCTTGGGCGAGAATGTCGCCTTTGACCCAGGCCGGAAATATTCCGTGCCGTACATGTGGGGCACCATCGGCATTGGGTACCGAAAATCCAAAGTGACAACACCGCCAGACAGCTGGGCGGTTCTTTATGATTCTGACGAATATGCGGGCAAAATCTCAATCATGTCCGATTGCGGAACGATGATTCAGATGGCCCTGCGCTATCTTGGACATTCGATCAACTCGCAGGATGACGCAGAACTTGCAGCAGCCGAAGCGCTGATCACCAAACAAAAACAGCATATCAAAGCGTTCCATGAAGACAATGGACAGGATCTGCTGGCATCTGGCGAAGTTGACATCGTCATGGAATGGAATGGCGACATCGCTCAGCTGATGAGCGAAGACGATGACATTGGCTATGTCGTTCCTAAAGAAGGTGGCCTCGTATGGGAAGATACCCTCGCGATACCAAAAGGCGCGCCACATCCTGATAATGCCCATGCCTTCATCAATTATGTATATGAGCCGGAAGTGAACACGCTCATTGCCGAATACATTGAGTACGCAACCCCGAACAAAACAGCTGCGGAATCAATGGATGACAGCTACAGCAAGAACCCAGCCATCTTCCCACCTGAAGATGTCCTGGCGAAATCAGAAAGCTCTCTCTATCTCGGCGAAGACCATAACGCCAAGCTAGACGAAATGTGCACCCGCATTTTTGCGGCGTAACACACAAAACCGGGCGGGAAGCCAATCACTTCCCGCCCTTTTTCTTTCTGCCGTGTAGCTGTTGGGGACGCTTTTCACGATGGATAATTGGCGCAAATCACCTGCGGCATTTTGGGCCTCCTTCATTCCACCAACCTTGTGGCTGCTTGCGTTTTTCTTAGCGCCACTCTCCCTCATCTGGGCATTCAGTTTTGGTGTCAAAACAGGCATCACAGACATTGATATCACCTGGACCTTCCAGCAATACGCCCGCGCGCTGGAACCGCTTTATCTAGGCATTTTCGCAAAATCGCTTTGGATGGCAGGGGTGACAACCTTGATCTGCCTCATCGTTGCCTTCCCCGTTGCCATTGCCATTGTTTTCGCGCCGCCAAAGGCACGTATGTGGCTTCTGCTTCTGGTTATCCTCCCCTTTTGGACAAATCTGCTGATCCGCACTTATGCGTTGATCGCTGTTTTGCGGACCCGAGGCCATGTGAACTTCACGTTGGAATGGGTCTGGGAAAATACAAACGGATTTCTCACCTTCATCGGTCTTGGCAGTTTCAACCTGATCGGTGAACGGTTTGAGCCGCTGGCCCTTCTCTACAACAACACAGCCGTTGTGGTCGGCCTCGTATATGTCGCGCTCCCATTCATGGTCCTGCCGCTTTATGCAGCGTTGGATCGTCTGGACCGATCTCTTATAGAAGCGAGCCTGGATTTGGGCGCAGGCCACATCCGCACCTTCTGGTCTGTAGTTGTACCGTTGGCGCTTCCAGGTATTGCGTCCGGCATCGTCATCACCTTCATCCCGACACTTGGTTCCTACCTGACACCGGACTTGCTGGGTGGCACGGACAGCCAGATGATTGCCAATGTCATCGAGCGTCAGTTCAAATCTGCGAATGACTGGCCTTTTGGGGCAGCCTTGAGCTTCCTTCTCATGTACGCGACCTTCTTCGGTCTGGCGCTCAGAGCACTGCTCACCAAGCGCGAAGGCATGGGGGACCGAACATGAGCACCCTCACCGACCTATTCAGTCGCCAAGGCAAGACCAAAATAGGTCCATTGGAATATCACCGCCGTCTCTGGCTGCGCATCACAGTGGCACTCACTCTGATCTTCCTCTACATGCCGATCCTCACGCTGGTCGCGTTCAGCTTTAATGACAGCAAACGCAATATTGTCTGGAGGGGGTTCACGTTTAAATATTACGAAAAGGCGATGAACAATTCAGAGCTCATTGAAGCCTTCGTGAATTCTCTGACCATTGCCTTTGTCAGCACCATTGTCAGTGTGATCTTAGGCGCCCTCACCGCTTATGTGCTCTGGCGGTTCCGTTTCCCCTTCCGAGCTGCCTATGAAGGGGCCATGGCACTCCCCGTCGTCATCCCTGAAATCTGTATGGGCGTGGCGCTTATGGTCTTCTTTCTACGAACTGGCTTCAATACAGGTGGCTGGGTCTGGCCTTTCAATCTGTCAGCTATCACAATCGCCCACATCGCCTTCAGCTTTCCCTTTGCAGCGATTGTCATTCGAGCGCGATTGGAGAGCTTCAATACGGAGCTGTCGGAAAGCGCAAAAGACCTGGGCGCAACCGAGTTCCAGGTTTTCAAGGACATCATTGTTCCGCACATGAAACCAGGGCTCATTGCAGGCGCTCTACTCGCCTTTACCCTGTCATTGGACGATTTTGTCATTACCTTCTTTACCTCAGGACCAAACACACTCACGTTCCCAGTGAAGATCTATTCCATGGTCCGCTTCTCCGTGACACCAGAGGTGAATGCTGCCTCGACCATTCTCATCGTGATCACGGTTCTCATTACCGCCCTGGCGCTCCGGCTCCAGAACCGAAACAACATGTTGCAAGCAGGTTGATATGCAGAGTGACGCTTCGTCGAACGAACCGATTATTGAGATTAATGACGTCACCAAAATCTATGGCTCAGATGTACGCGCCGTGGACAATGTGTCGCTTACCGTAAACCGGGGCGAATTTTTCGCCCTGCTGGGGCCGTCCGGCTGCGGCAAGACGACCCTGCTTCGAATGCTGGCGGGGTTTGAAACGCCAACAGAAGGCAAGGTCATCATTGATGGGAACGACATGGCCGATGTGCAGGCCAATAAGCGGCCCGTCAACATGGTGTTCCAATCTTACGCCGTGTTTCCCCACATGACCGTTGCCCAAAATGTCGGCTACGGCTTAAAAATCGATGGCGTCGCCAAAAAAGAAATTTCGGCCCGCGTGGAAGAAGCGCTAGAACTCGTCAAGCTGGGGGGCCTTGGGGCTCGCATGCCTGATGAGCTTTCCGGGGGTCAGCGACAACGCGTCGCCCTTGCCCGCGCCTTGATCAAACGCCCAAGCGTACTGCTTCTCGATGAACCCCTTTCTGCCTTGGACGCCAAACTGCGCGAGGCCATGCAGCTCGAACTCGTCCGATTGCAAAAAACAGTAGGCATCACTTTCGTCATCGTGACCCATGATCAGGCCGAGGCGCTCTCCATGGCAGACCGCGTCGCCGTGATGGAATCAGGCATCGTGCGCCAGGTCGCAAGCCCCGCTGAACTCTACGAACACCCGGCAAGCCGGTTTGTCGGAGACTTTATCGGACAGATCAACCTGTTCAACGGAAATGCATCACCGGCGGGCGACGGCAAAGTGAATGTAAGCGCCGCCCCCCTTTCCGACCAGGTCCTTGACGGAACAACGACGGGCCCAGTCTGCGTCGCCGTGCGCCCCGAAAAAGTGAGCGTGAGCCGGGACAAGCCAACTGACAGCAACCTCTTGTCAACTCAAGGGTCTGTGGCTGACATTGCCTATTATGGTGGCTATTCCAATCTCTATGTCGATGTCGGTGCCGCGGACCCCGTACTTGCAGAGATCACCAACGCAGAGCGGGGCATCGGTCCGGGATACGCACAAGGCGAAACAGTCTGGGTAAGCTGGCGCCCGGAAGACACGCTTCTCTTCGCGGAATAGAAGAAACTAATCTTTGTCAGATGTTTCGTCACCATCGCGCACGCCAGGCAATTCACCGCTCTGACTGATCTCTTCCACCGCCCGGATGATCCTGTCGGTTCGCATAAGCGGCAGGATTTCATTCATGATGCGGATGCCCTCCGCGGCCATTGTGGCAGCTTCCCCCTGGCCGACCTGGTCTGACAGGATGCTGTAGAACGAACTGACTTCCTCTTGCACCAACCAGTTGAGGAAAGTGCCATAGATCGCCCAGGTGTCGGCGCCATATCCCTTTTCCTCAGTGAAGCCCGCATTGCGGATGCCTTTCCACAAGGCAACGATGCGGGCATTGCGTGTATCAAGCCAGCGATCACCATCCCGTTCATCCACATTGATGAACCCCAACGACGCCAACTCATCTATTTCAGAAACAGAAAAGCCCACATCCGAGGCAACATCTTCTAATCGCCGTGGTTCAAGTTTCTCGGGATCTCCCAGCAAGGGATAGAGGGCATTCTCAAGCCCGACAAACCCTTCTATGCCTGTCGCCGTCGCTGTGTCCTGCGCCTTGACGATGGTTTTGATCACATTGAGCGGCAGAAACCTCTCCTGCTGAAGTTTCTTGATCTCTTTTAGACGATCAACATGAACATCACTGTAGCGGGCAACATTGCGTTTTGGGCGCTCAGGTTCCGGCAATAGGCCTTCGCGAATGTAGAAACGGATTGTTTCACGTCCCACACCCGTCGCCTGTTCCAGCTCACGCATCTTGAGGCCTGATCCGGCTCCCACTGCTGTGCCACTCGCCACTTTTACATACTACCCATTGTTTTGATCGCTGAGATAATACCACGCGATCAGAGCGGGACGGAATTGCCCGCTTGCACCTCAGACCATATTCGCAAGAAATTCTTCTCGGAGCTGGGTTTTAAGAATTTTCCCGTTCGCATTGCGCGGCAAAGGCTCATGTCGAATTTCGATCTTGATCGGCACCTTAAACGCAGCCAATTGCGCCCGCACATGACCCTGGAGGGCTTCTTCTGTAACAGACGACCCATCAGTCACTTGGACAACGGCGCCCACTTCTTCACCAAGAACCTTGTGCGGAAGGCCAATAATAGCGGCATCCATCACATCTGGATGGGCGTACAGGACATCCTCAATCTCCACACAGTAAATATTCTCCCCACCGCGGATCAGCATGTCCTTCGCGCGATCAAGAATGTAGACGAAGCCCTCTTCGTCCATGCGCACCAAGTCGCCCGACCGGAACCAGCCATCTGCATCAATTGCCTCGGCTGTGGCTTCGGGCTTGTTCCAATAGCCTTTCACAACGTTGGGACCGCGAATCAGAAGCTCTCCAACCTCGCCAAGGGGGACTTCCTTATTATCCGTATCAACCACTTTGAGATCACATACCGGCACCGCTGGACCGGCGCTCGATGGACGGTTTTGATAATCCTCGGCCGAATTCTGCGTCGTCACAGAAGAGGTTTCGGTCAATCCATAGCCATTGCCAGGCGAGACTTTGGGAAATGCTTGCTTGATGCGCGCAACAAGTTCCGGCGCGCTCGGCGCACCGCCATAGGAGACAGACTCAACGCTTGATAAATCGAACTGGTCAAAGTTCGACGATTCCAGAACCTGCCAGACCATCGCCGGTACGCCGCCAAAGGCGGCAATCTTTTCTTTCTCGATAAGGCGCAGCGCTTCCTCCGGGTCCCATTTATACATCATGACAATCTTGCCACCGGCCGCAAGGTTGGGCACCAGAATGGAATGACAGCCGGTAGCGTGAAAGAAGGGCACGGACAGAAGGAAGGCGCGCTTCGGCGCATCCGGATCTGGCGCGGGTAGCGTCTCGCCACGCCGCAAGAACGCGCGTGTTGGCGCTATCCCCAGACTGATCAGATTTGTCAGAATATTCCGATGGGTTCCAAGCGCGCCCTTGGGCTTGCCCGTCGTACCAGACGTATAGAAGATCGTCGCATCATCCTCAGGGTCAATATCAACTTGCGGCAGGGACATATCAGGAAGCGCATGCAGCTCGCTGGGAGCCGCGACAACATCATCCCAAAGCACCGCCCCATCGGGCAAAGGCCCGCCAGGACGAACGACGATGAGAGACTTGAGCTCACTCAAAGCACGCAGATGATCACGGATACGTTCCCCGCGTTCACCGTCAACGATAGCGACCTTCGACCCTGAATCAGCAAGCCCATATTCAAGCTCGGGTCCCGTCAACCAGGCATTGAGAGGAACACTTACCGCCCCGACAACAACGGTGGCCCAAAACGCAATCGACCATTCCGGATAGTTCCGCATGACGATGGCAACGCGGTCGCCCTTACCAACGCCGCGCGCAACAAGATCCTGCGCGAGTTTAGCGACGGCACGATAGTGCGTTTCATAGGTGACACGCTCATCTTCAAAGACAAGGTAGTCAAGATCGCCATGGGCACGGCCCATCTCAAAAAGTTCGCGCAATGACGAAGGCGCGTTTTTCCAGACGCGCAGCCTCACGCCCCGCACCACTTCTTCCGCCATTTCAAAGGGCGAGTCAGGGGCAGTGGTCAGCAGTGTGTGGGCATCCGCAATCGACATAGCAGGCCAATCGGCCGCCGTCGCGTGGGTTTCTGTCATCAGATCCTCCCAAGGAACTTTATGCTTTTCAGCGATTTAAGCCCCGGAAGACCAGAAAGCCAAGCAATAGCTTAGGCGGTGCGCTTGAGCGCCTTGTCGAGCATAGCTGTTTCTTCAGCAATACAGGCTGCTAAGCTTGGCCGCGCATGCATGCGCGTCAGATACCCAGTAAGATTTGGATAGGCTTCTGGGCCTGGCTTAAAGCCGGCATGAGAAAAATTCACGAACTGCGTAGCAATCCCGATATCTGCAATCGAAAAGGTGTCACCAACGAGGAACTCCCGTGTTCCCACTTGCGTTTCCAGATAGTGAAAATAGGACGGCAGCTTCTCCTCAATGGTTTTGCTCGCCGTCGCAATATCCGGTTCTTTTCCCATGAGAGGGGCCACAACCATTGGTCGGAACGTCCCCATACCGATATGCCCGGCAAGTTCGGAATCACCATATTCTTCAAACCAAAGGGCCCGGCCATAATCCGCTACCTCGGCAGGGTAAAGAGCCGGTGAGGGAATTTTCTTTTCCAGATACCCGCAAATGGCAGATGAATCTGCCAGAAACAGATCCGCTTCTTCGTCTTTCAGAACCGGGATGCGCTTCAGCGGCGAAATTTCTGCGAACCAGTCTGGCGGCGGAAAGATATTCACATTTTCCAAAGTGTATTCAACGCCCTTCTCTGCGAGGAACACACGGACCTTCCGGACGAACGGCGAAAGAGCCGCTCCGTAAACAATCAACCCCATGATTTAGCTCCCTGTCAGATCTGCCTGGTCATTCAACTTCGGCGAAGATCTTTTCCATTCTTTTGACTTCTTTTTTGTAGGCCTTGTCGGACACAAAAGGCCCAAATTTGGAAAACTCTTTGACATCCGCCATCTCAACCTTGCCACCAGATTTGGGTAAAACTTTCAGGTAGCCACCTTCTCTGTCGATAATGGGAATAATCTCATTGCGACGGGAGAAGATGCGGCGCATCTGCGCGGACTGTTCCATAAAGGCTTCGAATTCACCTTCGTCCACATCGATTAACATCTGATAGGCATCTACAAATTCTTTGACGAACGCATGCTCAACAATCTGCAGGTTGGAGATCACCCAACATCTATCTTCAAAAATCCAATAATAGCCAAGGCCGATAAACTCGCCCTCTTTGGTGAGATAAGGAAAGAAGGGAAAAGACCGGCACGCCATAAGCCGATTGTCGCGCTCACATTTTGCAGCCCCCTTACAGACACAGGCCACGCAGGTCTCATTTATGTCTTTAACCTCAGCAACCGCGTGCTTGTCATCCGGGTCCGGCTTGTACTTCTTCCAGAGATTCGTGCGCTTTTTGATCACCTTCCACTCAGGTGGAGAAGCGGCTGGGATGGCGTTCTCAACATCACAGCAGACAGGGTCGCCATTGTTCAGTGGCGCACAAAACTGGCCACAATCATATTTCTCTGAGATAGAGGCGTTGAAGTTTCGGTAGATGGTCTCGAAGTGCTTCTTACGTGCGGTCATTGGATGCGCAGACTCCCGCTCAAATTTGTTCCTAACCGGCGTACCAAGCTTTGGCAGAAACATCAATCATCACACGCCAGTAAACCGCCCCAAAGCCCTATCCATCGCACGGATATTCTGTTCCATGGGGCCTCGTCTTTACATAAATTGTTGGATCGCTAGGATCACGCTCCCCCTTATCGTCAGGTTGCGCATGCGTATCATCCTAGCCGCTCTCATTTTGTCCCTGTCCGGCATCACGCCGACTTTTGCAGAGACACCTAAGGTTGTGGCGAGCCTAAAACCAATTCACAGTCTGGTGGCCTCAGTTATGGGAGAGGCTGGAAGTCCGGAGCTACTTGTGAGCGGTGGGGCCTCACCCCACACTTTCTCCCTGAAACCTTCCCATGCGGCCTCATTGGCAAATGCTGACCTCGTATTCTGGGTTGGCCCCGCTTTAGAGGCCTTTCTTGTGGCGCCAATTGCAAACCTCGCGAAAGAAGGTGCATCTGTTTCCCTCCTCCACGCAGACGGCGTAATCCTGCTCGAGGCAAGGGACGGTGGTGTCTGGGAACGTCATCTTGAATATGATGAACACGACACCCGCCGTGATGAGGAAGAACCCGCCGACCTCACCTATGATCCGCACCTATGGCTCGACATAGATAACGCCCTTGCGCTTGTCATAGCAATCGAACAGCATTTGAGCCGGGCCTATCCTGACCTTGCCTCCATTTTCTCAAAAAATGCCTCCGAACTTCGCAACCAGTTGAAGACGCTTGATGCTGACCTGAAAGAACAGTTAAGCCCCTTTAACACGCAGCCTTATATCGTGTTTCACGACGCTTATAAGTATTTTGAGAAACGCTATGGGTTGTCGCCAGCAGGGTCGGTCACCGCCAACCCCGAAGTCCGTCCGGGCGCAAAGCGCATCGCGGATTTGAAGCAGGCGAGCGACAATGCCATCTGTGTTTTCGCTGAACCTCAGTTTGAAGCACGCATTCTACAGCTTCTGACAGAGGAAAAAAGGGTCAGTCTGAGCTACCTGGACCCGCTGGGAAGCGCCCTTCCTGCCGGGCCAGATCACTATGCTGCGACCCTGACGTCGCTCGCAAACAGCATTACAGACTGCCTATCCCAATAAGAAGGCGGCGCCGAAGCACCGCCTTTCAAAACCCTGTCGGTGAGACTCTAGAGACGCTCAACAATGGATACGTTAGCAAGCCCGCCACCTTCACACATTGTCTGGAGACCATAGCGCTTGTTCTTCTTCTGCAGCGCGTGGATCAAAGTGGTCATAAGCTTCGTGCCGGAACCACCAAGCGGGTGACCAAGGGCGATTGCACCACCATTCACATTGAGACGCTCAGGGTCAGCGCCTGTTTCTTTCAGCCAGGCCGCAGGAACGGAAGCGAAGGCTTCGTTCACTTCAAAAAGATCAATGTCATCAATCTTCATGCCGGTCTTTTCAAGTGCAACCTGAGTTGCCGGAATAGGAGCTTCCAGCATGATAACAGGATCGCCCCCGGTGACCGTCAGATGATGAATGCGCGCGATTGGATCAACGCCGAGGTCCTTCAGACCCCTTTCATTCACAACCATGACAGCTGACGCGCCATCACAGATCTGGCTTGAGGTCGCAGCCGTCAGCGCACCACCTTCAACCAAAAGCTTCACGCCCTGGATACCTTCAAGGCTTGCATTGAAGCGGATACCTTCGTCCACCTTGTGGACTTCTTTCGTGCCATCTTCCAGCTCAACTTCAAGGCCGAGAATTTCGTCATCAAAATCGCCTGCCTGAGTTGCTGCAATCGCTTTTTCGTGGCTGCGGAAACCGTACTGGTCGAGCTCATCTTTTGTGAGGCCATATTTCTTCGCCATCATTTCAGCACCGGCAAACTGGCTAAACTGAACATCAGGATAGCGTTCCTTCATGTGAGGGCTCACATAGAAACCGAAACCATTCTTCACGGGCAATGACATTGGCAAGCCCATGGGCACACGGGTCATACTTTCAACGCCGGACGCGATCACGCAATCCATAAAGCCTGACATCACAGCCTGCGCTGCAAAATGCAGTGCCTGCTGAGAAGAACCACACTGACGGTCAACCGACGTAGCAGGAACGCTTTCCGGCATGCCCGCAGCGAGAACTGCGTTGCGTGCAATGTTACCAGCCTGCTCGCCAGCCTGGCCGACACAGCCCATGATCACGTCATCAACGCGCGCCGGATCGGCATTAGCCTTTGAGATCACCGATTTCAAAACTTCACCAGCCATATCAGCCGGGTGCCAGCCTTTAAGGCGTCCGTCACGACGACCGCCGGCGGTCCGGGTCGCGGAGACGATATAAGCTTCTGCCATGTCTTCTTCCTCTTAGATGTAACGAGTCTAACCATAAGAATGGGTTCGATTTGGCCGTAAGATGGGCCGAGCGCGCGGCAGATTCAACGCTCTTTTAGGCGCGCACGCCTCACACTTTCAGAGGCCGCAATTTGCCAAGGAATTCCCTACGTAAAGGCTGATAAATTGCTTTAACCCCTGGGCCGCGCTTAGACTGCGCGCAACTTAACATCACAGAACATTGACAAATTTGGCCCAAATGGCCCCAAGGGAGATCCTCATGAGCGAACGCATTTCAGTCGACATTCAAGATGGCGTTGCCGATGTACGCTTGACCCGAAGCGACAAAATGAACGCCCTGGATGACCAGATGTTCAAAGCGCTGATCGAGACCGGCCAACGCATGAAGACCGAGAAGGGCATTCGCGCTGTGGTGCTTTCAGGAGAAGGGCGTGCCTTCTGTGCAGGTTTGGACATGGGAAATTTTGGCAAGATGGCCAAAAGCAACGATGACAGCGGCTCCAAATCAAACAAGAAGCGCAATGCGCTTGCGCCAAGAACACACGGTCTTGCCAACCGCGCCCAATATGCCGCCTGGGTCTGGCGTGAGGTCCCCGTGCCTGTCATTGCCGCGGTACATGGTGTTGCGTTCGGCGGTGGTTTTCAGGTCTGCCTTGGTGCAGATATTCGCTACGTCGCACCAGACACCAAAATGTCCATCATGGAAATCAAATGGGGTCTCGTGCCAGACATGGCAGGCACCCAACTCATGCGGCACCTGGCACGCGAAGACATTGTGAGAGAGCTCACCTATACCGGCCGCATCTTCTCCGGTGAAGAAGCACTCGGTTACGGCTTTGCCACCCGTGTTGTCGAAGACCCCCGCGCCCTGGCATTGGAAACAGCTCGGGAGATCGCTGGCAAAAACCCGGATGCCATCCGCGCCAACAAGCGCATCTTCAACGCAGCGCCCTATGTGGATGTCGGCGCTGGATTGTTGACCGAGTCTGTTGAACAAGACGAGATCATTGGGTCGGCCAATCAGATCGAATCCATCATGTCGACCATGGAAAAACGCCCCGGCAAATTTGCTGACGCCTGATCGTCTACTTAGCCAATTGAAGTATCTGCATCACATCCGCAGCCTCTGACACAGGTCGCGGATTTGTTCTTGCCCAAAAGTCATGCATGGTTTTCTCAGCCACTTCCTGAAGACGGTCTTCCCCCACATTCACGGCCGCCAGTGTCCGCGGCATGCCCAATCCGGAAATGAACTCGTCTGCGAGTTCAGAGGCCCGTCGATCAGGCGCACCGAAACATGCACTGATGCGTTTCTGCCGCTCAGCATTCACCGGCTCGTTAAAGGCAAGGACATAGGGTGACATCACACAGGACGTATAGCCGTGGGGCACATCACAGGCACCACCCAACACATGGCCGATAGCGTGGCTCGCCCCCATGGGCACGCCAGAAACAACAGGCACCATGGACTGCCACATGCCGATCTGACAATTGAGCCGGGCCTCCATGTCGTCGGGGTTTTCTTTCACGCGTTGCAAGCCATCAACCAATAAGCGCAGTGCACTGTCGGCAAGACCATCGCAATAGGGGTTGGACCGGAGCGACGCGAGTGTCTCAATGGCATGATCCATCGCGCGCACACCGGTGGAAAACCAGAGCCAGTCCGGTGTATGACGCGTGAGTGCGGGGTCAAGGATCACCGTATGCGGCGCCAGGTCCCTGTGCTCATACCCCTCTTTCAGGTTCTTCCGTAGGTCTGTCGCGCCGCCGAGCGGGTTAAACTCACCGCCCGAAAGCGTTGTCGGGATGGCAATGGAGCGAATGGCAGGCCCCTCAAACTCCGGGTGCACAACTGTGCCGTCCTTCTCAACGCGCACGTGATAGGGCTCTAATCCTTCTGCGTCTTTCACATTGTGGGTAAATGCAACGAGCACCACCTTGCCAGCATCAGTGACCGACCCGCCACCAAGCGTCACGAGCAAATCTGCTTGCGCGCCGCGCGCCGCATCTGCCGCATCAATGACGGCTTGACGCGGTGTATGCGCAGGTATGCCCATGTAGACGCCAGAGAGCCTATCTCCCAGAGCGCTCCGTACCTTATCGATTTCATCTGTCTGGTCGGCAAGTGTTTTGCTGGCAATCAGGAAAACACGTTGGGCGCCTAGCGCCTCAACCTGTTCCGCCAGCGCCTCCGCAGCCGGTTTTCCAAAGACAACCTTCTCCAGTGCCGAACACTGGATCTCGCCTGCAGCCCCCATGACACTCATACGTCCCTCCCCGGTTTCAGGAATTCTGGGATATTTGGGCGCGTGTGGAAAGGGCTGGAGCATTTTCAGGAAATGTGTGGGCGGTTTTCCGTCCGAGAATGCGGCAAATAGAGAGTTAGAAGAGGCGCGTATCCGTCTTTACCCCAAGGAACAACCGACCTGCCTGCTCCAGGACACCTTTGGCAACCATCATATGTTGCGTTGCCACATGGACATCCCTGAAATGTCTTTGCAAGGGCGAGCGCTTATAGACAGACGTGCCACCACCCAGGTCATAGACAATATCAACCGCCTGGGACGCAGACGTGGTCGCATGCGCCATGGAAAGGCGCATATCGCGACGCAGGTCGATGCTGATCACCCCTTTTGTCTGAGCAGCTTCCCAGGCTTCCGCGAAAGCATCATCCATCCAAGTTTGGGCGGACCGCACCAATGCTTCTGCGCGCGCCACCCCCATCTGAGTGTCGGGCCGCTTAGCAAGTGGTCTTAATGTTCCTTGCGGTGTCTTCGCAGAGGCAAAGCTCACAAGTTCGTCAATCGCCGACCGTGCGGTCCCCAGTGCCACGCCAGCGATCCCTGACGCGAGAAGCGCAAACAGAGGAAAAACATAAAGCGGGCGCTCCATAGGTTTGTCATACCCAAAAGCGACACCACGGCTTTCGGGCACCCACACATCCTTCATCTCAAAGTCAGTGCTACCGGTGCCGCAAAGGCCGGACACATCCCAAGTATCCAGCAGCGTTACCTCATCCGCAGGCACCATCATCATCCGGCTGATCGGCACGCCTGTGTCGGACATTTCAGGTTTGCCATCCTTCATGACAAAACACCCACCGGAAATCCATGCCGCATTGCGGCTGCCCGACCCCCACTGCCACCGCCCTGACACGCGATAGCCGTCTCCTTCCGGTATGGCTTTACCAGTAGGCGCAAACACACCAGCTGTGATGGTCCGCTTGCCCCCACCGAAAATCTCTTCAGCGTCCGCCTTCGGCATATAGGCGGAGCCAAGCCCGGTTGTGGCGCCAATCATCGTGCACCACGTCGCAGAAGAATCCCCCCGCGCCAATGTCCGAATAAGCTTGAGGAAGGTCGGCGGGTCCAGTTCCAGGCCGCCATAAACCTCCGGCACCATCACGGAATAAAACCCTGCCTCCGCAAATGCATCGGCAATGTCCTGGGGAACCTGGCGCTTCTCTTCTATCTCATCCGTGCGCTCCCGCAGCATCGGCACGAAACCCTCTGCAGCCGCCAGAAGCGCTTCACCCTTCGATGTCATCGACTTATCTCCTGGTGGTTTATTGGGGCAGCCCAAGTCGGGCAGCGATATTGTTGCGCTGCATATTGGACGAACCGCCAACGATCGGCATGCCGAGCACGTCCCGCACATTACGTTCCATGTCATAAGAGTCAGTGAGCCCATAGGCACCCATCACCTGCTGACAAGCGAGCACAATCTCAACAGCCGTGTCAGCAACAAAGAGTTTCGCCATACTGGTTTCTACAGAGCAGGGCTTACCTTCATGGGCTAAATGCACAGCGTGATAGAGCATATGCTGGCAAGCTTGGAGTTTCGTCTTCGCCCCTGACAGAGCGTGACGAACAGCCTGGTGGGCCGCGATGGGCTTCCCAAACTGGACGCGCTCCTGTGCATAAGCCCACGCCTCCTCAACAGCCGCCCGCGCGACACCATAAGTCACGGTTGTGATCTCAATCTTTTCGACATCAAGGGTTCGGCCTGCAAGCATGCTCCACCCCTTGTTCCAGCCCTCAGGGCCGCCCAACACCCGTTCTACAGGAATGCGAACATCATCAAAGAAAACATCACACGATGCTGTGTAGCGAAGGTTAGAATGCTCGATTGGCTGCATGGAAATGCCAGCAGCATCCGTCGGGATCAAAAGCACGGTCAGGTTCTTATATTTCTTGCCCTCAGCATCGCTGTTCACCAGACAATAGATGTAGTCCGCCCAGTCAGCACCAGTGCACCAACGCTTCGCACCGTTGACCACCACGGTCTTGCCATCATCTTCCAAATGCGCGCGGGTTTTCACAGTGGCAAGGTCACCGCCCACATCGGGCTCACTCAGCCCATAGGCAAACCAAATGTCGCCCTTCGCAAGTTTCGGGAGAAGCTCTCGTTTCTGAGCCTCCGACCCATTCTCCACCACATTCGCCCCACCATAAAACGCTGCATGGATAAAGGGCCCCCCGAGTGATGGCCCGACCTGACAGAGCTCGTCCAGCACAGCTACAGCGGCAACCAGGTCAATCCCTTGCCCGCCAAATTCTTCCGGAACGGTAAGACCACAGACACCAAGATCCGCAAGCTTGCGAAACGTGTCACGACAAAACGTGTGATCCTTGTCGAGCTGCCGCCGTTTCTCTCGTGGCATCTCATCTTTCACAAAGCGCTTGATCATATCCCGCAGAATGGCGACATGCTCGGGTTCATCGGTGAAATACACAGACTCTATTCCCCAGTGAAGTTCGGTGCGCGTTTTTCCTTAAAGGCGGCCACCGCCTCTTTGCGATCTTCCAGCGTGTTGGTGATTGCTTCGTAGGCAATTGCTGCATCCATCACCTTCACTGCGATTTCGCGGAGCGTGATATTCGCCGCCGTCTTGGTCCACCGCACCGCCCATTTAGGGTTGCCCATGATCTTGCCGACAAGCTCCGCAACTTTTGCATCAAGCTCTTCGGCAGGAACGGAATAGTTGATGAGCCCCAGATCCATTGCCTGCTGGCCGGTCAGCATGTCGCCGGTCATAAGCAACTCTTTTGCTTTGGCAAAACCGATGAGCTGCGGCCAGATCACCGCACCGCCATCGCCCGCAACGAGGCCGACTTTCACATGCGGGTCACCAATGACCGCATTGTCGCTCGCGATAATCACATCACAGAGAAGGGCGATAGTTGCGCCGAGCCCCGCCGCCGCGCCGTTAAGGCGGCAGACGATGGGTTTTTCCAGATCAAGAAGCGACGTAACAATCCGCTTCCCCTCGGGCGCAATGGAGCGAAACTTTGCCGGGTTCTCGATCATCTCGTCGAACCATTCCATATCACCACCCGCGCAGAACGCCCGCCCCGCGCCGGTTAGAATGATGAGGTCACTGTCCTCATCCCGCTGAAGATCGGTGAAAACGCGGCCCAGCTCTTCATGCATGCGCCCATTGACGGCATTGACCGGCCCCGGCCCGTCAATCGTGACCGTCAGAACCCGGCCTTCATAGCCGAATGACAGAGTTTCATAATCTTTGAATTCCATGATCGCTCCCTTTATCTGAGGATAACTCAAATTTAGCTGGACGATCAACCGTTAAACAGGCTTATATTTGCGGAGAACTGGTGCTTTTGGTGATATAGAGCACCCATTTTCTGAGGAATATTCAAATTTCGATAGATGCCACATCCTCAAAACAAAGGTCCGGGCGCTGGGGAGATCGGGAACAACCGATCCTCGACGCGGCGTGGGAGCTCATCACGTCACAAGGCTTTGACGGCATGACCATGGCGGATGTCGCAACAGCCACCGGCCTGTCGGAAGGCAGTCTCTACAATTACGTACCCAGCAAACGAGAACTCGCCATCCGGGTCGCCGAACGCTGGTTCTCCGCGCAAGCTGAAGAGCTGGACCAGACATTGAGCGCTGTTGAGCACCCGCGCGACCAGATAACACTTCTGGTTCAACGCCACATCGCCATGATTCTCGAACAGCCGGAACTTTTCCTTATGTGGATACGCGAAGTTCGCGCGACCGATGCGTATCTCACCTCGAGCTCACGCGACATCTTCCGGTCCTATACCGGCCTTCTCCGCACAGTCCTCGGCAAGGCACAGACCGCTCGGACCATTGAAACCGACATGAGCGACGACATGGTCCGCGACATGATCTACGGCGGTGCAGAACATGTGGCTTGGACCGCCATCGTTCAAAAACGGACAAAGAAACTGAATATCGCCGACGCCGCCAAGAAACTCGGCCGCACCTACTGGCGCGCGCTCAAAGTCAGCACCACAACAGAAGATTCAACAGACGAGCGCCTGGCAAGGATCGAAGCAAAGCTTGACAGGCTATCGTGACACTCACTCAAAGCAGTCGCCAAGAGACCGCTCGACGCCAGCAGGTTTTGGCCCGACGCCGATATAGACCAGCGCGGTCTCATCAGGCACCACCTCGAGCGAGGAGAGCTCCAACCGACCGGCGGTCCATTGAACGAGGCGCCCCCCACCATCCGTTGATCGGACAAACCCTTTACAGCGCAACAGGCCGACACAGTCTTCCAAAACCGCTGTGAGCTGGTCGATATCGCAGGCTTTGTCAGAAGCAATCGACCCCGTCCAGAAAAGCGCATGGGGGTCATGGGGCCCTGTCAGAGGCATCCGCGGAGATGCTGAGAAATCAAACAGAAGAGAGACCGGGACGTCTGGTGTGGTCGTCTCAACTCTCAAGACACCAGGCCTTTCACGCTCCAGCAGCTCAGCAACCTCCCGCGTTTGAACGGTGGACGCGATATCTGTTTTTGTGAGCAATAAAAGGTCTGCTGCCCCCACCTGCGCATGAACAGTGTCGGCAAGCAGTGGGTCTGCTGCCTGGCTTTGATATTGTGTCGCATCCACCAACACAAAAATCCCCTGAAGCCGCAGAGCCTTGTCCGCACGCGCAATCGCCGCAATCCGCATAGGATCCGCAACACCGCTTGCCTCAATGATAATCTGCTCAGGCGGATCAGCGCGAGTAACTAGCGATATCAGAGCCCGCAAAAAATCATTGCCGATGGAGCAACAGATACACCCGTTTGCGAGACTGACCATGTCTTCATCACGGGTGACAATCAGCTTCTCATCAATATTGATGTCACCAAAATCATTGACGATCACACCAAGGCGTCGCCCTTCGTTCTCCTGCAGCAAGCGATTGAGAAGGGTCGTTTTGCCCGCACCGAGAAATCCCCCCACGACAGACACGGGGATCACGGGCCGATCAGCCATCATCTAAACCCGCGGCGCTTCAAATACCTCGCCACCCACAACCGTGCCCCAAACGCCAATATCCTTAAGCGCCATGGCATCGACCTCAAGCGGGTCCTCATTCAAAACAGCGAAGTCAGCGCGTTTGCCAACTTCGATACTGCCGACCTCATGATCAAGCTTAAGGGAGATAGCCCCCCCCATAGTGATGGTGTAGAGCGCCTCTTCGACGGTCAGCCGTTCCGCATCACCGCCCAAAAGCTTGCCGGTCGACGTCACGCGATTGACGGCACACCAGGCGGTAAAGAGCGGTCCGATCGCCGTGATGGGCGCGTCCGAATGCAAAGCCAGATCAACCCCGTGTTCAACAGCGCTCCCCGCATTATCGATACGATGCGCCCGATCAGGCCCGAGCGTCAGCTCATAGTGCTGATCACCCCAATAGTAGACGTGATTGCTGAAAAGGTTCACACCCACACCCATGGCAGCCATGCGTCTAAATTGCGCGTCGCTTGCCATCTGACAGTGCTGCAACGTGTGCCGGTGGTCCGGATGTGGATTGGTCGCTAGCGCCTCTTCAATGGCATCCAGAGCGAGTTCAGTCGCCTCGTCCCCGTTCGTATGAATGTGCAGCTGATGCCCGGCAGCATTGTAGGCGGCAACGAGTTTTTTAAACTCATCGGGTGCGATGTACCAAAGACCATTTAGCGCCCCGTTAAAATGCCCTGGCCATTTGAGGCGCGCTGTGAACCCTTGTACGGAACCATCCAGCACCAGCTTCACAATGCCCATTTTGTGCTTGTCGGTACTCTTGGACACCAGCGAGCCCAGGCGCTCCGTTCCCTTATCCGCCGGCATTAAGGTGCCGCCGAAGGCCGATACAATGCGAAGCGGGAAGTCAGCTTTGTCCGTCACCTCCGTGAGGCGTCCAACCATCTCATCATCAAGCGGGCTGTGTAGATCGGTTGCCGTCGTGACACCGGCCAATTGACATATTTTGGCAAAATTCCAGAGCGCCGGTGGGTGCGTCGCTTGTGATCCCAAATCAAATTTGAGAGACTTCATGGCGAGGTACATGCCAACCATGCCCGCCAGCTCACCCGTCGGTACCCCGTCGGCATCCGTCATCACTTCCTGCATGTCAGTCGATGCAGCCAGGTCCGATTCGTCGATCACCGCAGAATTTACATTCAGAAAATGCAGGCTCGCGTGAAACACACCGATGCGACATCCATTGGAGACACGGTCGAGATCACGGGCGTGCAAGCGTTGCTCCCCAAAAAAGATCGGATCAAAGCCCCACCCAATGAGTGCTGTATCGGGATCATCAAGCGCGACCGCCGCCTCCTGAAGTCGCTCCACAACAGCGTCCAATGACTTCAATCCAGGCCAAACCCTGCCATCTGGTGCGGTCCGGTCGTAATAGCCCACATAGGCATGATCCCAGAGCGCACCTTCCACCAGGTGACTGTGTCCTTCAATCAAGCCAGGCAGCACCACCTGATCAGAAAAACGATCATTGATACTGGCATCCCCCCAGGCACTTACTTCCTCCAGCGTACCAACACCAAGGACGCGTCCGTCACGCACAGCAACATGAGTAGCAAAGGGCCGAGACGGGTTCATCGTAATGATCCGTTTCGCCGCAAAAATGGTCGTCGTCACGAGACGCGCCTCCCCAAAATTGTAAATGCGTTCAGATATCCCAAAGTGAGATGATTTTACCGCTCTCCGGCGCAACCTTGCCTTCCAGCACATCCAGATAAACCTGCTTGGTCACATCACGACCCCCAGAGCGCTCCACTTTCATCCACCCATCAACGGATGCCAGAAATGTTCCCCAAGCTTTTGATATCTTCGCTTGCAGCACCTCGGCCCCCCAATCCTTATTACGTTTCTGGATCTGAGATGGCGCAAAGAAAAGCGTCGGCTGCACGCCAGGAAG
>NZQM01000051.1 GCA_002695905.1 Parvibaculum sp.
ATTCTGTCTCATCATCTTTCCCTTCCAAGGAAATGATGAGCCACAAACTCTAACTTAGCAATTTAGCCGATCTGTCTCATAGTTGCTGACGGGGAACACGTCGAAGGTATCAGCCACAATAGTCTCGATCGTCGTGATTTCTTCATCAGTGAGTTTTTTGAACGTGCCTTCTCGCCGCTTTTTCCCGAGCTTTCCATCGTTTTGACGTATGAAAATAATGAGGTCTTGCGCCAACCGGTTAGGCATCTCGACGGTATTCATAATCTGTCGTAGCGCTTGGTCATTGCGCTTCAAATAATCGATTTCGCGGGGAAGATCCTGCTCGATAGTTCGTTGCACACACGCATACAAAAACTCGGTTTCTTCTGTGCAGTCGAAGAAGCGATAGATATCTGCGGTATCATTCAGCACATCGACATTGTTGTCAGGGCTGGTACGCCACTCGATGACGTTCATCAGTGGACTTGAATGTGACGTAAGAGTTGTCTGATAGGTTTCGATATTGTCCAACATTGCAGAGGATACTGGAAACACCATTCCCGATGGCGCGAATTTGCGTTCAGCCAGCACATGATGAATGAGACAGCGATGAAGTCGTCCGTTTCCGTCGGCAAGCGGGTGAATATAAACAAATCCGAAAGCGAGGGCCGCCGCTTGCAGAACAGGATCAAGATCCGACGATCTCATTCTATTGTTGCATTCGTTGAGGCCGTTCATCAGTGAAAGAATGTCATCGGGCCGAGCCCCAATAAACTCTGGTATCGGATCGTTATTGTGGTCGCGCTCACCAAGGAAGACACTAGATGTTCTGTATCCGATCTCGGTGAACCGATCATCGCCGATCAAAATTCGGTGTAGCCTGTAAATCTCTGTCTGGTTGAGTGGCCTTTTGCCAGCTTCCAGAACGGCACGCCCCCACCGTTCGAGACGGCTGCGCGGCGCGCGCTCGCCTTCGATCTCGAAACTGGCCCGGCTGTCGGCTAATAGCATAAAGCTAGCGGCGCGGGTAACGAGGTGTGCACTTGCATGCCCGATGGTTTCATTGGCTTTTCTAGCGAGATCGAGAGCAGTGTAGTCGGTGAGCGCTGGGGTCTTACGAATGACGGGACAGAACGCCCTTGTGCCCAGAAGGTTGTCTTTGACCCTGTGACGCTTGCTGAGGCGACCGGCGATTGTGAAATACAAGGCTGGATCGAGCGCATGAACGGCGGCGATATTGGTTGGCGCATCACCGATATCAAGATGATCCCCCGTCAGAAATTCGTAGAAGAACCATGCGCGCCGGGTGACGTTTCCAGTCGGGGCGTTGGTTATAAAATCAATCATGACCTGTGGAGGGATTGCGTCGAAAACCCTTTTGAGGGTGAGCAGGTCAATATCTTCATGGCGTAGCGCGAAAGTTAGATGATCCGCGAAACTGCCGCCAGGCCAATAGCGTTTATCAAAGACACGCCACATACCTTCCATCCGTCGGCTTCCTCGGACATGTTTTTGCGAGACGCAAGCCGGGTCTCGTACGGGTACTTTGAGGCTCAAGGCTGAAGCGAGCGCAGCAAACCCGACCAGAACTGTGGTGGCAGGGAGCGGCTCTTCTTGAAAAAAGTCTGTGTTTTGTATGTCGAGTTGCATGGTCGAAATTTTCGTGTCGGCGTCGAATTTAGCTCCGATTTCATCCTTTCGTCGAAAATACTATGCGTTCTTTTTGTCGAAAATCAATCGTAAATGTCGAATACTTTTGTAAAATCAAAAAATAGTCAAAAATTAAACGTTTTCAACCGCGTAAAGTCCCAGCCAACCCTCCTCGCTGAAAAGACCGTTTCAAGAGAAAGCTCCGCACGATTTCTAAGACGCAGGTGTTTCAGGCGGTTCTGCGGGAACCTCAATTTCCCCATTTGAGAGGTTAAGATGACCTCCCATTGCGCCAGCGTATTGAATAATTTTTTCGCATTCTCTTCGCTGAGGCGCGCCATCGACTTTTGCTCTGTGATGGGTTCGACCAAAGCGTCCCATACCCAGCATTCGACAGACGAACTTGCGCCGATTATCCTCTTTAAACACACAAAGATAGCCAGGTTTGAAGACCTAGTAGGTTTCCCACCCTGGGAGGTGCGAGAGCAGGTCGCCGCGATGAAAGTGATTTCGAGACTTAAAGAGCGTCTGGACTGGTCAGGTCGGCAGGCTGCGGCTCCTGAAGGGACAGTAGTTTATGCGATCGGCGACGTTCACGGGCGCGATGAGCTGCTGGAAAACCTCTTGGCACAGATTTCGGCGCATGCAAGCCAGCACGACGCGGATCGACGGGTAATTGTCTTTTTGGGCGATTATGTAGACCGTGGCTGGCAATCCAAAGAAGTGCTTGAACGGCTTTCCAATCTCGAAATGCCTGGGTTTGAACCGGTCTTTCTCAAGGGTAATCACGAAGAAGCATTATTATCGTTTTTGGATGATCCGCATTTTCTTGAAAGCTGGCGTCAGTATGGCGGCCTTGAAACACTTCATGCTTATGGGCTGAAGGATCTCAACTTCCGGGCGGATGAGGACTATCTGCACAACGTGCATTCAGAGTTTGTTACGGCGCTGCCAGCACATCACCGCACATTTCTCTTAGGCCTACCTTCCAAGTACGAGCTTGGCGGCTATCTGTTTGTTCACGCCGGTGTTCGTCCTGGCGTCCCGCTGGAAAAGCAACAAGAGCATGACCTACGCTGGATACGCGATGAGTTTTTGAATTCACGGCAGGATTTTGGAAAGCGTATCGTCCATGGCCACTGCCCTGAGGAAGATCCGCAAGTGCGGCCAAATCGGATCGGCATAGACACGGGCGCCTATATTACCGGCGTGCTTACAGCTGCCGTGTTAAAAGGCACAAATGTTTCGTTCTTGAAAACTACAGCCTAGTCCAAATAGCTGCGGCACCTCAGAAAGCTGCCACAGCCTTGTACTTAACCGAGCTATGCTCTGATTACATCTTCAGGATGAGCGACAGACCTACGACATTCTTGTCGTAGTCTTGACCAGCGAGAGATGAGTTCCGGCTGGCATAGTCATACCCAAGTGCCAGCTCAGCATTGCGGTTCACCAGATATTGCACCCCAATGCCCGCAGAAATGGTCTCATCATCCCGCGTAATTCCTTCGAACTTCACATCCAGGTAAGAGGCATCAGCGGTCAGGATAATGTTGCGCTGTAGTTCGTGGGCGATGCCAATCTGGTAGTTGGTATCCAAGTGGCCCTGTGACCCCGCAGACGACGACTCTTCTACAGTCCGATTGATGCCAGCGGTGACAGTCGTGAGCTCGCTAGCGTACCATTCACCGTTCAACCCGAAGTCAATGCCATCGACTTTCTGGAAGCCTACCTGGTCATATTCCTGCTCAAGGTAGCCGACAAATGCCTCGCCACGAATGAGGTTTGTGAAGTCAAAGGCTGCACCGACGCCAACATCGTACCCATCAGAGTCCCTTGTCACCGCGACGGTTGGCGGCTGCTGATCATATTTACGCGTGTTGTAAGAGCCGACGACAAAAATACTCGTATCAGGCGACACGTCGTAGCTCAGGCGAACTGGGATCTCCAACTTCTCGTGATCGCGGAAATCCTGATCAATGGTGCCGCCACCAATCGCAGCATCATCGTCATAGTCATATTCCGCGTAGGCCGCGCCTACAGATGCTGTCAGACGGTTAAACCTCTGATTAAAAACAACGTTTGCACGCAATAGATCATATTCAGTCGGCTCAACACCACCGGCAACACGGTTCGTTGCTGTACGGGCCTCCGTCAACTGATCATACGCAACCAGGCCTACCAGTTGGCTGAAAGCGCTGACATCAAGGGTTCCCTGAGCTTCCGCTCCCCAGTCAAACCGATCTTCGCTCGTGTCAGAGGAATAGAAGCGGGAATCCGTGTAAGCGTCGAACGTTAGCTCATGTCTCCCAAAATTGGACTCAACAGAGACACTCGGGCGCACCCCGTAATAGATATCGCCCTCTGTATTGTTCTGCGTGCCGAACACATTGTCATCGTAGGAAACACCCAGCCCCAGCTCTGGATAGAGCATAAATGAGCCCGCCCGGATACCAGCGGCATCATATTCGGGGCGCTGGCGATCCAGCACGTGCGTGCCACGCTGATCGGCGATCTCGGGAAAATCATTAGCTGCCAAAGCAGAAGACGAGATCGCGACGCTAGTCGCCAAGGAAGCAGCGACTAAGGTTAGTGCGGAAACCCGATTAGAACTATTCATGACGCCCTCTATATCTCCAGCGCTCTATTGGCGGTTTCCGGAGTCCCCGTAATTGAACTTACTGAATTCAACGTGCCCAGCTGATCCACTCAGCCTGGGCTCGATGCATCGTTCGTGCTGCCCGTGTTTGCGCCGCCATTGCCGGTTACGGTGTTTCCGAAACCTGCGCCGCCTGCGTCTCCGCCGTCACCACCTGCGCCTCCAGCACCAGTGTCTCCACCACCGGTCGTACCCGATGTAAAGCTCGCCTGAAGTGCTGGCGTTGTGGAACCAGCCACTGCTGCAGTGACAGATGCAGCAGCAGTTGGATTTGTCGCCGTCAGCGCATTTGCCTGTACAGCCAACGCCGACCCAATTGCCGCTTGTACTGCCGGGCTTGCCGATGCGGCGGCTGCAATCGCAGCTTGGGCTGCCGCTAGCTCGTCGCCCGCAGCTGCACCGGTCAAAATTGCGGCCAGAGCAGCTTCAAGTGCCGCCCCACCGTTCGGATTTGCCGCGATGGCGGCTGCGATATCCGCTGCCGTGTCGGCTTTCGCAGGCAGTGCCGCGAAAGAAACAAATGTTAGAGCGGTTAGTGCAGCAATAAAGGTGCGTCTGAACATCATACAATCCTCAGTTAGAATGCTTCTGCGCCGAAGAGAGCCGACAAGCATTCATACAAAATCACATTCAAACGTTTTTCTTTTGCAATTCTGGTCTAGAGTGCAGCGCCGCAAGAGGAGCGGCGATTCCGGCGGCCATGAGCGCCCAAGCTGGAAAATTGATATTGGCGTTAAGGAATTGACTGATGAAGATCGCCATGATTGGCACAGGCTATGTGGGACTTGTTTCGGGTGCTTGTTTTGCCGACCTTGGACACACCGTTGTCTGTATCGACAATGATGAGGACAAACTGGAGCTGCTCTATAGAGGAGAAATTCCTATATATGAGCCCGGCCTTGAAGAGCTTGTCAAAAAGAACGTGACCGCCGGGCGACTAGGCTTCACTTCATGGGACAACGACGACATCGGCAATCAGGACGCGATCTTTATCGCGGTCGGCACACCGCCGAGCGAAACGGATGGAAGTGCTGACTTAAGTGCGGTCTATTCGGTCGCCGCAGAACTAGCTCCGAGGCTTTCCGGCTACACTATTATCGTCAACAAATCGACGGTACCTGTCGGCACCGGCGATGAGGTAGAAGCGATTATCAGAAAGACCAATCCGGACGCCGAGTTTGATGTCGCTTCAAACCCTGAGTTTCTGCGCGAAGGTTCCGCGATTGATGATTTCATGAAACCTGACCGGGTCGTCGTCGGCACAGATTCTGAACGCGCGCGCGAAGTGATGCGATCGATCTATCGCCCCCTCATTCTCAATGAAACACCTGTTCTCATTACCGGGCGCACGACTGCAGAGATCATCAAATATGCGAACAATGCATTCTTGGCCACGAAGGTCACATTTATCAATGAGATTTCCGACATTTGCGAGGCTGTGGGCGCAAACGTGCAAGATGTTTCGAAGGGCATCGGCCTCGACTCGCGGATTGGGCAAAAATTTCTGCAGGCTGGTGCCGGGTTTGGCGGATCCTGTTTTCCAAAAGATGCGCTTGCGCTCACCGATACCGCCCGCAAGGTAGGACGACCGACACAAATCGTTGAATCTGTGATTGAAGCAAACAGCGAGCGCAAGCGCCGTATGGCCGACAAAGTCGTTGCTGCCTGCGGCGGCGATGTTAGCGGCAAAACACTTGCTGTTCTGGGAGTAACGTTCAAACCAAATACGGACGACATGCGCGACGCGCCAAGCCTGGACATTATCCCATTGCTGCAAAAAGCTGGTGCGAAAATCAGGGCGTTTGATCCGGAAGGGATGCAGCAAGCCAAATCCATGCTTCCAGGTATTGAATGGGGGACTGACAGTTACGAAGTCATGGATGGCGCAGCGGCGTTGCTCATTCTGACTGAGTGGAATGCCTTCCGCATGCTCGATATTGGCCGAGTCAAATCGCTTCTCACGCAGCCTCTCATTATCGACCTTCGCAATATATATACTTTAGCGGAGATGGAACATGCGGGTATCACATATCACTCAGTCGGTCGACCCCCTGTTGGTGTACGCTGACTGATCCCCTGCCTGTAAGATCATTGTCGTTTCAGGTGCTCTGGTCTGACTAATGGCCACCGCCCAACATGCCTGTCCGGACAGAATAATCCACCGCCAGGGCATAGTCGGGATCGTCATCTGAATCGACAATCAGCTGACCCGCCCGCTGCAACAATCGATGACAGTCATGCGACAAATGCCGTAACTGCAAGGTCTTGTTGCGTGCCTGGTATTTCGCGGCCAAGGCTTCAATCGCTTGCAGGGCAGACTGATCGACCACACGGCTATCCAGAAAGTCAATGATCACGACATCTGGATCGTCTTCTGGGTGAAAGAGCTCAAGGAACCCTTCGGTTGATCCGAAAAAGAGCGGGCCTTCAATCTGATAGACACGGGCGCCCTCTTCATTGGTATCGACGAATGCGCGAATGCGCGAAGCATTATTCCAGGCATAGGCGAGCGCGGACACAATCACGCCGACGACGACCGCAATGGCAAGGTCGCTCATCACCGTGACCGCGGTAACGAGAAGGATAACAATCGTATCGGTCATAGGTATGCGGCGCAGGATGCGAAGGGACTGCCAGGCGAATGTCCCGATCACCACCATGAACATGACACCAACGAGGGCGGCCAGAGGGATTTGTTCGATCAGGCTTGAAGCCACCAGAATGAAAGCGAGCAGGAAAAGCGCTGCTGACGTGCCAGACAGTCTGGTCCGACCGCCCGATTTCACATTGATCATGGACTGGCCGATCATGGCGCAGCCGCCCATGCCGCCAAAGAAGCCCGTCACGACATTAGCGCTGCCTTGTGCGATACATTCCTGTGAAGCTCCACCGCGTTTACCCGTCATCTCACCAACCAGGTTCAATGTCAGGAGACTTTCGATAAGACCAATGGCCGCCAGGATCAGCGCATAGGGGAAGATGATTTCAAATGTCTCCATTGTCAGCGGTACCATTGGAATATGAAATTCTGGCAGGCCTCCCTGGATGGACGCCAAATCACCGACGCGTGGAACATCAATCCCCGACGCGATCACAATCGCTGCCACAATGCCGATCCCGGCAAGAGGGGCCGGAATGGCCGTGGTGAGTTTCGGCATGCCCCAGATGATGGCCATGGTGAGCGCTACAAGCCCCAACATCATCACCAAAGGAATGCCGCTCATCCAAGTTCTAACGCCCTCTGCGTCCGTCACCTGAAACTGTGTCATCTGCGCCAGGAAAATGACAATTGCGAGGCCGTTTACGAACCCTAACATCACCGGATGAGGGACCAGACGAATGAATTTACCCAGCCGGAAAATGCCCGCAAGAATTTGCAAGATGCCCATCAGCACGACTGTGGCGAAAAGATATTCGACGCCGTGCGTGGCGACGAGAGACACCATGACCACCGCCAGTGCACCGGTCGCACCCGAGATCATGCCAGGCCGTCCACCAAAAAGCGCCGTGATGAGGCCGACAATAAAGGCCGCATAGAGCCCCACAAGTGGATGCACGCCTGCCACAAACGCAAATGCGACGGCTTCGGGCACAAGGGCCAGCGCCACAGTTAGTCCGGATAGGATTTCTGTTTTCAGGACAGACGGTGAATAGATAGGACGATCGCGGCCCTTCCATTCGGCAATAGAAAGGCGGTCGGCAAACGCCGCGAAGGTGGACTTGATCACGATGAGGGAGGCCCTGGGCTCAGAAAAACGCTACAGATGAAGGCACTTCATACGCGAACGCTTGCTGCACCGCAATAAACTCCCGAGAGGGCGTAGGGAATTAGGTTAAATCGGAGATTACCCGCCGAAAAGTGAGAGAAATACGCCGTTTTCTGGGGACCCTCGTCCCGTCCACAATATCTGATTTTTGAGCCACAAATTCTAGGATGCACGAACCCGAGCAGGACCTCAGAAATCGTGTAGACTTAGAGAGCACTAGGGTGATGGGACGTAGGAAACCTCAGGCGCCCAAATCCACTTCCAGTTTTGAGATCGCGTTCACAAAATTGTTCGGT
This sequence comes from Parvibaculum sp., assembly GCA_002695905.1. GTDB lineage: Bacteria > Pseudomonadota > Alphaproteobacteria > Parvibaculales > Parvibaculaceae > Mf105b01. Next base: position 8,349 of record NZQM01000051.1, read on the forward strand.
GCCTGCGACCAGTTACCGGTGAATTTGATATTGGGGAAGCGAGACAGGATTTTTTCGTAGGCCACCTCAAGCTGCATGTTGGCGACCCGCTGACCGAGACATACATGTGGGCCTGCGCCGAAGGAAAGATGATCGCCAGCGTTTTCCCGCTCGATATCAAACTGGTCGGGATTTTCGAAAACAGATGAGTCTCGATTTGCCGCGCCGTAATACATAATCACTTTCTCGCCTTCAGACATTTTCTGGCCAGCGATCTCTGTGTCTGCCATCAAGGTCCGCCGCATGAAGATGACGGGCGACACCATCCGGATCGCTTCAGGCACCATTTGTTTGATCTTTGAAGGATCATCCAGAAGCTTCTGCTTTTGCTCGGGGAACTCGGTCAGCAATCTCATGGTACCTGACAATGAATTTCGGGTCGTGTCGTTGCCAGCGAAAATGATGAGCAGCCACGCTCCATCAAGAAATTCCTGGGAGAGCGGCTCCCCGTCAATCTCTGCTTGGGCAATCGCTGTCAGCAGATCATTTCGTGGATTGGCACGACGGTCCTGAAGCACACGCTCGCCATAGCGGAACATCTGACGCACGTTCCAAAGGAACTTCGCCAGAAACACGTAGCTGATTTTACGCCCCTGCGCTTGCTCGGTGATCATGTGGGATGCAAGCTCAAGGTAATGCATCCAGCGCACAATCTTGGGCCGGTCTTTTTCGTCAACCCCCAACATCTCGCAGAGCGTGAAGAGCGGTAATTGTTCAGAGAAGTTTTTGACCATATCGACAACGGGGCCTTTGCGCTCCATGTCATCCAGCAATTCGTCGACTTTGACTTCGACCTTGTTTCGCAGTTCGGCAATATAGTCAGGCGTGAAAAACGCGCGATGCTGCATCCGCAAAGGCACGTGATAGGGACGGTCCAGACTGATCAGAGTATTGAGTGCGGCGCCTGCGAGACGCTCATGGCCGCTGCCTCTTTCAGCTGTTGCCATATTGATCCCCCCGCGCTGGGACGAGAAGGTCTCCGGATCGAGCTCAATCCGCTTTACATCATCATAGCGGCTGATGGCCCAATAACCGGCCGCGAGCGGTACCGGTGTCCAGGCAGCCGGCGCTTCTTCTCTCAGCCTTTTGTAGTAGTCAAAAGGTTGGCCCGATGTGAAAGCATTATTGTCAGCGAGGTCAAACCCAGCCGGTGTCGAATAGATTGGGGTATGGGACGGACCCGCATCGGGCACGTCCACCAAGGCAGTTTCGCTCACCGGCTGAAGCATTTTTTCCCTCTCTGACAAATGTATCTGAGAAGAAAAGTACATGCGCCAACGCAAGCGTCAACGGTCTTCGAAAGAGCTCGCTATGACGCAGGGGTATGCTGCTCCCTGCACACAACAAAAAAGGGAGCGGCAATGCGCTCCCCTAAAAAACTTGCTGCATTGGGGGTTAAAGGACCTTGAGGTCCACTGCAGAGCTTTTGCCATTTCGTCCGGTCTCAAGCTCGTAGGAAACCTTTTGGTTTTCATCAAGCCCAGCGAGTCCAGCACGCTCAACCGCAGAAATATGTACGAATACATCCTGGCCGCCGTCTTCCGGCTGGATGAAACCATACCCTTTTGTTGGGTTGAACCATTTGACTGTACCAGTCGCCATCTCATTCTCCTGTGCAGCGCCGTCGCGCCGGTCTTCAATCTCACACGAGCCCCGTGTGTAGGGTATCAAATTGTAATTGGAAACGCCGCATAGCCCTTATTGAGGCAAGGCCGGGAGCCGTCACAATGCTCCAACAAAAATTCGATAGGAATAAAATGGGGGCTCTGGCGACCATTGGCAAGAAAAAGAGTCTGGATCACGCGGAATTTCAATCTGGGCTGCGAGCTGGTTTCGCAAATGCGAAACCTTTTTAGCGGCTCGCTCTTTTCTGGGCATCTGCCTTTTGGTCTTCATAGAGGGTTGAAATAACATCCATAAAAACGCCCCGCCCCGCGGCGAAATAGGGCGCTACATGGCTGAGCACGTGGTAGACGCCCCCATGAATAATGTCCGGTCCTGATGCGTTGGGATGTCGGACAGCTTCAAAGTTCAACCAATAGGTCAGCAACATGGTCAGCCGCGTGCTTACCTGTTCTGTCTCATCTTCTCTGATGTCCAATAGGTTTCGTTCTGCAAGACTGGTAAGCAGTGCAGCGCATGTCGCCTGCTTGCGCTCCAACAGATCGTCAAAACGTGCATTGAGCTGCGGATATCTGTTCAGAAGATCTGTAAGATTTCGGTAGAAGAACCGAAAGTCAAAAATCTCTTCAAAGACGATATAGAAATAGAGCCAATTGTCTTCTGCTCTCAACGGACTTTCTACTGGCGCGGTCAGAACAATCCGCATCTCTTCTTCAAAAGCCTCGTAGAGCGCCGATATCAGCGCGTCCTTGCCTTTGAAGTGATAATAAAGATTGCCCGGCGAAATATCGACCTGATTGGCGATGTCGACCGTTGACACATTTGTCTCCCCCTCTTCATTGAAGAGTTCGAGACTGGCTTTGAGGATACGTTCCCGAGTTTTCATCGCGGGTGCCGACCGTCAGTTCCGTGATACCGGTTTCTTTTTAGCGGGCGCCTTTTTCCGCGCCACTCCTTTTACCTTCGTAGCGACCTTTTTCTTCGCTACTGGCTTCTTCTTGGTAGTTGTCTTCTTTTTTGCTGTTGGCTTTTTCGCCGCAGATTTAGAGACCGGGTTGTTTATCTGATCGAGCACAAGGTCGAGCTTGGCACTCAGTGCCGCGACATCTGCGGCAAGCTTGTCCACCTTCTCTTCAAAACCAGCCCCAGAAGGGGCGAGCCCCAGCATGTCACGCATCCGCGACAATCGATCTTCCAACGAGAGAGACATGTCTGCCCCTCGGCGCAAACCCTCCGCCCTCATGTCTGCGCTCATCTTGCCCAAAGCGCCCATATTTTTCTCTAGGTCGCTGCCACGGGATACAAGTTCCTCAAAGAATTTGGATGTGTCTTGACTGACTTGGGCGACGCGCCGGGTTACTTCCTGCTGGGTATCGTCGACCGCCTGACCATAAGCGCCCACGCCCGCGAGCCAGATTTGGCGTGCGAGGTCGCTTGCTTTGTCTACAGGTGATTTGGCTTTTGCCGATTTTCGGCTGCTGGAAGGTTTGTCTGGCATCGGTTCCCCCATTCCGCCTCACTCATGAGGTCGTCATCTGTCTAAACTTGATTAGACTGTGCTTGGGGGTTTGTCGCCAGCAGAAACTCACCTTGTAAGCCCATTCATTGGCATAAAATGCACGAACGGTGCCGTGGAGAACCACGACACCGTTCGGCAACGCTCGTAAAGCTTGTTACGCAGCTTTACGGGCCGGGGTCTTGCGTGCCTTTGGCTTAGCAGCAGCTTTGCGGCTAAGGGCATTAACTTTTTTCGTCAGTGCTTCAACTTCAGTTTCCAGCTCACGAACCCGTGTGGACTTGAACTGTGGGAACTGGAGAAGCTCAGGCATCTCTGGCAGGTCAGGCATTTCAGGAAGCTTTGGCAGCTCAGGAAGAGCGTCGCGAAGCTTCTGGATGCGCTCTTCTACCGTGCCGCTTGTGTCGATGCGAACGTCTTTGAGCGCTTTGCGTGTTTCTTTTTCAACGACAGTGCCGCGGTCAACCAGCTCATCAAAGAACTTGTTGGCTTCTGTGCGAGCAGATTCGGCGCGTTCCAATGTCTCATCATAAATGCGGCCATAGAAGCCAAGGCCAGCAAGCCAAATGTCACGAGCAAGCGGGAGCTTTGCTTCAGGTGCTGCTTTCTTCGTCGTCTTACGTGTCTTCGTCGCCATGATCTTTCTCCTAGATTCCGGTTTTTCAAGTCTTGTGCTGCGGGCCCGGCTTGATTGGGGAAACTGACTGGCTGGGTCCCTCGTTGGAGGTGTGTTTAGGACCAGATGACTAGAAAGCGCATACTAATCCCTGCGCAATCCAATTTTTCGTTGATTTTCAAGCACTTAAAGGCCATACCGATATGAAGGCCAGCGGAACTGGCTGCACAGAATGACTGTCTTTAACATCTGTCATTCCAGATTTGTCGAGGAGGGGCGCTCGCGTGACCAGTGCATATGAAGAACAGATCACCCATGAACAGCCTGGCGGGCACCTGACCGTTACAGGCGAGAAGCCGACGGGAAAAGGCGGCATGTTCGGCTGGTTTATCTATGACTGGGCGCTCAATCCCTATTTTATCCTGATCAATATCTTCGTGTTTGCGCCCTATTTCTCCAGCGAGGTCGTGGGTGACGATGTTCGTGGTCAGGCCATCTGGGGCTATGTACAGGCAACCGCAGGTGTTTCCATTGCGCTTCTGAGCCCCTTCTTTGGCTCGCTTGCCGATGCAGCAGGTCCCCGCAAGCCCGGCATCTTCTTTTTCACACTCTTAGCTTTTCTCGGCATGTCGGTGCTGTGGTTCGCAGCTCCTGGCGACCCGACCTCAATTCTGCTGGTTGTCATTGGTGTCGTCATTGCAGCAACAAGCCTTGAGTTTGCCATCGTCTATCACAATGCCATGTTGCCCGCGTTGGTCTCCAAAAGGCGGATTGGTGCCCTCTCCGCGGTTGGATATGCGGTCGGCTCGCTGGGCGCCATTCTATCCTTTGCGGTTTGGCTGCTTATGTTCGGCCTGCCGGAGGTACCCTGGTTTGGGGTCGATAAAGCGGTCAGCGAACATAATCGCGTCGTGGGACCGCTGTCGGCCGTATGGCTTCTTGTCTTTTCCCTCCCCTTTTTCTTCATGACGCCGGACCAACCCCGGACCGGCCTTAACCGCAGGGAAGCGGCGAAGAAGGGCGTGGCGATGGTTATCGGCACCATCAAGAAGCTGCCGCATTACAAGAACATCGCAATTTTCCTGCTTGCACGCATGATTTATTATGATGGCCAGGCTGCGGTCTTCATCTTTACCGGTGTTTACGCAAAAGGTGTTTTCGACTGGCCAACCACACAGATTGGTTTTTACGGCCTCATCATCATTGTCATGCAGGTACCGTTTACGCTGCTTGGCGGTCTGGTTGACGACTATATCGGATCAAAGCGCACGATCGTCGGAGCGGTTTCCCTATTCGCTCTTGGGTTGATGCTGCTCGTCGGTACAACCACAGACTCAGCGGCCTTCATTGTCGCTGTCAGCATGGAGCCGATCACTGCCACTAATATCTTTGGTGAAGCGCTCAACGGGATGGGATTTGATACAAGTTCGGAACGGTGGTTCCTGTTCTTGGCAACCGCCACAGGCGTCTTCGCCGGCCCGTCGCTCTCCTCAAGCCGCACGATGCTCGCGCGCATTGCGCCACCAGCCATGATGGCTGAATTTTACGGTCTGTACGCACTCTGCGGGAAAGCCACCAGCTTCCTGGCGCCATTGACCGTGGCCATCGTGACCCAGGCCACCGCCAGTCAGCGTGTGGGCCTGGGCAGCGTGATCATCTTCCTGATCGTGGGACTGCTGCTGATGTTCTTTGTGAAAGAAGAGCAATCAACAGCGCACGAACATTAAGCGGGGAGGGCCTTTGCCCTCTCCAATCCGTCGCCCAAGGTGCGGGCGGCAAGGAAGAAATGCAGTGAGCCCCAAAGGCCGAGTGGCGTCATGACAAGCAGCGCATAACGTAGCGACTCCGCGCCGTAGGTCGGCTCCAGAAGATCGCTCACGATCCCTACAGCCTGTGGACCAAGACCCAGGCCGATAATGTTCAGGATGAATAGGAGAAGCGCGGACGCGGCTGCCCGCATTTTAAGGCGCGCCAACCCTTGGGTCATGGCGAGGCTCGGCCCGAGGTAAAGCGCCCCAGCTGCGGCAGGGACAATGAACAGGGCAAGGGTCCAGCTCAGGTCCTCAGAGAGGTAAACGCTGAAGCCGAACGGGAAAGCAATCACGCCTGCGGCTGCCACAACCCACATGTACCAGCGAATATCTTTCTGGCCGAGCTTGTCTGCCAGAAAGCCTGCCCCGTATGTACCGAGGCCGCCTGCAATGCCGATGATCAGTGACAAGGCGAGGCCGATATTGCCAACTTCCATGCCATGAGAGCGCACAAGGAAGGGCGGCAGCCATGCAACCGCGCCATAGCCAACAAACGACACAAGAGTCGCGCCTGCTGCGATGTGACGGAAAGCTGGCTGGGTCAGCAGGAAGCGAAGAACCTCCATGATGCCGGGCGCCTCTTCCTTGTCTTGGTGATCCGTACGTCCCTCAGAATGGCCCCTCGGCGGTTCTTTCAAGGTGAAATGCACCAGCAGCGCGAGGGCCAAGCCGGGCAGCCCCACAACCAGGAAGGCCATGCGCCAGCCAAACCATTGCGCCACAAACCCCCCGACCAGGAAGCCAATAAAGATGCCGATATTGACGCCCAAGGAGAAAATCGCGAGCGCTGTCGCACGTGTCTTAGGTTCGTAGAGGTCTGCGATCATGGAGTGCGAGGGCGGACTTGACCCGGCTTCGCCGACACCGACAAGGATGCGAGCAACCATAAGTTGCCAGAAGCTTGTCACAAAGGCACAAACAGCTGTCATGCCAGAAAAGATCGTCATTGACGCTGTAATCACGTTCCGGCGATTGGTCCGGTCCGCCAGCATGGCGATGGGAAGCCCCAGGGTCGCATAAAAAATACCGAAGGTCGTGAAAAGGAGACCGAGCTGCGTATCGCTCAGAGACAGGTCAATTTTGATCGGCTCCAAAAGGATCGACAGGATCTGCCGGTCCACATAATTGACCGAATAGACCACTGTCAAAATGCCTAGCGCATATCGCCGATAAGCTGGCGTGATGAAGCTGCCCTGCGATGTGTCAGCGGCTATGTTCTCTGTCATGGTTCCCCCACAAAAATGAAGGGGTTAATCCCCTCCGGCAGTGTGAACCTAACAGGGGCTCTTTGATTTCGGAAGGTGGGATAACAAAAGGGCCACACCCAAGAGGCGTGGCCCTGCTGACTGTGATGTCAGTGATGCATCACCACTCGATGCGCTCGATGTTATCGAAGGAAATTTCCGACCCATCCGCAAAAGTGATGGTCCCCGACGCATCTTCAGACAAATCATAGGAACTGGTGTTTGTACTCTCGATAGAGGAACCACTGTCTAGGTTCAGCGTCCAATCCATGTCGGTATATCCACCACCATTGGCCTGCAGTTGGATCGTGTCTGTCCAACTGCTGCTGCTCCCGCCATCAATATAGTCGCTGTCACCATTGCCGGTTTCGAAGATGAAGAGATCGGAGCCATCTTCGCCTTTCATGGTGTCGTCACCGGCTCCACCGAAGAGAATATCTTCGCCTTTGCCGCCCTTCAGTTCGTCATCCCCGGCGCCACCAAAGAGAATGTCATCGCCATCCTTGCCTTCCAGCTTGTCGTCGCCAGAGCCACCATAGAGCGTGTCGTCGCCCTTGCCGCCCTTCATTTCGTCATTGCCAGATCCGCCATACAGGGCGTCGTCGCCGTCGCCGCCGTCTACCTTGTCATTGCCGCCGCGACCATAAAGCGTGTCATTACCGTCACCACCTTTGAGCTCTCCTTTGGTATCGTCATCGACAAGAATGTCGTCGCCCTCACCGCCCTTAAGCTTGTTTCCGCCATGAGGCCCATTATAGACGATAGTGTCATTGCCGCTCGATCCGTCATAGTGATCATCGGTCGTGTAGGTCGCACCGGATACGGATGGTGCGACATCGCCAGGATCACTGATGTCCGTGAGGACTGTATCACTGGCTGGATTCACTGTGACTGAGATCTGTCCTGCCTCGACACTTGTCGATCCGTTTGACGCTTCCGTTCCGGTTGCCGTGACAGAAAGGTTCAGTGTACCTGAAGTCTCTTGAGTTGGCGTAATTTGAAGTGTGTTCAAATTCCAACCAGAGACATCTGCGCTACCGTTGCCACCTGACGCAGTAAATGTCTTTGTTCCATCGGTAAGAACAGCACCGTCAGGAATATTGCCGATAGAAAGTGCAAGCGTCTCAGACCCATCCGTGTCACCTAAAGACGCGGTGATGTCTGGCAGGTCAATCGCCGTTCCGGCACGACCCTGCACACCATCAACCGTTTCGACGAGCTTGATGTTGTCGAGGCGCATGCCACGACCATAGTTTTCATCCGTGCCGGCTTCCCGGAACTGCAGCTTCGATGTGTCACCATCGCCGATCATGGTGTATTCGAAGCTCTGCCAGACATTGTCACTATTGGCAGAACCATCCAGTGAAATGGTGTCTACCACTGCACCATCCCACAACACTTCGATCGTGTTGACAGATGCGTCATATCCAGGACGCGGCGACAGATCAAATGTGAGCGTGTAGGTGGCGCCATCAACAGTGTCCACAGCTTGGTGAATGTCGGTCGCATCGTCGTAATAGTCGATGGCGTCGTCGTTCAGCTCAACATACTTGTCACCATCTGCAGCAGACTGCCTGTCTTCCGTTTCACTCCAAACCTCAATCGCATCGCTGTCCGTACTCCAACCGTCTGCGGTTGTTACGAAATCAGCCGGACCGGTTTCGAAGCTTGAGTCTATGAGCGTTGTCGTCGTCGAAACTGTACCAATTGAGAGATTCGGTGTATCTGCAATAGCCGTGATGTCGAGCGTCGCTGTTGCGCTATCGCTCGCCTCACCATCGGTCACGGTGAAGGAGAAAGGCACATTATCTGCGTTCACATCATTAGCTGGCGTAAATGCCCAAGTCCCGTTGCCATTGTCAGCGAGGGATCCATACTGGGCATCAACCGACAATGAGCTGACGCTCATTGCATCACCATCGTCCACGTCACTGCTGCTTGCCAGGAGTTGGGCACTCGTAATGACCACAGAGGTGTCTTCGTTTGTTGCGCCGAGATCAACGCCGCCTGCGCTTGGACCCTCATTCACATCACCAACGGCGATGTTGAAAGTCTCGGAGTAGGTGGCGCCAGACGCATCGGTCGTGGTCACTTCCACCGCCACGGAGCTCTCACTCTCATGATCAAGTGAGACCCCGTCCTTGAGCTTCAGATCTCCGTCCACAACCTCAAAGCGCGCGTCATCCACAGCATAGGTATGGCTGTCGCCAGCATCCACGTCTGTGGTGCTCAGAGACCCAACAACCGCCCCGGCGGTGTTCTCATCCACAGACGCATTGCTCAGTGAGATATCCGACGGGCCTTCATTCACATCACCGACGGCGATATTGAAGGTCTCGGAGTAGGTCGCCCCAGAGGCGTCCGTCGTGGTCACTTCCACAGCAACCGATGCTTCAGCTTCGTGGTCCAG
>NZQM01000052.1 GCA_002695905.1 Parvibaculum sp.
CGCTTGCTGTTGAAACAGGCGCGTTCTTTGAAGGCAATTGCCGGCATTCAGATGACCCTTTGGCTGAGAATGCACAGGCGAGCGAACCGGCTCGCGCGGCTGCGACGCCACAACCAGCACCTGCGCCTGCAGCAGCTGCAAAGTCCAATCGGACACCGTCAAAACCCGCAGAGAGCCCCGTCGTCGTTAAAGATGGTGGCGTTGTTGTAAAACGCCCTGCTGCTGAGTAACTTCAGCAACAAATAGATCAGAAAAGCCCCGCGGCTTCTGCTTAGGGGCTTTTTCTTTGAATTAAATTGATTGTCATATTTGAAAATTTATTCATAAGTTCCTATATTCTCTCCAGATGAAATGGAGAGTGCCGTGGGTCGACCGAGCTTGCAGGAACAGCGAACAGCCGAAATCCTGACCGCCTATGAATTGTGTGTTGCACGGCATGGTCTCGATGGGGCCACGCAGGAACGGGTTGCTGCACAGGCAGGCGTGAAGCGCACCTTATTGCGCCACTATCTCGGCAATAAAGACGAGATGGTGGAGGCGTTGATCAAGCATGTGGTCGCCCGCTTCAACTCTGAAACAGATCAGATGATCGCGGCACTTCCCAAGACGGCCCGTCCAAAGGCGTTGTTGGACATTCTCTTTGGCCCGCTTGGCATCACAGAAACTGCGTCAGTTCTGACCATCAATGCCCTGGGTGCCGCAAGCGATCGGTTTCCCAAAGCTCGAACAGGTCTCCTCGCAGCCATGGAGCGCATGCATGACGCGGTCGCAAAAGAGCTCAGTCAGGACTATCCCGATGCGGACATCACCGCATGCCGCGCAGCCGCCTTTGGCATTTGCCATCTCTATTTCAGCATCGACAGTTTGATGATGCTGGACCCGCCGCAAGACTGGCTGGACCAAGCCCGGCAGGCCGCCAATACCCATCTGCTGAACCTGGAAGGCACTCTCAAATGAGCGACACTGTAAAATGGCGCGCTCTTCTGGTTCTCGTCTTCATGATCTACGCCGTGTTGTTTGAGCAGTCATGGCCCTGGGGGGTGTTGGTCGTTTTCTGGGTGTGGCCCTCAATCCGTGAGGGGCATCTCATCCTTTGGGATGACCTTTTCCGCGAAGATGACCCCGCCCTCTTCTGGTTCTCATCCCTGTTCATCCTCGGCCTCTGCGGCTGGCTTGTTCTCTCCGACCTGCTGCCATTACTGGAGCTTTTCCTATGATCAATAAAGACACTACTCGCATGCCTGTTCTGCCTGTTTCCGCATACACGTCACAGGAATGGTTTGATCTGGAGCAGAAACAGATCTTTTCAAATGTCTGGACCTTTGTCGGATTTCCGGAAGATCTGGCCGAAACCGGCGACCACATCACTGTACAAGCGGGCCTTAATAATATTCTCGTCATTCGGGGAAATGACGGCGTGCTTCGGGCTTTTCACAATATCTGCCGTCACAGAGGCGCACGCATGCTCCGTCCCCATGGCAAGTCTGCCTCCGCCATCACCTGTCCGTATCACGACTGGACCTATGATTTTGAGGGCAATCTTCGCGGCATTCCTAACAAAGCCGACGAGTTTCCTGATCTGGACCCTGCCTGCCTCGGCCTGCACAAGGCCTCGATCGCCCTATGGCGGGGCATGGTGTTCGTCCATCCATCGCCTAACGCACCCTCAATTGATGAGTGGTTTGGCCCAATGGAGCCATATGTCGGTCCACATCGGCCTGAGCAGATGATGGAAATACATGAGGCGGCGAACGAAACAGAAGTCAAGGCAAACTGGAAGTTCGTTGCGGAAAACTACATCGACGCCTACCACCTCCCTCTTCTGCACTCGGGCACCCTGTCTATGTACGACCACCGCAATGCAGAGACAGGCTTCGTGGGAGATCACTTCGCGTTTTATGAACCTCTCTCGCCGGACTATGCAGAGAATGTTGAAAAAAGTGCACCCGGCCCTCTGGTCGAATTTGGCACCTCACATCGGCTCGGCGCATATGTACCGCTCCTCTTTCCCGGCATCGGGTTAAGTGAGACCGAAACCAGTTGGTCTGTCTTTCACATCGTCCCTCTCGCGCCAGACAAAACACTGGTGAGAACAAGAACCAAAGTGCCTGCTGCAACGGAAGCTGCGTTTGCAAAAGCTGAACGGCGGTCGTCCAGTTTCTGGAAAAACAAGATTGGCCCCAAGTATCAAGGCGACCCAAAGACGGATCCCATGGCAAGTGGCGACTTTATGGCCGAAGATGTCTTTGCCTGCGAGCAGCAACAAGCATCGCTCACTTCTCCCTATTTCTCCGTCGGCGCGTCAGCGAATATTGGGGAGAAACCGGTTCGCGACTATCAAAAAATCATTGAGCGATGGATGCAGCAAACTGGCTGATCAATCGAGATCCGCCACTTCAGCGGTGGTGCCGTCTACGCGCGCTGCAAGAGCTGCAGCCATGAAAGGATCCAGATCACCATCCAGCACACCGTCCGGGTTGCCTGTCTCAACGCCAGTCCGCAGGTCTTTGACCATCTGATAGGGCTGCAGGACGTAAGAGCGGATCTGATGGCCCCATCCTATTTCCGTTTTTGAGGCGGCTTCCGCATTGGCTTCTTCTTCGCGACGCTGCAGCTCGGCCTCATAAAGGCGCGCGCGCAACATGTCCCAGGCGGTTGCCCGGTTTTTATGTTGAGAACGTTCGTTCTGACATTGCACCACAATGCCTGTGGGTTCGTGAGTGATACGCACGGCACTGTCGGTCGTATTCACGTGCTGCCCGCCTGCACCGCTCGCGCGATAGGTATCAATGCGGCAGTCGCTTTCGTTCACCTCGATCTCAATCGTGTCATCGATGGCGGGGTAAACCCAGACCGACGCGAAACTCGTGTGACGTCGTGCATTGGAATCGTAGGGCGAAATCCGCACGAGACGATGCACGCCGCTTTCGGTTTTCAGCCAGCCATAAGCATCTTCGCCCTTCACGAGGATTGTCGCCGACTTAATTCCGGCCTCTTCCCCGTCATGGCGCTCGATCAGCTCGACCTTGTGACCTTTGGCTTCCGCCCAACGCGTGTACATGCGCAGCAGCATGGAGGCCCAATCCTGGCTCTCCGTGCCGCCAGCGCCTGAATGGATTTCGACATAGGCATCCAGATTGTCGGCTTCGCCGGACAGAAGGGTCAGCACCCGCTGGCGGGCTGCTGTATCGCGGGCAGTTTCAAGGGCGGCTTCAGCCTCCTTCACGACGTCCTCGTCGCTCTCGGCTTCGCCCATCTCGATCAACTCAAGATTGTCGTTCAGCTCCGCTTCGAGACGCAGATAAGTGCTGATGCTGTCATCAAGTTTTGTGCGTTCGCGCATGAGCGCTTGCGCCTTTTGGGGATCATCCCACAAAGTCGGGTCTTCGGACTGCGCGTTTAGCTCGTCCATCCTCTTCTGAGCGGTATCCCAGTCAAAGATGCCTCCTCAGCAAAGCCAACGAGTCTCTGATCTCGTCGGCAATCGCTATTGTTTCTGCGCGCATAAATGAACGTTCCTTTTAGGTCGCTTCTCGCTTCGTTGGCGCCACGAGACGCGATCTAGTTCTATATTTTGCCGCGTTTTCGAACCGCAAAAGTCTGCAACTTTTGCTGAAAACGCTCTCATCTCTCTTTGCCGCGTTTTCGAACCGCAAAAGTCTGCTACTTTTGCTGAAAACGCTGTGGCTGCGGCGCGACCATACCGGCGCACAGCTGATTTGCCTAGATGTCTTGAAAGCAGTTGTTGAGGGGTCAGTAAAGCCCGCCGGTCCCTTTACCCAGAGGCGTCGACGTTCGGGACGTGATCGGTTCGCCGTCGGAGCCAACCACCCCCTGCAGATCGGGCAAAACAACGTCCACCGGGTCTGGTGCCCGAGGCTCGGTACCTTCTTTGAACGCTTCCAAGATCACATTACTCTCGCCAGGCCCGGCTAGAAGCCCGGTCTTAGCATTCACCCGCACCAGGTTGATGCCCGCTGGAATGCGGAACGGAACCGGCGCGGTGTCAGCCAATGCGGCTTTCATGAAATCTCTAAATATCGGCGCAGCAACCTTGCCGCCTGTTTCTCCACGGCCCATGGGGCGCGGGCTGTCGAAGCCGACAAAGACGCCGACAACGAGGTCTGACGAAAAGCCAACAAACCAGGCATCGCGTTCGTCATTGGTGGTGCCCGTCTTGCCGGCCAGAGGATGCCCGACCGCACGAACAGAGGTGGCTGTTCCCCGTTCCACGACCCCTTCCAGCATTGAGACAACCTGATAGGAGGTTTGTGGGCTCAAAACCTGAGCCCGAATGTCCGGCAATTGCGGGATGTCCTGATTTTCCCAGGCGTCCGCAACGCATCCATCGCAGGTCCGCTGATCGTGGCGGAACACTGTTGTGCCCCGACGGTCCTGAATACGGTCGATAAGGGTTGGGGACACCTGACGGCCGCCATTCACAAGCATGGCATAAGCGCTTGTCATGCGAAGGAGGGTTGTTTCCCCTGCGCCCAGTGCCATCGAAAGCACCCGCGGCATATTGTCTACAATGCCAAAACGGCGGGCATAGTCACGAACGGTACCCATGCCGATATTCTGCGCCAAGCGGACGGTCATCACGTTACGGGATTTCTCGATGCCCAAACGCAATGTGGACGGCCCGTAGAACCTGTTGCCGTAATTCTCCGGTTTCCAAAGTGCCAAGCCCGGCCCCTGATCCATCACGAAGGGCGCGTCGAGCACCATGCTGGATGGCGTAAAGCCGCGGTCAAGGGCTGCTGCATAGACAAAGGGCTTGAAGGCAGAACCCGGCTGCCGCGTTGCCTGCACCGCCCGGTTGAACTCAGACAATTCGTAGGAGAAGCCCCCCTGCAATGCCAGGACCCGCCCGGTGTGCGCATCCAGCGCGACAATTGCCCCATTTACCGCCGGAAGCTGCCGCAGCGCGTAGTGTGTGGGTTTGCCGTCGTCACCGAAGACCGGCTCGACATAGACAATGTCACCAATGGAGACCACGTCATGGGGGCGTTTCACTTCCGGGCCGACACGCTTGTCATCCAGATATTTCCGCGCCCAGGTCATTTCATCGAGCGGGATGGTGGAGGTCACAATCTCATCGCGGAACGCGCCGGAGACTTCGCGGGTCGGGCGCAAGCCGATTTTGGCATAGTCCTCCGACAGGCCGATCACCGTCGCAAGCGTCCAGGGCGCTAGATCCGTCGCCATATCAATTTCAGCGAGTGCGGTTGTCCAGGTTGTGTTGGGCGCCAGCGTATCAACCGGACCGCGCCAGCCATGACGCTGGTCATAGGCGACAAGCCCCTGGCGCAACGCATCTCGCGCCTGGCCCTGCATTTTGGTATCGAGGGTCGTGCGGACTGACAGGCCGCTTTCATAGAGCTTTTCTTCGCCATAGCGCTCATAAAGATCGCGGCGGACCTGCTCGACAAAATAGTTTGCTTCCACAAGCTGCGCGCCAAACGCCCGCGGCGTCACGACGAGATCTTCTGCCCGTGCGACCGACGCCTGATAGGTGGAGATAAAGCCATTGTCGAGCATCCGCCCGATCACCCAGTTCCGGCGGCCAATCGCTTTTTCGCGACGGCGAAACGGATGGTAATTGTTCGGTGCCTTCGGCAGGGCTGCCAGATAGGCAGCATCGGCAAGACTGAGTTCGGTCAAGCTCTTGTCGAAATAGTTGAGTGCTGCGGCGGCCACACCGTGAGAGCCCAGCCCCAAATAGATCTCATTGAGATAGAGCTCAAGGATCTGATCCTTGGTGAACGCCCGCTCTAGCTTCAGTGCGAGCAAGGCTTCAGTCACCTTGCGCTGGAAGGTGACGTCGCTGGTGAGCAAGAAGTTTTTGGCGACCTGCTGGGTGATGGTCGATGCGCCTACAAGGCGTCGATCATTCATCACATTCCACACATTGGTGACGACCGCCCGCATGATACCGCGGGAGTCGACGCCGGAGTGGGTGTAGAAATTTTTGTCCTCAGCGGCGAGGAATGCCTGCACCACATGTTCGGGGATCGTCTCAATGGGCACAAAGATGCGCCGCTCGCGGGCATATTCGGCGATGAGGCTCCCGTCGCCCGCATGGACGCGGGTCATGATGGGAGGCGCATAGTCCGCCAGATGATCATAGGACGGCAGGTCGTTGGAAAGGCGCCACAGCATATAAAAACCGGCCAGTGCCGCGCCCAAGCCCAGCACAATCAGCCCCGCAAATAGAGTGGCAAACACACGAAACATGCTTCGATTGGCCCCTTTCGCCGCATTCGGTGCCGACGACGCCACCGGTTCAGCCCCATTGTCCTGGCGCCGCGACACGATACCAGACCATAGGTTTACCACGGCTCTTCGAAACCGCGAGATGTAGTCTTGTGAAAATAGGGCCAATTTGATGCGCTATGGTTAATAAAACGGGGAAAACCATCGATTTTCAGGTTTTACTCATCAATTATGGCGGTCATTTGGCCCTCCGGGGATAAGTCTCCGGCGTCTTTTTTGCCACCTCGATTCAGGATTGCGAAATTTATTAATTGAACATGTTCAATTAATAACCTATATAGACCTCCAAGCCGATGACAACCTGAGGAAAACCCTGATGACCGCCCCTTCAATTGACAAAGATTTCGCAGACAAGTTCATCCACTCCGTCAACAGACCACTCGAATATGGCGTCTACTTTCTGTTTCATGACTGGTGGGCTGAAGCGCCGCAATCAGCGATAGACTCCTACCTGGAATTGCTGAACTCGCTTCCTGAGACAAAGAGGTTTTTGGACGAAAGCTATCTCGCAGACCCGATCCCGCTGGAGCGGCTGGCGACGTGTGCGCCTGGAACGCTCGGCCACGGCTATCACAAGTTTATTGTCGACAATAAGCTCGAGGAGAACCTTGGACGGAACTACAAGAAGTTCAATGAGGAGCTGACCAGGTCTGGAAAGCTGGATCGCCTGCCTGATGAGTTGAGCTTCTTTATGGTTCGCGGCTTCCAGATCCACGACATCATGCATGTGCTGACTGGATATGAAGCGACCTATGCTGGCGAGCTGGCCGTTGCCGCCTTCTATCTAGCCCAGCTTCAGTTCCCCTATCACGCGATGCGCTTGGCGGTAACAACGGCTCACATGGCCTATTTGGACCCGAAGATCATCACCTGGGCGATGGATGCCATTTGTGATGGCTGGCAATTCGGTCGCACGTCGCCCAACATTCAGTTCGAGCGCTGGGAAGACGAAATTGATACGCCTCTTGTGGACCTGCGCCGGAAATGGAACCTGAATACGGAAGCTCTGGCGGCATAGTTTTATTCCGTCGCTATGCTGGAACCTCAAATATCCAGACAGATAGCAATATGCTACCTGCCGCCACATGACGCGCCCAACGCCCTGGTAAAGCTGGGGAAAGAGGCGTCCCTATGCCGCACCGGAACAGCCTGAATCTCTCTTTCAAATTACATACAAAAAATGTAGTTTTAACCTCTTTCAGACTGATCAAGGATTTCATTGATGACCCATTCTATTCGGCGAATTTTAGTGACCCTGGTGGCTGTCGCTGGCGCTACCCTGTTGGGCGTCGCCTCAGGACATGCTGAGACAGCGCAGATTTTCCAACGCGGTGCTGATGCGGCCGAGGCCCCCTTTGGTGGAGCGGTAAGTCCGATCATCATAAATTACAACCGGGCGGCTCCCTATGTGGGGACTGCTGGCCTTCTGGGTGAGGGCGGTGTCGCAGAAGCAGCGCAACTGGGGTTTAAAACCATCATCGACTTGCGGTCACCGGCTGAGCCAAACCAGCCCGCTGAGGCAGGCCTCGTGGCTGACGCAGGTCTCACCTATATCAGCATTCCCATTGCTCGAGGTGCTCCAACCGAGGCGCAAATTGCTCAGCTTACGGATCTCATGGAAGATCGGACGGCCTTTCCCATCCTTCTGCATTGTGCTTCTGCAAACCGCGTCGGCGCACTGTGGACTCTTTACCGTGTCTCCAAAGGCGTCCCCGCTGAAATCGCCATTGAAGAGGGCCGCACCATCGGCATGAAAAGCCGCGAAGGACAAACCCGCGAGCTGTTAGGCCTGCCGCCGCTCTAAGACACGGTCAAAACACGCGACAACAAGTTGAAGAACGAAGGTTATGCCTAGAACAGCTGCAACACCTGAACAGCGGGCGCACATACGGGAGCAAATCCGTCGTGCGGCTGTTGAGGTGTACGACGAAAAAGGCATGGAGGGAACGTCGGCCCGCGCCATAGCCGTCAAGGCGGGTGTATCTGTGGGCACGCTCTATAGCTATTACGCCAACCTGCCGGAATTGATGCGATCGCTCTGGGCAGAGCCCGTTGCTGAAGAGATGGTTCGCCTGCGTGCAACTGTTGAAGCGACACCGGACCCGTTACGGGCACTGCGGGCTTTGCTTGAGGGCTATGCGAATTTCGCTTTCGACAATCCCGACATTCTCAGAGGCGCGCTTTTGTTTGTCGGACGGGTGCAGGACACAGCGCTTGCCCCCGCCCCTGCTGCTGTCGAGTTTGACCAGATGCTCCGCGACGCCATCCTTGCTGGACAAAAGACGGGCCAGATTAAGCCGGGCCCGGCGGCGCAGATCGCCCATCAGCTCTGGGCAGGTGTTCATGGCGCCTTAGCACTGCCGATCAATATTGAGAGTCTCGACTTTGGCTCACCCAAACAGATAGTCGCAGAGATGATTGTGACGTTGATGGCCAGCGTCAAAGCATAATCAGCCTAATAGGTGCCTTCAGCCAGGCGCTCACCGAAATAGCTGTCGATGGATTTTACCAGTGCGCCTGCGACCCGGCGCCGCCAGCTCGTGGTTGTGAGATTGCGCTCATCCGAGCGGTTGGTGAGAAAGCCGAGCTCCACAAGAACAGAGGGAACATCAGGCGCTTTCAGAACGCGGAAGCCTGCAAACCGGTGAGTGCGTTGCAGGAGCGGCGTCACACCTTCCGCGTTTCGCACAACGGTGCGGGCGAAGCGTACGGAGAAGTTTTTCGTTTCGCGTTGCGCCAGGTCGATCAGAATGTCTGTAACTTCTGAGGACTCACCATGAAGGTCAACTCCTGCAATTACGTCCGACCTATTTTCCTTCGCGGCCAGAGCGGCAGCTTCTTTGTCAGATGCGTTTTCAGACAGGGTGTAAATCGACATGCCGCTTACGCCACGCCGGTCAATGGCGTCGGCATGTATGGACAGAAACAAGTCAGCGTTTTGACGACGCGCAATATTTACCCGTTCGCGCAATGGAATGAAGCGGTCCGTATCGCGGGTAAGGTGGACCTCATAACGGCCCGTTGCCCGCAGCTGGGCACCAAACTCTTTGGCAAAGGCCAGAACAACGTTTTTCTCAAGCGCCCCAGACTGACCGTGTGTTCCTGGATCAACACCGCCATGGCCCGCGTCAACGACGATGACACGTTTCCGGTCAATATCCGCAGTTGGCTCTTTTGGAGTCGACACGGGCGGAGCCGCTGCGGTTGGTGCAGCGATCGGACGGCCAAGCCCCACGCTCTGTGCAAACTCTGCAGCGGTCGCGGACTGCAGATCGACAACAACGCGATGACCAAAGCCACTTTGGGCAGGCAGTGCAAAATGACGGGAGATTTTGACTGGCCCCGTTGCATCGACCACGATCCGGGAAAGACCTTCTTGAAACTGTCCGTAGCGAAAGCCAGTGACCAGCCCCCGTCCGGCTTTGCCCGCATCGGCGGGCAGCTGGAAATTGACATCCCGAAGATCAATCACCACGCGGTACGGGTCTGCCAGTGTAAAGACGTTCTGGGGCACACTTGTGCCCCGACCAAAATCGATTACGAGCCGGGTCACGTCGCCCTGCTCGCCAAGACGGACGTTTGAGACAAGCGCTGTTGCGCTACTCACAACCGGACCTTCAGCGACCGCAGGACCTGCCATCCCCAGGGCGCCCACACCTAGGAGGCACGCCAAAACAGGCGCTGCCAGGCCTCTTGTCCAGCGAACGATCCGCTGATCGATCTTGATGAATGGGTCTCTACGCATACACACCCTGGTCCTGTCGCCACCGCTCCAACGATGATTCCCCGCATCTCCGCGCGTAATCATGCGATCAACCAACCCCGTCTCTCTGGCATCACCTCACCGGCCGCTTGGCCTCTGACCGGTCGGGACGCCGAAAACAGAAAGGAATAAATTTCCCATTTTCCGTTTCAGGGCCAAATTGACGTGTTTGGCTTGATATTGCGTTACTTTGCGGGAATTTAACGCAATATCAACGCCTAAAATGGTTAATGCTTTCACACCGTGATGGTTGATGGCGCAAAGCATTGCTTGCCAAGCCTGAATCCAAAACGGTACAAGACACTCACCTAATTCGACGATACGTCAAATGAGTCGGGCCATATCAAAAGATGGGGCCGACAGACGGGCGGGAGGAGGCGGTTTTCGGAGGAAAACTGCCCGCTTATTCGAAGAAATAGCCCGGAAATCGGGCGATATTCGAAAAAGCTCACCCCACCAGCCTGGTGATGTATCGCCTCGGTTTGCTTGACCTTTGCCATCCGGCATGCGCCAAACAAACCACATCTGGACGAATACTCGTCTTTATCGGTTGCCGGTGCCCAGCAACCAACCAAAGCAAGGGCACACAGAGAAACGATGCAAACACCGCAATTCATGACGACAGGCGAAGCGAACAGGATGGTCACAAACGACCGCCTCATGCGCCGCTTCAGCGTCCGCGCGTTCCGTTTGCCCCCATTACTTTCATCAGACCCTGCCTCTTCCGCTCCGGCCCTGCGCCAGAGCCCGAACCGGCATGGCTATCAAACAAACGCCGCCCCGTTGCAGCCCGGCCTCTTAACCGAGCCCGGCCCCCGCAATGGCGTGATACGGCGTCTCGGAGAACCCCCTCATGGGAAACAAAATGCTCATCGATGCCGCCCACCCGGAAGAAACCCGGGTTGTGGTGGTGCACGGCAATCGGGTTGAAGAATTTGACTTTGAATCCGAAAACAAAAAGCAGCTTCGCGGGAATATCTACCTCGCCAAGGTAACGCGGGTCGAACCGTCGCTACAGGCAGCGTTTGTCGAATATGGCGGCAATCGCCACGGCTTCCTTGCCTTCAATGAAATTCATCCGGACTATTATCAGATCCCGGTCGCGGACCGCGAAGAACTTCTGAAAGAATGGGCTGCGGAAAGCCGCGCCCAGGACGAAGATGATTCAGATGACAACAGCAGCGCAGACGATGAGGCCGATAACGAGGCTGACGCTGAACTAGACGCCAGCGCAGAGAACGCTGACGCCGAAGAGGCAAACGAACAGTCCGCTGACGCAGACGGCGATGAAGAAGAAGCAGATGTGGCTTCCGACGAAACAGTCGAAGCCATGGGCAGTGAAGATGCCATTGAAGAGGCGCAGCCCAGGAAACAACGCCGACAGCTTCGATCCTATAAAATCCAAGAAGTGATCAAGCGCCGTCAGGTGATCCTGATCCAGGTTGTGAAGGAAGAGCGCGGCAATAAGGGCGCCGCTCTGACCACATACCTCTCTCTTGCCGGACGCTATTGTGTGCTGATGCCAAACACGGCTCGTGGCGGCGGTATTTCCCGCAAGATTACAAATGGCGGCGACCGCAAGAAGCTGAAAGCTGTTGCCGAAGGCCTTGATGTGCCGGAAGGCATGGGGCTTATCGTTCGCACTGCGGGCGCGAAGCGCACGAAAACCGAAATCAAGCGCGACTTTGAATATTTGCTGCGACTTTGGGAGCGGGTCCGTGATCTGACGCTTGAATCCATGGCCCCTGCCCTCGTCTATGAAGAAGGCAGTCTCATCAAGCGGTCTATTCGGGACCTCTACTCCAAAGACATAGATCAGGTGCTGATCGAAGGTGACGGCGCATACCGTGAAGCGAAAGACTTCATGCGGATGCTCATGCCCAGCCATGCGAAGAATGTGCAGCCTTACAAAGACCGCGAACCAATCTTCCAGAAACACAGCATCGACATGCAGCTTGACGCCATGTTCTCTGAGACGGTTACATTGAAGTCCGGCGGCTATCTGGTGATTAACCAGACCGAAGCGCTGGTTGCCATCGATGTAAACTCCGGTCGAGCAACCAAAGAACGCAACATTGAAGCGACCGCGCTTAAGACGAACCTTGAAGCCGCGGCGGAAGCTGCCCGTCAGTTCCGACTGAGGGATCTTGCAGGTCTTATCGTCATCGACTTTATCGATATGGACGAGAACCGGAATAACCGGGCGGTTGAGAAAAAGTTGAAAGAAGCGTTGAAGTCGGATCGCGCTCGTATCCAGGTCGGGCGTATCAGCCATTTCGGTCTGCTTGAAATGTCCCGCCAACGCATGCGTGCCGGGATTATCGAAGGATCAACCGTGATTTGTCCGACCTGTAACGGGTCAGGCTTTGTGCGGTCTGTTGAATCAACCGCGCTCCACGTTCTACGCTCAGTCGAAGCAGAAGCGGTCAAAGGCAAGAACCCTGCCTTCACGGTCACGGTTTCGCCAGAGGTTGCGATTTACATTCTCAATCAGAAACGCTCCCACCTTTTGGAGATTGAGGCCACCTACGGCGTATCTGTCTATATCGAGACAGACCGCGACGTGCATGGGTCCGACCATAAGGTTGAACCGGCAGCAGCTCGTGGCGCCGTCCAGGTTCGTCCTCCTGTGACGGGTGCTGATGTGGCCGAAGAGGTAGCGGACGAAGAGTCTGAGGCCCGCGCCGACAATGATGAGGAGGACCAGCCCAAGCGCAAACGTCGGAGACGGCGTCGACGTGGTGGTCGCAAATCTGATGACGAGAACGGAACAGACACAGAAGCAGAAGCAAAGCCCGCTGATGAGGCAGATGCCGATGCTGAAGCGGAGTCAGAAACGAGTGCGTCTGAGAGCAATGGTGATGAAGATGGGTCTGAGGAAGACAAGCCGAAGCGTCGCCGCCGCAGAGGGCGTCGTGGTGGACGCCGCAATCGCAAGACTGCAGATGCAGATGGCGAAAACACCGATTCAGATTCAGAAACAATGTCGGGCGATGCAAGCGACAGAGATGATGATGCTGAAGAAGATGCTGGCGAGCCTGAAGCGGCGCCCGTACTGGTCGCCTATTCTCGCGAACCGGAAGCTGAGTCCGAAAGCGCTGAGGTAGAGACACCCGAAGAACCTGAATCAGAAGCTGTCGAGGCTGTAGCTGAGGCACAATCGGCTGAACCAGAGCCAGAAGCAGAAACAATAGACGCAGCGCCCCCTGAACCAGAAGCGATTGAAGCTGAAATTGTTGAGTCTGAGCCAGAACAAACGGAAGAAAACCCTGCCGGACCCGCTAAGAGTGGCTGGTGGAGA
>NZQM01000053.1 GCA_002695905.1 Parvibaculum sp.
CAATCCCAACATTTTTGCCAATAATCCCCTCGACCGGGCAGGACATTTTCGCACCGACCCCGCATGGATCGCCGAAAAGCTTGCCGACAGCGCCAGCCTTGCGGTGCCCCTGTGGAACCTAAAGCCCCTGGTCTTGCCTGAAGAACAACCTGGCGCCGGGAAAGATGTGGGATGGCTGCCGGTCAATATGGTTCAGTCAGCGGCCCCCGGCGGCACCACGGTTTTCCTCGGAATCAACCGGCGGGGCAAACCGCTCTTTGCCCATGACGTGTCCAGCCTCAAAGATCCAGAAGGCGATGGTCCTTTCAAAGGCATGGGCGGGTTTGAAGACCTTCGCGCTGTCGGCATGATGGGCGAACTGCCCAACACCGAGCTTGCAATCCTCGCGCAAGCCAAAGCGATGATCGACTGGCATGCCCGTCACGGTCATTGCGCCGTTTGCGGTGCGGCGACCGATGTTGCTGAAGCCGGTTATAAACGCGCCTGCCCTTCATGCAATGCAGAACACTTCCCGCGGACAGACCCGGTCGTCATTATGCTCGCAACCTATGGCGATAAAGCCTTTCTTGGACGTCAGAAAATCTTCCCGAAAGGCATGTTCTCCGCTGCTGCCGGATTTGTGGAACCTGGGGAGAGCATTGAGGAAGCGGTTGCCCGCGAGCTTGATGAGGAAGCTGGGATTGAAGTCAATTCCGTGCGCTATCACTCAACCCAGCCCTGGCCCTTTCCGTCCAGCCTGATGATTGGCTGCATCGCAGAGGCCACCAGCGAAGAATATAAGATTGACGGCATCGAGCTGTCAGAGGGTCGGTGGTTTACACGCGACGAATTGGCCGCGGCACTTGATGGTAAAGCGGACGGCTTTTTCGTGCCGCCCGCTTTCGCCATCGCGCATCATCTGGTGAAAGCGTTCGTTGAGAAGTGGTGAGGACATTTTTGGTCCGCCGCATTTTGACCGAAAACCGCCTTGCACTTTTCGGAATGCCCTAGTCAGCTGCCGGCATGTTCGCGCGGAAGGAGCTTGCCTTATAAACGCCCAGGATCTTGAGTTCGGAACAGAAGAACTCGAGCTCTTCCAACGCCAGGCGCACATTGCGCGAGGACGGGTGTCCTTCCACGTCTGCGTAGAACTGCGTCGCGTTGAAGGAACCACCAAGCTGATAGCTTTCGAGCTTGGTCATGTTGACGCTGTTGGTGGCGAAGCCACCCATGGCCTTGTAGAGCGCGGCAGGTACGTTACGGACCCGAAAGATGAAGCTCGTGATCACAGGTTCGTCTTCGGGCTCCGCATCGTCGGGTTCGGCCGCCATAATGATGAACCGTGTGGTGTTATGGGCCGCGTCTTCTACATCCCGCTTTAGAATATCGAGGCCATAAATCTCTGCTGCGAGCTTGGGTGCCAGGGCTGCTCGGCTTGGATCGCCCGCCTCTGCGATCTGCCGTGCCGACCCCGCCGTGTCAGCGCCAACCACGGCGCGCCACTTGTGCTCCGAGATCAGGTTCCGGCATTGCCCCAGTGCCATCACGTGCGACTGAACTGATTTCACGCTGTCGAGTGTCGCGCCTTTCAGGCCCATCAATTGAAAACGAATCGGGAGGAAATATTCGCCGATAATATACAGCCCAGACTCCGGCAACAGATGATGGATGTCGGCCACCCGACCCGCGACAGAGTTTTCAATCGGGATCATGGCGAGACGGGCTTCACCATTCTTGACTGCCGCCAGCGCTTCTTCAAACGTACCACAGGGCCGCTCAACCATGTCAGGAAAGGCATCCCGACACGCAATATGTGAGTTTGCGCCAGGCTCGCCTTGAAACACGATGATGTTTTCAGGCGCAGCAGGTGATGTGGTTTGTCCCATAAGTCTAGCGGTGCGAACCGCCCTTCTCTGATGCGCGTAGCGCGCTGTTCAATTCGCGCACCCGGACGGAAAACCGCTCGAATCTGATCTGGCACTTTTCCTGGGTGCGCTTAACCCGCCAATTCCGCGCGGGCTTTTTCCAAGTCGGCGGGAGTATCGACACCGAGCGGAACAGTGTCAACGAGGGCCGCGTCAATGCGCATGCCCGCCTCCAGTGCCCTCAGCTGCTCCAGTTTCTCGCGAATTTCGAGCGGTGACGGCGGCAGCGCCACAAATCGCGCCAGGGCCTCCCGGCGGAAACCATAGAGCCCGATATGATGGTAGTCCGGCCCCTCACCATAGGGGGCCGTCCCTCGGGTAAAATAGAGCGCCCGGCCGACCGGTGCACCCGGTTCAAGCGCCAGGATCGCTCTTGGCACATCCGGGTTCGCGCGTTCGTCTTCATCTGTAATTTCGCTCACCAGGGTCGAAATATCCGCCGGCGTGGTTTCCAGCACCTCAAGCGCTGCCTTAATGATGGTCGGGTCAAGGGTCGGCAGATCGCCCTGCACGTTGAGAATCACATCGTGGTCTCCGTCAGGATCGACAGCGTTCAGCGCTTCAAATACCCGATCTGACCCAGAAGGCAGATCCGGGTCGGTCAGAACCGCCTCGCCGCCCGCCGCTTCCACCGCCGCCACAATCTCCTGTTCAGCGGCTGCAATCACCACGCGGCCAATCCCCGCCTCTTCCGACCGCCGCATGACCTGAACAATCATCGGAACGCCCGCGATATCAGCCAAAGGCTTGTTGGGCAGCCGGGTTGAGGCCAAACGGGCAGGAATGAGGATAATTGGGGAAGT
The DNA here is from genome assembly GCA_002695905.1 of Parvibaculum sp. Lineage (GTDB taxonomy): Bacteria > Pseudomonadota > Alphaproteobacteria > Parvibaculales > Parvibaculaceae > Mf105b01. The sequence continues at coordinate 2,708 of NZQM01000053.1, forward strand.
AGCCATGAAATCCGCTCAGATGGGGCAAAAAAAGGGTGATTCGGCCTCTTAACGCCCCACCGACCCGCTCACCCGTCCGGAATAGGCTCTAAAAGGGCGGCAGAGCGCCGCATGTTTTGCGCTGTTATACGGGTTGCAGGGCCCTCACGGAAGCGGGTAATCTCCGCGCCAACCAGCGGGTGGGGGCTTTGCGGGGCTTTTGTGATCGCCGAGACCCTTCCCAGAGACTTATTAAGGCCGGAGCCGCTTTTCCATGGATAGTTTTGAATTCAACAAAATCGCAGGTGCATTTCTTTTTTCCATCCTGCTTCTGATGGGCGTGCGGGAATTGACCTCCGTGATGTTTTCGCCTGAAGCGGCGAACCCTGCCTCTTATCCGGTAGAAGTCGCCGACAGCGGCGCGCCTGCAGGAGGTGACGCGGGTGCTGTTGCCGACGAAGCCCCGAGCCTGGCGGCCCTGCTTGCCAGCGCCGATATAGGCAAAGGCGAGAAGGTCGCCAAGAAGTGCGCAGCCTGCCACACATTTGATGAAGGCGGCGCCAACAAGGTTGGCCCTAATCTCTATGGCGTTGTTAGTCGTGCGAAAGCCCAGGTTGATGGCTTCAACTATTCCGGTGCTCTGTCTGGCATGGGTGGCACCTGGGACTTTGAAACCATGAATGCGTTTCTTGAAAAGCCCAGCGCTTACGCACCTGGCACATCCATGTCATTCGCTGGCTTGCGTAAACCTAACGACCGCGCAAACATCATTGCTTATTTGAACTCGCTCGGTTCGAACGTGCCGCTGCCTGCTGCTGAGTAAGCCAGCATTTTTGGTACATTAAAGTTTCTTAAGAGGCGCTATCCCTGCCCAGTTTGGCGAGGATTAGCGCCTTTTTTCATGCTAATCTCCCTCTGATAGAGACCGCAGTCTCGCCACATTCCTCTCCTGGAATGAGCAGATTGTCGTTCGGTTCTAGAGGGAGAAGTAGGTTTGGCGTGGATTGGACGTTTTGCGGGTGCAGGATTGGCTCTGGTGGTTGGCATCGGTGCCGCCTTTGCAGAGGACGCTGAGCACCACGGGCTCTCGCTTTTCGGCTCTCTCAAATATCCCGCGGGTTTCGAACGATTTGACTATGTGAACCCGGACGCGCCGAAAGGCGGGACGCTGCGCTATGCCAGCATTGGCAGCTTCGACAGCCTCAACCCGTTCATTGTCAAAGGTCGGTCCGCTGCCGGTATCTCAGCCTTTCTCTACGACACATTGATGGCGCGATCTTTGGACGAGCCTGCCAGCGAGTATGGGTTGTTGGCCGAAAGCGTGTCGCACCCGGAGGACTATTCTTCTGTCACCTTCAAGCTGCGCCCAAACGCAAAGTGGCATGATGGGCAACGGGTGACACCAGAAGATGTCATTTGGTCTCTTGAAACGCTGACCACGAGCCTTCCTTTCTACAACGCTTATTATGCGGATGTTGAAAGCGTCGAGAAAATCTCGCCGCTTGAAGTGCGGTTCAACTTCTCCGTGTCGGGCAATCGCGAACTGCCACAGATCGTTGGGCAGCTGCCGGTCCTGCCAAAACATTATTGGGAGACGCGAGACTTCAACGAAACCACACTGGTGCCCCCTCTTGGCAGTGGTCCCTACCGAGTTGCTGACGTTGATGCGCCAACATCCATTACCTTTGAGCGGGTGCCAGACTATTGGGCGGCAGATCTCAATGTGAATATCGGTGCCTATAATTTCGACGAAATTCGATTCAGCTATTTTGGCGACAGCACCGTTGCTCTAGAAGCCTTTAAAGGTGGTCAGATTGACGTCCGCCTCGAGAACTCCGCAAAGAATTGGGCCACAGCCTATGACTTCCCGGCGGTCCGCGATGGACGCGTGCGCAAACAGGAACTCTACACATCAAATCCTGAGCCGATGCAGGGCTTTGCGATGAACCTGCGACGCGACAGGTTCTCTGATGTCCGCGTTCGAGAAGCGATCGGCCTTGCCTTCGATTTCGAGTGGGCTAACAAAGCACTCTTCTTTGGTCAATACACGCGGACCGACAGCTATTTCGAGAATTCAGAACTCGCAGCAAGTGGCGTGCCCGAGGGGGCAGAGCTTGCCCTTCTTGAGCCTTTCCGCGATCAACTGCCCGCCTCCCTTTTTGCAGAGGCGTTTAGCGTCCCAACGACCGACGGGAGTGGCGACAATCGGCGCAATCTTCGTGCGGCGACCAAGCTGCTTCAAGACGCCGGATGGTCGGTCAATGGAGACGGGGTTCTGGTCAATAATGAGAGCGGCGAGGCATTTGATATTGAGTTCTTGTTGGTCTCGCCGACCTTTGAACGGGTCGTGCAACCTTACATTCAGGCGCTGAAGAAGCTTGGCATTAATGGAAGCATTCGCATTGTCGACACGTCCCAATATCAGAACCGGCTGGACAGCTTCGACTTCGACATGATCATTCACAGTGCTGGTCAGTCTCTGTCGCCGGGCAATGAGCAACGGGAATTCTGGGGCTGTGAAGCCGCTGAGCGAAATGGCAGCCGCAACGTGATCGGCATTTGCGATCCGGTTGTTGAAGCTCTGATCGATGAGATCATTCTGGCCAAGGACCGGGAAGCTCTTGTGACAGCAAGTCAGGCGCTTGACCGCGTGCTTCTCTGGCGCCACTACATCGTGCCGCAATGGCATATCCCCTTCACCCGCGCCGCGGTGTGGTCTCACATTGCACATCCAGAACCCACGCCAGCGTTTGACCCCGGGTTCCCCACCATCTGGTGGCATGCGGGCGACGAGGCCCATAACTGATGCGGCGCATTGGGACGGGGGCGGTAATCGCAGCAGTGAGTTTTGCCCTTTCCTGGGGAAGTGCGACCGCTGAGCCGCGCCATGGCATGTCGATCTTTGGCGATCTTCTGTATGATGCCGATTTTGCGCATTTTTCGTACGTTAATCCGGATGCCCCCAAAGGGGGCGAGTTCAGCCAGATCGGTCCTAACTGGATACTCAACCAATCGCCGCTCACCTTCGACAGCCTCAACAGCTACATTCTCAAAGGGAATGGCGCGATGGGTGCTGAACTTACGTTCGATACACTCATGACGCGCTCAGGCGACGAGCCGGATGCGGTCTACGGCCTGGTTGCCGAAACGGCAGACCTGTCAGACGATGGCAACAGCATTGTTTTTGAACTGCGCCCGCAAGCGCGGTTCCATGATGGAAGCCCGCTCACCGCAGAAGATGCCGCGTTCTCCCTCATGCTTTTGAAGGAAAAAGGGCATCCTCTAATCTCGCTCACCATCCGGGAGATGGCAGCGGCAGAAGCACTCGGGCCGCATACGCTTAAAATCACGTTCACAGGCAATCAGACCCGCGACCTGGCGCTCCTCATCACTGGGCTGCCGATTTTCTCGAAGACCTATTACACGACCCATGATTTCGAGACGACGACTCTCGATGCACCTTTGGGGAGTGGTCCTTACCGGGTAAAAGAGTTCGAGCAGGGGCGTTCCATTACCTATGAGCGGGTCGAAGATTATTGGGCCCGTGATCTCAATGTGAATGTAGGGCGCTGGAACTTCGACACGCTGCGCTATGAATTCTACCGGGATCGCACGGCGCAATTCGAAGCGTTTAAAGCCGGAGAGTACCTGCACCGCGAAGAGTTCACCTCAAAAGTCTGGGCGACGGAATACAACTTCCCCGCCGTTGAAGATGGACGTGTCGCCCTTCTGACCATGCAAGATGAAACACCGTCTGGCGCTCAGGGCTGGTTCCTGAATACGCGTCGTGACCAATTGTCGGATGTGCGGGTTCGCGAAGCTCTTGGCCTCGCCTTTGACTTTGAATGGACCAATCGCAATCATTTTTTCGATCTGTACTTGCGCAGCGGCAGCTATTTCGAAAATTCGGAGATGCGCGCAGTGGGCCTGCCTAGTCCTGGTGAACTGGAATTGCTTGAACCCTATCGAGACCAGTTGCCCGCTCGGGTGTTTGACGAAGCGATCGAACCGCCGGTGTCCGACGGATCTGGTAAGGACCGACGCCTTCTCTTGCAGGCAAACAAGCTGCTTGAAGCGGCAGGGTGGACCATTCAGGACGGCAAAAGACGAAATGCTGCAGGAGAAACCCTAACTATTGAGTTTCTCAACGATTCACCGACGTTTGAGCGGGTGATCTCAGCGTTTCAGGCCAATCTCGTCCAGCTCGGTATTGAGACCAGTATCAAGCCGGTTAACTCCGCCGAATATCAGGAACGCGTGAAAGTCTACGACTTTGATGTTATGTCCCGCCGGTTTTCCATATCCGCAACCCCCGGCGTTGAGATTAGAAACTATTGGAGCTCAGAAGCGGCAGAGACGCCGGGCAGTTTCAATCTGTCTGGCATGAGTGATCCTGTGATTGACGCCTTGATGGATAAGATCATTAATGCCGAGAGTCGCGAGGAACAGGTCCAAGCAGCGCGCGCCATCGACCGGGTTTTGAGATCCGGATTCTATTGGGTGCCCCATTGGTACAAAGCGTCCCACAATCTTGCTTTCTGGGACGTGTTTGCGAAGCCAGACAAGGCGCCGCGCTATTCGCGTGGCAGTGCTGTTACTGACAAACGCGGTGTTCTGGACACATGGTGGATTGATCCCGCGAAGGCTCAGAACGCCCCACAAGCAGAACAACCTTGAACGCCAACTTGCAAGAAACATGATCGTTATTCCAATTTGAGGGCGATTTGGGACATGGTAGCGATTCAGTTAGACTCTATGTGCACTCTGAGGGCATTTCCGCCCGATTCATTCCAACGCGCATCCGGACGAAAAACCCAAAGAAACAGATTTGGCACTTTTTCTGAATGCGCTCAGCAAGACCGGACCTAGACCATGGCCGCCTATATTGTTCGACGGCTTCTTCTGATGATCCCCACCATTTTGGGCATCATGCTGGTGAGCTTTACGATCGTGCAGTTTGCGCCTGGGGGACCGATTGAACGGATCATCGCTCAGATCCAGGGAACGGAAGTTTCCGCAACAGCGCGGGTCGGCGGCACGGCGGGCAGCGACTTTTCCGGCGGTGGGGCGGCGGCCAGCGATGTGACCGCCAAGTATCGCGGCGCCCAGGGGCTTGATCCGGAATTTATTGCGAGCCTCGAAAAACAATTCGGCTTTGATAAACCCGTCTATGAACGCTTTGCGCTCATGGTTTGGAACTATGCCCGCTTTGACTTCGGCGAAAGCTATTTCCGCGACGTGCAGGTGATTGATCTCATCATCGAAAAAATGCCGGTCTCTATTTCGCTCGGGCTATGGACCACACTCATCACCTATATGATCTCTATCCCGCTTGGCGTGATGAAGGCGGTGCGCGACGGGTCCAGCCTGGATGTCTGGACGAGTGCAGTGATCATCGTGGGTTATGCCATCCCGGGCTTCCTGTTCGCGGTGGTGCTGATCGTGCTGTTTGCGGGCGGCTCCTATTTTGATGTCTTTCCGTTACGGGGTCTCACCTCCGATGGCTGGGAAGACCTTACGCTCTTCGGTAAAATCACGGACTATATGTGGCACCTAGCGCTCCCCATCACTGCAATGGTGATTAGCGGCTTTGCGACAACAACGCTTCTTACCAAGAACTCTTTTCTTGATGAAATCAAAAAGCAATATGTGATCACCGCGCGGGCGAAGGGGCTGACCGAACGCGAAGTTCTCTACGGCCATGTGTTTCGGAACGCTATGCTGATTGTGATTGCAGGCTTCCCCGGTGCGTTTGTGGGCGTCTTTTTCACGGGGTCCCTTCTCATTGAGACGATCTTCTCTCTTGACGGGCTTGGCCTTCTGTCATTTGAAAGCATCATCAACCGGGACTATCCGGTCGTTTTCGGCACGCTCTATATCTTTGGGCTGCTGGGTCTTGTGATCACACTCATCAGTGACCTCACCTACACGTGGATCGATCCGCGTATCGACTTTGAAACGCGGGAGGTCTGATGGTTCGTTCCCTGCTCGCGCGTTTCAACATCACGATCCCGCAAATGACACCACTCAATCAACGGCGCTGGCGGAACTTTAAAGCCAATCGGCGCGGCTTCTGGTCCCTTTGGATTTTCCTGGTGTTGTTTTTTGTTACGCTCTTTGCCCCGCTCATTGCCAACGACAAACCACTTATCCTGACCTATGACGGCTCTCTCTATTTCCCTGCGTTCAACACCTATGCAGAGACCACGTTTGGCGGTGATTTTGCGACAGAGGCGGACTATCGCGACCCGTTTGTTCAAGAACTGATTTCAAAGGCGGATGGGACGATGATCTGGCCGCTCATTCGCTACAGCTATGACACGATCAATCGCAATCTGCCGGTCCCTGCGCCCGCCCCGCCGAGTGCAGAAAATTGGCTCGGCACCGACGATCAGGGCCGCGATGTGGTGGCACGGCTCATCTATGGGTTCCGTATCTCTGTGCTCTTTGGCCTGACGCTTACCATCTTCTCATCCATCATTGGTGTCGCAGCTGGTGCTGTTCAGGGTTATTTTGGCGGCTGGCTTGATCTCATTTTCCAGCGGTTTATCGAGATTTGGACGAGCGTGCCGCAGCTTTATCTTCTGATTATCATTGCCGCGATCATCGAACCCAATTTCTGGATCTTGCTCGGCATTCTCCTGCTCTTCAGTTGGGTAGCCCTCGTGGGTGTGGTGCGCGCTGAATTCCTGCGCGGGCGCAACTTCGAATATGTGAATGCCGCACGGGCCCTTGGCGTCTCCAATGGCACCATCATCTATAAGCATCTATTGCCCAATGCGATGGTCGCCACACTTACCTTCATGCCGTTCATCCTGAATGCGTCGATTACAACTCTCACATCACTCGACTTTTTGGGCTTTGGTCTGCCTCCAGGGTCCCCATCACTTGGCGAGTTACTTGCCCAGGGGAAAGCCAATCTGCAGGCACCGTGGCTCGGCTTCTCCGGCTTTTTCACCATCGCGATCATGTTGAGCCTGCTGATCTTTATCGGGGAAGCGGTGCGGGATGCGTTTGACCCCAGAAAGACGCTGACATGACGGACGCGAGCATGGCGGATACAGACAACAATGCGCGCGCAGACACGCCGCTCATCGAGATCGACAATCTTCATGTGGATTTTCGGCAGGGCGAAGAGGTGACCCATGCGGTGAAGGGCGTCTCTCTCAGCATCGATCCCGGTGAGACTGTCGCGCTGGTTGGGGAGTCAGGGTCTGGCAAGTCCGTCACAGCCCTGTCGATCCTAAAGCTTCTGCCCTATCCGCAGGCGTCTCACCCTCACGGGACCATTCGCTATCGCGGTGAGAACCTGATGAGCACCGATGAAAGCGCTCTGCGGTCCGTGCGCGGCAATCAAATCTCTATGGTGTTCCAAGAACCCATGACCTCACTCAACCCGCTGCACACGATTGAGCGGCAGGTGGGAGAAGTTCTGATCCGCCACAAGGGACTGAGCAACGAAGCCGCGCGCGCAGAAGTGCTAACATTGCTTGAAAAAGTCGGCATTCAGGACGCGGAAGGTCGCCTCGGCGCCTACCCACACCAACTCTCCGGCGGGCAACGGCAGCGCGTGATGATCGCCATGGCGCTTGCCAATGAGCCCGATCTGCTTATCGCGGATGAACCCACCACCGCTCTTGACGTGACGGTGCAGGCCCAAATCCTGGCGCTCCTCAAAGACCTGCAACGGGAGATGGGCATGGCGATACTGCTCATCACCCATGATCTTGGCATTGTGCGGAAGATGGCAGACCGCACCTATGTGATGACGGACGGCGAAGTTGTGGAGACAGACAGAACAGAGAAGATTTTCTCTGACCCACAACATGACTACACCAGACATCTGCTCGCCGCCGAACCGAAGGGCCACCCTGAAGCACCGCACGGCGATGCACCAATGGTGATGGAGACAGATGACCTCAAAGTCTGGTTTCCGATCAAGAAGGGGCTTCTGCGCAAGACCGTCGATCACGTAAAAGCAGTCGATGGGATCAGCGTCGCCGTCCAGGAAGGTCAGACCGTCGGCATTGTGGGTGAGTCCGGCTCTGGCAAAACGACTCTCGGCCTCGCCCTGCTCCGGCTCATCTCCAGTGAAGGCACGATTCGGTTTGAAGGAGATCAGATTGACGGGCTTACCGAAAAGGATGTGCGTCCTCTTCGTGAGCATATGCAGATCGTGTTCCAGGACCCGTTTGGGTCTCTGTCCCCGCGCCTCTCTATTTCACAGATCGTGGAAGAAGGCCTGATTGTTCAAAATAGAGGTCTTTCCCCCACTGAACGGCGCGCGCGGGTGTCCTCTGCCCTTCAGGAAGTGGGCATTGATCCGGCCATGCAGGATCGCTACCCCCATGAGTTTTCAGGCGGCCAGCGGCAGCGCATTGCCATTGCGCGCGCGATGGCATTGCAGCCAAAGTTTGTGATGTTGGATGAGCCGACAAGTGCGCTGGATATGTCGGTGCAGGCGCAGATTGTTGATCTGCTGCGGGCGCTGCAAAAGAAGTACAATCTGGCTTATCTCTTCATCAGCCATGATCTGAAAGTGGTGCGGGCCCTAGCAGATCAGGTAATCGTCATGCGGGCTGGCAAAGTCGTTGAACAGGGCCCGGCTGACAAGATTTTTGATGCGCCAGAGACTGATTATACAAAGACCCTCATGGCAGCGGCGTTTGACCTAGAAACCGGTCCCGGCGAGGCCGCTTCCTGAGGCATCAGCCTGAGGTCTTTAGCCGTCTGATGCTGGTCACCGGCCCATCGCTTTTGTCGATCCGACGAACTGCTTCGGCAATCGGCTCTTTCACCGTGCGCATATGGGTTGCGTTGGTATGGAGCATTGTCTCCCCATCCACCATGATGCCCACGTGTCCCCTCCAGAATATAAGATCACCGCGCCGTAGGACCGAAAGATCTGTTGGATCCGCAAGCGCTTCGCCAAGCGTTGCTTCTTGCAGGTCGGTGTCCCGCAAACAGGCAATGCCGCACCTCTCCATGCTCATCTGAACGAGCCCTGAGCAATCCAGACCCCGCGCGTCGCGGCCACCCCACAGATAAGGCACGCCGAGGAATTCCTCAGCGACTGCGACATAGTCTGATGCATAGATGTCAATTTTCGAAAGGTGGGAGGAAATGACATAGCCGCCGCCTGCCAGTTCAACGAATTTTCCCGCGGCGCCCGTCACAACCAATTTCGCGTTCATGGAAAGGGGTATGGCCAGCCGCGATTTAATGTCTGCTTCGGGATAGATAAATGTTCGAAGCGCCACAACCCGATGAGTAACCGACCCTTGTGACGGTCGAAGCAGGTTTGCCGAGACATAACCGACATAGTCGTCTTGAGCGGACTGGCCCCAACACCAGTCCCCTGTCGTCTCATAAACGCGGAAGGTTTCGCCATAGAGCAATTCCGTGTCCATGGGCGCGTGGTCTTCCGCCCGGCGGAGCAGTGGCGCGCGCGGTGCCGCCACCTGAAAGTCTTCACTCTCAACAAACCGGTCAGCATCCACCTCGCCGCGAAGATAGGCGGCCGCCAGATCTGCCCGGTAAGGGTTCAGCCGTTTGTCGAGACCAATCCTGCTTGTCACGCTAGGTGATCCTTTGCCTTGGATATAATTGTGTCTGAAAGTTCACTCAGATAGACGGAGCCCGCCACTGTCCTCTGAACCAGCACATTGCGCTTGTCCGTGTCGTCGCGTTTTCGCTTGAGCAGGTCTTTCTGGCCCATTGTATCGAGCGCCCGGGTGATCGCCGGCTTGGAGACATCAAGCTTCGAGGCCAAGCCTCGCACAGTATGGGGCGGTGGCTCCAGATAGACAGTGAGCAGGATAGCAAGCTGCCGTGCTGAGAGATCGGGCACATCACGGCGCACCGTATCAAGCACGACGTCGTGCCATAGCTTCAGTGCATCAAGCGGCTTTAGGTCCATCGGGGTCCTGGGTTCAGAATCAGAGGCTCGAATTCCGTTTCGGAGCCGGATCAGTCTACCCGCGTACCTGTCCAGCGCCAAGGGTTTCAGCGGTGGCCATATGTCTTTTTGAGATAGACGAAAAGTGCCCGAATGCCCTGCGCTTCGCCGCCAACGGGCCTGCCTGGCTTGGCACGCGGTGCCCATGCGAAGACGTCAAAATGTACGAAGGTTTTGGCCTTCTCCACAAAGCGCGCGAGGAAGAGGGCGGCTGTAATGGACCCGGCAAAACCGCCATCAGAGATGTGATTGACGTCGGCAATCTTGCTGCTCAGCCATCCGTCATAGGCTGGCCAAAGAGGCATTCGCCACAAAGGATCGGCGCTCTGTTGAGATGCTTCGCTCAAAGCCGCCGCAAACACATCATCATGTGTGTAGAAAGGCGGGAGGTCCGGCCCCAATGCCACACGGGCTGCGCCGGTAAGCGTCGCCATGTCAATTAGAAGATCAGGTTCTTCTCCGTCAGCTTCTGCCAGTGCATCGGCCAGAATCAACCGTCCTTCAGCGTCCGTGTTGGCGATTTCTACACTTAAACCTTTGCGACTGGGCAAGACATCGCCTGGCCGAAAGGCATTGCCTGCAACGGCGTTTTCAACTGCAGGGATTAGCACGCGCAGGCGCATATTCAAGTTCGCCCGCATGATCAGTTGGGCAAGGGCAAGAACATGCGCGGCACCGCCCATGTCCTTCTTCATCAGCGCCATAGAGTTGCCCGGCTTCAGGTTGAGCCCGCCCGTGTCAAAGCACACCCCTTTGCCAACCAATGTCACCTTTGGAGCCGCCTCATCCCCCCAAGTGAAATCCATCAGACGAGGTGCCGCACTTTCCACAGCGGCACGGCCGACCGCATGCACCATGGGATAGTTTTGCGCGAGCAGATCATCGCCGGTAATCACAGAGCATGATGCGCCGAACTCATCGGCCACCTGCCGAACCGCTGTTTCCAGCTCTGCCGGTCCCAGATCGTTGGTCGGTGTGTTGACCAGATCGCGTGTGAGAAACACCGCGTCGGCAATTCCTGTCAGTTCACCGAGATCAACATCTTCTGGAAGCACAAGTTTCGGCAGGTCTCGGTCGCGGGGCTTATATTTACTGTAACTATAGGTGCCCAGTGCCCAGCCTAGCGCCGCCTGAGAAGCGTCGAGGCCCTCCATTCCGGCAAGCCTGTAGGTTCCCTCAGGCAGATTCTCGGAGAGAGCCGCAAAAATGAAGGGATCGTCTGCCTTGCCAAGCCCCAAGAGCGCGCCTGCAAGGCTGCCGGATTCATCTGGCAACATCAAAACGCGGCCGGCTTCACCTGTAAATCCGGCTGTCCCAACCCAGGCAGCGCCAGCGCCAGCGTGCGCGTCACACCATGTCTGAACATCGCCTGACCGCACCGGCCAGACGGGCAAGGCGACGGCGTCTTTATCGGTTACAAACACATCTTCCACGGGCGCGACCTCTTTTGAATTTGCTCGAACGCCCGCAAACAGTATAGAGGGTCTGAATGGCCTGCAATCCCAGCGCCTACTTGTCCCACCCCACACGCCTCTCAAGGAGTGCCCATGTCCGATCTGAAATATCGACTGCTCACCGGCCCAGATGATCATGCGTTCTGTGAGCGTGTTTCAAAGGCGCTTGATGAGGGCTACCGCCTGCACGGGTCGCCCGCGATTACCTTCAACGGTGAGCGAGCGATCGTTGCCCAGGCGGTTGTCCGTGACACGGCTGTCGAAGAGAGCTGACAGACGCTAGCGTTCCAGAATGCCCTTCTCAAAATAGAAGAGCTCCGCGCCTGGGTGCAAAAGAATGGGCACCCCCTGGACTGCCGCATTGGGGTTGACGTGGCGCCCATTCGCATTGGCGGTGACCAGCGTTTCTCTATTGCGGTCATCAAACAAGGCACGGGTGATGGCATTGACCAGGTTGGTGTCCGTTGTCGACCTGGTAATCCACAACGCCCCAATGCCAATGGTTTTCACATCCTCCACAAACCGATAGGTATTCTTCGGGATGATGAAATTGCTGTAGAAGGTGCGATCAATTCGCAAGCGATCCGCAGGCTCGCCTTCAATCGGCACAATATCGATGGCGCCTCTGACCGCGAGATCTTCAATGGAGCGTGCTGGAGCGCCTGCCACGAGAAAATAGGCATCAAGATTTCCTGATAAGATCATTTCCGCTGACCGTGAAGCATCAGCACTGACAGGCTCAATATCAGTCAGTGATACACCAAAGGCTTTCAGGATGGTGATGGCATCTGCCCGTGTGCCAGAGCCTTCAGACCCAATTGACACCCGCAAACCTCTCAGATCCTCGACGCCATTGATATTGAGACCCCGCGCAGTGACGAGGTGGATGGCCTCCACGTAGAGATTGGCTATGACCCTTAGGTTCTCGCGCGGAGGCTCTCCTTCGAAGGCCCCTCTTCCGTAAAACGCGTCCTCCAGAACATTTGCCTGGACAAGCGCTGAGTCAAGACGACCATCGGCAACAGCTCTCGCGTTGGCAACAGACCCTGCTGACCCTTTGGAAATGGCAACCAGGCCGGGAACCCCGCATCGGTCGCCGGGTATGCAAGGATCTGAACCAGGCGGACGGCTGATCACGGCTGCCAGCGCCTCCCCCATGGGGAAATAGGTCCCGCCCGTAGAGCCTGTTCCTATCTGGAAGAAGGTCACCCGGGCATCATTTTCATCGCCCCCATAAAGGCTCTTTCCCATGCCCAAGGCCAATAGGCCCAAAACCGCGGCACCCAGCACAAACAGCAAGACCCGGTCAAAGCCCAGCCGGTCTATTCCTTTACGGATTGTTAAAATGAAGTTGTCGAAACGATCTGACGCCATGGCCTACTATACAAACAAGGAAGCACCTGCCGAAAGAGGTACAGGCAATTTGAGACCAAGTTTATGCTTAAACCTTTCTTGAGACCTGTAAGCGAGGATGGTGTGTGGACAAATGCATGTGTCCGCCGATTTGCTATGAAATGTGGAAACCAATGGCTTATCCAACGTTCGTTCGTTCACCGTCTGGCCTTACCCGGTCTACCCTTGCTCGATCTGTTCTGGGCACCGCGCTCGGCGCGTTGATGCTTGGCGGGTGTGCAACAAATGCAGAACCTGAGCGCCCTGGGTTGGGCGCCGCAGCCGATCTTCCTGTGCACCTCTCTGAACCGCGGGACTTTGTCGCCTCAGCTGCCTATTGGGGTGGTATTTATGAGCAAGATCCCACGAATGCTGAAGCTGCTGCGCGCTATGCACGCGGGCTACGTCACTTGGGCTCTCTCACGCAGGCCCTCAATGTTTTGAGCCAGGCAAATGCACTTCATCCCGACGATCCAGCCATATTGGCAGAATATGGCAAGACGCTCACCGCCAGCAGCAAGCCGGATCAGGCATCCGCACTCCTGGCTAAAGCCGCTATATTGAGCCCCACTGACTGGACCATTCTGTCAGCTGCTGGTGTCGCGCTGGATGAAATGGGTGAGCATGAGCGAGCCAAAGATCAATATAATCTCGCTCTCCGCCTCGCACCTGATCATCCGACCATTCTGACCAACCTTGGTCTTTCTCATGCTCTTTCAGGCGACCTCGTTGCTGCCGAAACAACCCTCCGCCGCGCTGTGGCCAATCCGTCTGCCGGCGCGCATGCGCGCCAAAACCTATCTTTGGTATTGGGACTGAAAGGTGATTTTGAAGAAGCTGAGCGTCTTGCACGCGCGGACCTTCCCCCGAGCCTTGCTGCCAACAACATGACGACTATTCGATCGATGTTGGCCCAGCCTGCACTATGGCAAGAGATGGAAGCTTTAGATGCTCCTGTCGATACCTCGTGGCCGAACACAGGTCCGACACCTTACTAGCTCCTACATCAGACGCGAGATGAAAAAGAGCCGCATTGGATCATCCAACTGCGGGTTTGTCCCAATGGATGGAAATGCATTACTGATAGAGTTTGATGACGGCCGGACCCAGGATCACGAAGAAGAGTACTGGCAGGAAGAAAGCAATCATCGGCACGGTCAATTTGGGTGGCAGGCCTGCTGCTTTCTTTTCCGCTGCGGCCATACGCATATCTCGATTTTCCTGCGCCATCACGCGTAGAGCCGTTCCCAGCGGGGTCCCGTACCGTTCGGCCTGGATCAGGCTCATCGTCACGGCCTTCACACCGTCAAGCCCGGTTCTAGTTGCAAGATTTTCGTAAGCCATGCGTCGGTCCTGAATGTAAGAGAGCTCAGCTGTGGTGAGACTCAGTTCTTCTGCCAGCTCCACAGACTGCGTGCCGACTTCGCCCGCGACCTTGTTAAACGCTGCCTCCACTGACATGCCAGACTCGACACAGATCAGAAGCAGGTCGAGGGCATCTGGAAACGCCTTTTTGATCGATTCCTGTCTGCGCGCGATCATATTTTCAACGAAAACATTGGGCAGATAGAAGCCAATAAATGCCGCGCCAAACGACGCCGCAACACGCGCCAAAGGCTCAAGACCAAAGGAATTGGCGAAAAACAAATAAAAGATTGCCACGATGAAAAGAATGATGGGCATGAAGAAGCGGAAGAACATGAAGGAATAGACTGGTGCCTGCCCCCTGAAACCCGCTTTCTTTAGCTTTCCGCGAATGGCATCGCTTTCCATCAACTCCATCAAATTCAGCCTATCGACAAACTGTTTGATGAAGGTCTTTGGATCCTGACGAAGTTTTCTGCCCTCGCGCTCGCGTTCCAACTGTTCCCTGTGCGCCCGCCGCAACGCTTCGCGCTCACTCGACACAGATTTCATGCGGGTCGACAGCTTGTCAGTAGCAAACAATGGGGTTGCCAGCGTTAACACAGTTGCAAAGGCGGCCACCGCCATCAACATTGTGACGATGTTTTCCATGCTGAACAGGCTTTCAATGAGCGCAAACATTCATCGTGTCCCGTTCTAGAAATTGAAGTTGATCATTTTGCGCATAACCAGCATCCCCATGCCCATCCACATCAGACCACCAACGATGATCAGGTTCCCCGCCGTTGTCGTAAACAAGATGCTGATATATTCAGGTGTTGTCAGGTAGATAAGCCCCATCACGCCGGGCGGCAAAATGCCAATAATACCGGCTGACGCTTTTGCTTCCTGCGACATGGCTTGGATTTTCGCCCGCATCTTTTTTCTATCGCGCAGAACATTCGCCAGGTTGCCCAGGGCTTCGGACAGGTTACCGCCTGCCTGCGCCTGAATTGCGAGCACGATCATAAAGAAGTTCACCTCCGGCAGTGGGATGCGCTCATAGACTTTCTGCAGGCCCTGTTCGACGGTCACCCCCATAGCTTGTCCATCAACAAGATCTTTGAATTCGCTGCCGACTGGCTCTGGGCTCTCGTTTGCGATGATTTTCAGACAGTCGTTGATCGGAAGACCTGCTTTTACACCGCGCACGATCACGTCCAGGGAGTTCGCAAATTCCTCAACAAAGGCCGCTTGTCTTCTCTTTGTTTTGAAGTTGACAAACCAGCGAGGCACACCGAACCCACCAGCAAAACCGCCCAGCGCGGCTGCCCCGACTGGCAGGCCCGAAACGGCAATCATGAGAGCGACAACCAACCCCGTCATGGCACTCGCGATGTAGAATGTTCTTGGCGCGATTTCGAGACCGGCGCGCTGCAGTCGCAAGCGGATGGTGAGCTTTTCTTTTTCAGCCTTTTGCTTCGCTTCTATTTCTTTGAGTGTTTCCTGAACCAGTTTGCGTCTTGGTCCGGCATTGTCGGTTTGTGGGTCTTCTTTTCCCTCGCCGCCTGCACCATGGCCTTTTCCGCGCACGACTCTTGCCATGCGCTGGTTAGACTTATTTTCTTTGGCACCGGCGAAAACGAAACCAACCGCACCGATACATACTGCTACCAGTAGCGCGACACCTGCGACTATGAGGGTTGTCTGGTCCATCAGTCCTGCGCCCGATCAAGTGCTTGAGAAAGCTTGTGATGCTGATTGTAGTATCGGGCTTTGTCCCAAAATGCAGGACGCGCGATGCCGGTCGATTTATGCCGACCAATAATCTTCCCCTGGTCATCTTCGCCATCCATGTCATAGATGAAGAGGTCCTGGGTCGTGATCACATCGCCTTCGGTCCCCAGCACCTCGGTGACATGAGTAATCCGACGTGAACCGTCGCGGAGACGTGCCGCCTGTACGATCACATCGACAGAACCGACAATCATTTCCCGAATTGTTTTAGAGGGAAGCGCAAACCCACCCATGGTAATCATGCTCTCCAAACGCGAGAGTGCCTCGCGCGGGGAGTTGGCATGAAGCGTTCCCATTGAACCGTCATGGCCGGTGTTCATTGCCTGGAGCAAATCAAATGCCTCTGGTCCACGCACCTCGCCGACGATGATCCGCTCTGGACGCATCCGCAGGCAGTTTTTGACCAGGTCACGCATGGTCACCTCACCCTGCCCCTCCAGGTTGGGCGGGCGTGTCTCGAGTCGGACCACGTGAGGTTGCTGGAGCTGAAGCTCCGCCGCGTCCTCGCAGGTAATGATGCGCTCGTCGGTATCAATAAAGCCCGTCATACAATTAAGCAGGGTCGTCTTACCGGAGCCGGTACCGCCAGAGATAAGGACATTACAGCGGACATTACCAATAACTGCTAACACATCCGCCCCTTCCGGAGAGATTGACTTGAAACCCACCAGATCGTTCATCGTCAGCTTGTCTTTGCGGAACTTACGAATGGTGAGAGTCGGCCCATCCAGCGCCAGAGGTGGTGCAATCACATTGACACGACTGCCATCTGCCAGGCGCGCGTCACAAATGGGGCTTGACTCGTCGACCCGGCGGCCCACCTGACTCACAATGCGCTGACAAATGTTCAGGAGCTGAGAGTTGTCGCGAAATTTGACATTTGTCGGTTCCACACGGCCGTCCACCTCGATAAAGGTAAGGCCTGCACCATTGACCATGATGTCAGCAATGTCGTCTCTGGCGAGCAACGGTTCTAACGGGCCATACCCCAATACGTCGTTGCAAATATCCTGAAGCAGATCTTCCTGCTCGGAGATAGACATGACGACATTTTTGATAGAAATGATTTCGCTAACAATGTCGCGGATCTCTTCACGCGCACTTTCCGTATCAAGCTGTGCGAGCTGGGTTAGGTCGATTGTATCAATCAGCGCGTTGAAGATCGTTGTCTTCGTTTGGAAATATTCAGGCGAACGCACATCAGCCCCCACATGCGCAGGTGCGGGCTGGGGTGCTGTTGGCTTAGGTGCTGAGACTCTTGGTTTGGCAGGTTCCGTGATGGCAGGCTTCGGCGCAGCCGATTTCACAGGAGGAGGCGGTGGCGCCTTCCCCTCAGCGGGCGCTGAAGGTGATCGCCCGTTTGCAGAATCTCGCCGGCCGAACATGGGTTATCCCTTCTTTCCACCGAGCAAAGACGAGAGCAAACCCTTTTTCTTTTCAACAACTGCGTGTCGGCCTGTGACCAGTGTCGACAGATGCCGAATTGCGGCGGTTGTCTTGTTTTTTGGATCAATCTCCTGGAGCATTTGGCCATTGTTGGAAGCGGTTCCAAACAGAACCGGGCTAAACGGCAGGAGCAAAGTCGGCTCCTGCTCGATCGCTTCGGCGAAATCATCGGCGGGAATTTCAGGCCTCTTGGGCATGCTCATCTGGTTCAGCACGACATGCGGTGCTGCATCGTTGGTTCGCTGCTTCTTGATGAGATCCAAGAAGTTTTTGGTGTTTCTCAGACTTGCAAGGTCTGGCGTGGCCGTGATGATGATTTCATCTGCGTTGAGCAGCGTTTGTCGCGACCAGCGGTTCCATACATGAGGCATGTCCACAATAACGCAAGGACAAGTCTCCCTGACCGTCTCGATAACAGACTCGCAAGCGTCCGGCAGGAGATCTTCGTCCCGATCCAGAGTGCCTGGCGCACCAAAAATTGAGAGGCGGTCCGTACACTTCACCAACAGTCGGTCGAGCAGCACATCATCAAGACGCTCAGGCTGCATCAAAGCTTCTGCCACGCCTTGCACTGGGTCCTGATTAAAATCAAGGCCTGCCGTGCCGAATGGAAGGTCCATATCAATCAGCGTGACGTCTTCACGCATGTCTTCTGCGATACACCAGCTCACATTGTGCGCGAGCGTGCTGGATCCGACACCACCGCGGGCACCAAGAAAGACTATCGAACGTCCGATCGGGGGTGCATCCGGATCTGCATAGAGACGTGCCACAGAGTCGACGATCTGGATGGGAGACAGCGGGGCGACAAGATATTCGTTCACGCCCTGACGGATCATCTCTCGGTAAAGCGTAATATCATTGAGGTGGCCGACAATGACGACTTTGGTCCCCGCATCGCAGACCTCTGCCAAAGCCCCTAGCTGCTTGAAGAGTGTTTCGCCGCCTTCAACGGTTTCGACAATGATCAGGCTCGGCGTGCCTGTGTCCTTGTAATATTTAACCGCAGCAGGGATGCCGCCCATGTGAACGGTCACGTGGGCTTTTGCGAGGCGGCGGTCTTCGCCGGCCCGTTGAATGACAACACCGGTATCAGGCTGTTCACAGAAGACCTCGATTGAGATCCTGGGAACCGGTTTTACAACAGATTGGGTGACGAACTCGTCATCACCGTCATCGTGATCTTCAAATACCGGGTCTTCCGGTAGCAATTGTTCTGCGTTGGTCATTCAGCTACTTCGCTCACTGATCCTGAGGAATTGCCGGATTCTGCTGCTTCCGTCACCTCACCCGTACGATATTTCTCAACCACTTCATCCCGCCGCGGTGCATAAGCCGGGTCCCATTCTCGCGGACCTATCAGATCCGCGGGATCTGCCACTATCGCAGCCAGATTGTTCTGGGTGGCGCAGCCAAAGTTTGGCGTCCGCGCGTTATTCGGTGCGAACGCGTAGTCCTTCGACCAGTTGCCGCAGGGGCTGGCGCTCGCCACATATCGACGATAGGTGAGGATGACTGGTGCACTGCTGTTTGCTGAGGATGCACGATAAGCGGCATACCCAACTTCTGAACCATTCAAGCCAGCATCAGCGAGGGCCGCCCGTGTTTCTGCAACGATGGAGACAGCCGCTGCTTCGTTCGGCGATCCACTAGGCGCTGCGATGGTCAGAGTGCCGTGTCCACGGCTTTTATATGACCGAGCAAATGCGTCGATTGCTGCCTTGTCAGCAAGGGAAAGCGCAACCTTGTCCTTTGGCACATCCATTTGAAGCGTTACAACTTGCGGGTCGACGCTGATCGGATGCTGGTACCTCGCGTCAAAAAGCGCGTCCTCGCGCCCATTGAAAGCACCGCAAGCGCTCAACCCAAAAGACACGAGCAGGGTTAGGATCAATCTACTCATCAGTTTCTCCACTCCCTCAATCCACCACAAAACCGACCGGGCCTTGCAAAGCGCCATCCGACCCCTCAGAGCCTGCAACACCATAAGTAGCGTTCAGGCGACCCATCAGGAATGTGTCGAGGTCGGATGCTGGTGCATATCCATCTGTCGGCAACACGATTTTGTCGCGACTGGTCGCGTCCACGAGATAAGGCGTGACGATAACAACCAGTTCAGTTTCGTTATCTTGAAAGTCACGGCTTCGAAAGAGCGAGCCTAGAACTGGCACGTCCTTGATGCCGGGCACGCCATCTATGTTTTGTTTTGTAGTTTCTGACAAGAGACCGGCCATCACCATGGAGCCACCGCTTGGAAGTTCAACCGTGGTTTCAGCCCGGCGAACGCGTAGCGCAGGTACCGTCACGCCATCTTGCCGAACGATATTTCCGTTTGCGTCAGTGACACTAGACCCTTCAAAGACAAAAGATCCCTCGTTTGAGAGTTCACTTACCTCGGTCGAAATCTGGAGGCTGATCCGGCCTTGGCCTAGAACAACCGGCTTAAAGCCGAGCCCCACACCGAAAGGCTTGAACTCCAAAATAACGTTGCCGTTCCTATCCTGCGATGTCGGCACGGGAAACTCACCGCCTGCCAAAAAGCTTGCGGATTCACCGGATATTGCCGTCAGGTTTGGCTCAGCGAGGGTCCGCAGAAGGCCCGCACGTTCTAAAGCCGTCAGTGCCCCTGTGAGATCTGAACCGCCTGTGGCAGGCAAACCGTTCGGCGCCGAGGTTAATCCGCCGAGAGGGTTGCCTTGTATGGAAAATGTATTGGACGTTGCCAGGCTCAGTGCCAAGCTCCCGAGATCGACAGAACTTGTGAGGTCAACACCGAGCTGCTTGATCAGGCTGCGCTGCATTTCTGCGACAGTAACCCGCAGATTAACCTGCTCTTTGCCTTCGATTGCCAGCATATTGAGAACAAAATCAGGATTGCCAACGAAGCGTGCTGCAAGATCTCGCGCTTGCGCCGCCTGGGCGGCGTTTGGCACATGGCCGGACAAAACGATATTGTCATTGACAGCTTCGACATTTACACGGGCTTTGGGCAGGAACCGCGCGATCATATCGGAAAGGCCAGCCAAGTCCCTTTCAACGCGGATCTCCAGATTTAGTATCTGCTCCCCACGCGCGTTGAAGAAAAAAGCATTTGTCTGCCCGATTTCCATGCCAATGACATAGGTCCGACGCGCGGTGCGTACGACCGCGTCAACGATTGCCGGGTTGGACACCAGCACATCTTTTGCGTCCACCGGCAGTTCAATGATTGCCGCCTTGTTGAGACCTAGTGAAAGCGTACGCGAAGCAGTACTTGTGCCGCCTTCGGAAATACGAACCAATTGGGCATCACCGGCGGCCATAACGGCGCCGTTGGTCGTCAATCCTGATGTTGCAAACAACAGCCCAATGAATATGAATGCTGCCGCCTTCCGGAGTTTCACCGGAGACAGGAAGCGATAGCGATACGCTGCCATCCAGGTCATTTCCCTCTCCCTGCCATCGTAGTCACAGTCGTTTCGGCGCCATACCGCAAAATACGTACTGAAGCACCTTGGCGGTTGGACGACCCGCTTGAAGGCTCAGCTGCCACGCTGGTGGGTACTTGATCAGCGCGACCGCGGTCAGCCAAAGGGCGCAGCGCCAGCGCGAGCTCGCCTTGAGCTGCGGCAAGGGCAAAGTCCTCTGCCTGGGCTGGCAACATTTCTAATGTCGCTGTTTTGCCGACAACAACCTGCTCGCCTTCCACTTCCTTGAATGTCTGGTCGATCGCCAGCACACGCACATTGCGCAGAATGGTTTCACTGCGATAGCCGCCGCTGCTTCCCCCATCTTCACCACCAGAGGCTGCACGCAGACGCATGGTCATAATCACGTCGACCCGGTCATTGGGTAGAATGAAGCCGCCGGCGCCGGTCTCAGGTGAAATCTTGGTCGACACTGCCCGCATGCCTGGCGAGAGGAGGGCAGACATGAAGCCAGCATTTTCAAAGCTGACCAGCTTGCCGGATGTGATGGGCTCGCCCGCCAAGATGGGGCTGCGCGCAATAGCACCGCCGAAAACATCCAGAGCGTTCGGTTGCACGTCCTGGGTAACATAAGCGTCAGAGACTGCGTCTTCAGGCCAGGGTTGCCAGACCAGGTCTCCTTTGCTCACACGCTGACCAAGCGCCAGATCGCCGGCGGCAACCAGCACCTCAGCCATGGGTTGCTCAATGATTTGGGGCACTGCAACCTGCGGCGTCTCGTTGGACACAAGTGAGCGGGCGAGGAACGCCGCAAGTCCCGCGGCGACCAAGGCCAATGCCAATATTCCAATTCTCATCGCATTCACTGGATCACCACCTTTTTCCGGTTGTGAAAGGTCGCTTTGCCTCTATCAAACGACGTTTCGATCAACTTATAGTTAATTTTTCAGGACCTTTTTCGTGGGTCAGTGCCCGCATGTGCGATCTGTTGCATGTCTGTTTTTCCACTCTTTTTGATCAGGCTGGCGTCACCGCGAGGGCAAACCAAACCGTCTGGGGCAGCGCAATGAGCGCGCCCGCAGCCAGCGCGATCCCATAAGGAATGCCTGCTTGTTTGTCATGCAGACGCGTGACCCAAGGCGTTTGCGCCATCGCAGCAGCTATTGGCGCGCGACGGAACATGAGCAGGGTGAGAGCTAACACTCCCCCTGCTAGTGCTGCCCAAACAAGAAAGGTCGGCAAGGCCGGCAACCCCATCCATAGTCCCACGGCAGCCAGGAGCTTGGCATCGCCACCACCTAAAAGGTTCATTGCAAACATGCCCATCCCGATCAGGAGCAGTGCCGCGCCAAGCGCTAAGTGACTACCAATGATGATCCAGCTCAACCCGGCGAGTGGCGCTGCGACCAGAAAAAGCCCGAGCAGCGCCAGCGACACCCAATTGGGAATGCGGAAGGTCATCAAGTCATTGACTGCGGCAATGATCAATAGCGCTGGGAGAATGGTAAGGACGATGATCTGCACAGTGCAAACCCCTAAAAGTTGAATGAAAACAAGCACTTTCGGCTACTTGTCTTTGAGAGAGAATGGAGCGTCGGGTGTAAACACAGCGTAAAGACGATGCGTTTTTCTATCCGCGCACGGCGGTCCTTTTGGGTGCCTTTAGAAACCCCTTATGCGGGCATAAAAAAACCGCCGGCGCTAAATGCAACCGGCGGCTCTTTGCAACCTATCTTCTCGCGAAAACTCTTGAGAAGGGAAGATCGCGATAACGCTCTGTCAGATTAGCCCGCGATACCGTTTGAAACAGTAGTAAACGCGGCCAAAATGTTGTCGCCAAGCGTGCCCACGATGCCAACGATTGCAACTGAGATACCAGCGGCAATGAGACCATATTCAATGGCCGTCGCACCGGATTCGTTCTTCGCGAAATGCTTCACAAACTTTGTCATGACTAGATCCTCATTTTTACTCTTAGTACAGCACCAACCCAAAACCATCGCCGTTTGACGAATGTCTTTGAGTGGCCTCAACCTACAGACGCGGCGTTACCCTCAAGTTAATTCGAAGACAAAAAACGCTCAGGTCTCGGTTTTTTATTTCATCAATTTTACCTAATACATAATAAGATAATATTTTTCACAATAATTACTTGATAACACAAATAAAAATCAGACTTTCTGATTAGTCGCGCCTATAGGTTGGTTAAAAAGAGGTGACCGCACAGGAACACAACGCGCCAGACATTACTTCTCGTTTTGGCGCCGGTACCGGGTTTCCCGGAACTGGGTCTCAGAGGTCAGCGGGCTTGCAACGGATTTTCAGCAAACTGTTTTGTTTGCAAAGCGTTTAGCCTTTCACCCCTACAGTCGCAGCAGACCTAAAAACCAATCCTGCGACAATGATGTCGCGGCTATAGGGATCAATGCAGATGATGCACGCTCTCAAGCGCCCCCTTCAAACCTTTGCCTGTGCGGCAGCGCTGTCCGGCCTATTGGCTGTTCCTGCCTGGGCCGCCGATCTGAAGGTCGAGGTCAACCACTCACGCTTGCATACACTGGGTCAGGCGGCTTCAACCATCATTGTCGGCAACCCGGCAATTGCGGACGTCTCCGTCAGCAACAACAATACGCTGGTTGTCTTCGGTCGATCTTATGGCACCACGAACCTGATTGCGCTTGACGCGACAGGCAGGCAAATCGCCAATCTCGATGTCAATGTCACCGCAGCACACGCCGACATGATGACCGTCAATCGAGGCACCGGTCAGCTCTCCTATTCCTGTGCGCCAAATTGTGTCCGGGTTATCAACCCAGCCGATGCAACAGAGCCGACGGATGGACTGCTTGCAACAACAAAAGGCGTGACGGGTTATGGCGACGAGTCCGCTGCGGCGGGTGGCGGCCAAGAATAAATTCAGCGCATAAGCGAACTAAAAAGGAGCGGCTCTTCTGGAGACGCCCCTTTTCTTTGGATCATCCTTTTTGTCTCTATCTGCTGAGCCGCAGGTTTGACAGGTCTCGAGCAATCGCCTGGAACACCACTTCCAGTTGCTCATTGCTGGGCGAGTCAAAGTAGAGCGCCGGGCTGGTCGCACATTCTTCCATCAGCGCCTGCGTCGCTGAGTTGGAAACCTTGAAGGTGATCGTGTAAAGCCTAATGCCCTCATCCTTGATGTTTTCACAGACATCTGCCGTTTTAGGGTCGAGCGCAGCTTGGGCTGCTGATTTATTGGTTGTCCCCAGTCTACCTTCGGACACATAACCAAATGCGGAGTAGTAGGACCGGTTGTGATTGTTCCTCGTACCCAGCCAGTTGTTCCCATCGGTCAACAAGATGATCGCCTTGTTCACCTCTACATCATTGTAGTCTTTGCCTTCGGTGAATGGCTCATCTGGAGAGATGACACGCCAGCCCCACGCTAACCCAACGGGGATGAGGGTACCGCCTTTTGCGTTCATCGCATCAATATTGTCTAGGAGGAGCTGTTTGTCATTGGTGAGCGGGGTGATTGGCTCCATGCCACACCCGTTCTGAGGGCCACGGCTTGAAGAGTTCACATAGGCATTGTCATATTTGTCAGCGTTTCTTTGCCGCGTATCGACATCGCCCGATGTTCCATCTGAAAGATAGCTATTGTAATAGCCGGAATATCCGCTTGGCTCATCCGGTGCAAACCAGGGCACCCAAAGCGTCTCCGGGTTTCCCAGGCTTGGAGGCGTATCGAGTTCATCAAGCCCATTGGGACGAGCCTCGACACATCCGATCCACGACCGGTTTTGAATTTCATCATAGAGAGCCCAGACATTGGTTACTCCGGGATCGAAGTTCTCGCCGTGGATGCTGGACGCGCCGGTCATGTCGAGAGCGCTCGTCGGAAAATCCGTGCCGACATTGACTCCATGCGCAAACGGAACCAGCCCAATATGCAATTTTTCGGGAGATGGGTCTTCCCCGAAAAGAATATTGACCATGCTCTCCGCCGCTATTTTAAGGGCGTCAATCTTGCCGCTAGACCCCATCGAGCCGGTGTTGTCCAACACCATGACCACTTCCAGTCCCTTGGTCTCAAGCGTTACTTCGATCTCGTTGGCGACATCCATTTCATCAATGCCAAAAATACCCAGAAGTGCCGTCGGGAGGGTTGCGGACGCGGACAGGGTTACAATGCTGTCCTCTACGCTTAGCTGTAGGTCACCGGGCACACCGATTTCGGTAGTTGGGTAGTTCGCGTTGAAAAAATCTTGCGCCAGCGTTTCCAAATATTCTTCCGATGCGCCCGGAGTACCCGCGACAGCAAGACCGGCAGCATCCAACGCCTGGGTCAAATGCGCGCGAACGAGATAGGCGCGGGAAAGGTCCACGCCAATTCCGGCGGCGGCCACAATCGGCATCAATGCCAGCGCAAACATGACGGCGACATTACCTTTTCGATTGCGTTGGAACTCACCAATTGTCGCCAGGAACCTCAGCGCAGCGACGGCCACTCTATTGCTAATCTGTTCCATATTATCGTTGCTCCGCTCTGGGAACACTCCCGTGCCTGGGATTAAAACCTGTCTTAATCTAAGCCGTGGGTGTTAAAGGTGGCTCAACCCGACGCAGAACATTTGGATAAAATTGTTTCTATTTCGGCACAGCGATGGGCAGTTGAGGGTCGTCAGAAAGACGCCGTAATACGCATAAAATTTGAATCAATTTCTCGCCTCTTTTGGCTCAAATTGCGCCGCCAAAACTGACGGACGAGAAAACCTTTTTCGCTATTTCTCACCACGTGAAGAGCCTTCCAAATGTTGGCAGGCACCACTTTGAATTTTGTGAGGCATCCCCGTGACGTATAAGGGCACTGGATCGGGACCTTGGAGGAAGCGGCCTCAGCTGCGGGCCTCTCGGTCTTTCAGGCAAGACGAAGACGGCAGTGTAGCGGTCGAGATGGGCCTCATCGCATTGCCCTTTTTTGCTTTCCTCTTTGCGCTGGTCGAAACCGCTCTCATCTTCTTTGCCTCCGTCGCGATGGAGGGAGCTATGGAAGACGCTGCGCGCATGGTCCGCACCGGCGTCGCGCATCAAGACGGGATGACAGCGGAACAGTTCAAGATAGAAATTTGTTCGCGAAGCCCGCTTTTCTTTGATTGTGATCAGAGCCTTGCTGTTGATGTCCGGACGTTTGATGAGTTTGGGGCTGTCGATTTCACCGATCCTCTGGACGAGAACGGCGACCTCTCTAGCAATTTCCAATTCAACATTGGCGGTGCTGGCGAGGTTGTGCTCGTCCGTGCGTTCTATGTCTGGGACGTTATGACGCCCATTGGGATTGGCCTTGAGAACATGTCAGGCGGAAACCGTCTGCTGGCATCCAGCGCTGTCTTCCGTAACGAGCCTTTTGGCGAAATCCTTCCTTAGGACCAAGATCATGTCTTTATCTTTCGCTGATATCCACGAATTTGGTCGCAAGCTGCTCAGACGTAATGATGGCACGTCATCGGTCGAGTTCGCCCTGCTTTTGCCCTTAATGATCTCCATCTATTTCGGAGCTGTTGAAATCAGCAATGCGCTGATTGCGGACCGTAAGCTGAATAAAACCGGGAGCGCCGTCGCTGACCTGGTTGCTCAAGCAGTCCTAGTCGATGACAATCTCATGGATGACATTTTTGACGCCAGCACGACCATTATGGAACCTTTTGGATCTGCGTCGCTCACCGTCGTGGTCGCGTCCGTCGTGGCGGATGATGAGAACGTTACCACCGTTGATTGGAGCGATGCCTACAATGGGACTGCCTATGCTCCCGGTTCTCCCTTTACGTTACCACCGGGGCTGACCACCGCCGGCTCCAGCGTGATCGTGGCAGAAGCCACCTATACCTACACATCTCCTATCGGCGAGTATCTGACAGGCGGAATTACATTCACCAACAAGTATTTTCTGCGCCCCCGCCGGACGTCTGCGGTCGGCCGCACCAGCTGATATCACCCCTTTAGAATAAATTAACCATGTTTCTGATTTAGGTGATGCAAACATGTCGCAGGTGGCTTTTTGCCCCTCATTTGATGGGTTGGGGGATTGAAACTCACCAGCTCCACTGGGCAAAAAAAATTGCGGTCCTCGGGGTCGATCGGCGCAGTCAAAAATGAGTCACCGTGTTTGACATAATTGTAAGTGTTTGAATCTGAAGGAAAATGGTGGCGGAGAGAGAGGGATTCGAACCCTCGAGACGGGATTACCGCCTACACGCTTTCCAAGCGTGCGCCTTCAGCCACTCGGCCACCTCTCCGCAGTCAGCGGCTTCTTAACCACCTGATTTGGCGCGCAATATACCCCACGCCCCCTTTGAATCAACACCTGTGAGCCTTCGTCGCAAAATCTTCGCGCCGTGACATCTTGTCGTTTGCCGCGTGAGCAGTTACCGTTTCGTTAAGTCGTGACATGTCGCGATGAGTAAATGGCTGGGGGGCCAAAGAATAATGATCGTTTTCAGGCTAATCGGACTTATCTTTATTGCTGCTGCGCTTATGGTTTTGGGCGCAGACGGAATACAGACACTCGAAGCCGGGGAAGTAAAAATCCGCTCCTTGGGTGAGTTATGGACTTTGCTTCATCCCGCGACACTGGAATCAACGAACGCATGGGCAGCAGAAACCCTGCCGGGTTTCGTTGCAGATCCAGGATTTACGTCACTTCTGACATTCCCATCTTGGGCGGTGTTTGGGGTGATTGGCATCTTGATCGCATTCCTCTTCCGCCGTCGCGATTAATCACTATCTAAACTCGGTGGCCCGGCGAACACTTTGGGGGAAGTTTTCGCATTGTCGGACGCCCGCATAAAGGAGCATGCTCTCGGGCATCGCTCCGTTATGCACTTCTATTGGAAATTCATGGTGCGGCTTCTCCTGATACTCATATCAAGCGCCTTTGCGCTCGCGGCTCTGGGCGCAGGTCTCTACGACCTGCTTGGCCCACCTGCGCGCAGCGGCTTCTTCCATACAGGTGGCGAAATCTGGTTCTCTCTGTCACCCAACAGCCTCAATTTGATGCAGGCCGTGACCCAGCGCTACGTGTCTCCTGAACTGTGGGACCCAACCATCGTGACCATACTAAAGCTGCCCGCTATCCTCTCTCTGGGGCTGCTTGCAGCGATCCTTGGTGCCTATCCAACGATTCGGGCGCTCAGTTCTCGTCCATCTTGAGCGCGGCTATGAAGGCTTCCTGAGGGATATCGACGCGTCCGAACTGGCGCATCTTTTTCTTACCCTCTTTCTGCTTGTCCAAAAGCTTGCGCTTCCGGCTGACATCACCGCCGTAACATTTCGCGGTCACATCTTTGCGCATCGCGGCAATCGTCTCGCGTGCCACAATCCGTCCGCCAAGAGCTGCCTGGATCGGCACCTTGAATAGGTGGCGGGGGATCAACTCCTTAAGCTTCTCACACATCGCCCGGCCACGCTGCTCAGCGCGAGAGCGATGAACAATCGTGGCAAGTGCATCAACCGGCTCTTCATTTACCAGGATCGACATTTTGACAAGGTCATCTTCTTCATAACTTTCAATCTGATAGTCGAAGCTTGCATATCCACGCGTTACGGACTTCAAGCGATCGTAGAAATCGATGACAACCTCGTTGAGCGGCAGTCTGTAGACGACCATGGCCCGCGACCCGGCATAGGTAAGATCAATCTGGGCCCCTCGGCGGTCCTCACAGAGCTTGAGCACTGCGCCCAGATACTCATCTGGGACCAAGATGGTTGCCTTGATCCAAGGCTCTTCAATGTGGTCGATTTTCATGACATCGGGCATGTCTGCCGGATTGTGCATTTCTTCCATTGACCCATCGGTCATATGAAGATGATAGATCACACTTGGCGCCGTGGTGATGAGATCGATGTTGAATTCGCGCTCGATCCGCTCGCGCACAATCTCAAGATGAAGCAGACCCAAAAATCCGCAACGGAAGCCGAAACCAAGCGCTGCACTGGTTTCCATCTCATATTCGAAACTTGAATCGTTCAGCCGAAGCTTCGCCATCGCCTCGCGTAGATCTTCAAATTGAGCTGCATCCACCGGGAAGAGGCCACAAAAAACAACCGGCTGTGCCGGATGAAAACCGCCAAGTGCTGTGTCACATGGCTGTCTTTCATCGGTGATCGTGTCGCCCACGGCTGTGTCCGCGACCTCTTTGATAGATGCTGTGAAGAAGCCAATTTCGCCCGCCTTGAGCGACGACAGGTTTTCTTTTTTCGGCCGGAAGATGCCAACTTGGTCTACAGGATACACGCCGCCTGTGGCCATCATTTTGATGCGCTGGCCCTTCTTGAGCTCGCCATCCACGACCCGCACGAGCACCACAACGCCCAGATAGGCGTCATACCAGCTGTCGACCAGCATCGCCTTCAATGGCGCTGAGCGATCTCCCTTAGGCGGCGGCAGCTTGGTTACGATGGCTTCCAACACATCGTCAATGCCAAGGCCGGACTTTGCTGAAATCTCCACCGCACCGCTTGCATCCAAACCGATTACATCTTCGATTTGCTGGCGCACACGATCAGGCTCAGCCGCTGGCAAATCAATCTTGTTCAGCACCGGAACGATCTCATGGTCGACTTCAATGGCCGTATAGACATTGGCGAGGGTCTGGGCTTCCACGCCCTGGCTTGCATCAACGACCAATAGCGACCCTTCACACGCGGCCAGTGACCGGTTCACCTCATAGGCAAAATCCACATGGCCGGGTGTGTCGATCAGATTGAGCTCATAAGTGATCCCGTCAGCCGCTTTGTAGTCCAGACGAACGGTCTGGGCCTTGATGGTGATGCCCCGTTCCCGCTCGATATCCATGCTGTCGAGCACCTGCTCCTTCATCTCACGTTGCGTGAGACCGCCGCAGGTCTGGATCAACCGATCGGCAAGGGTGGACTTGCCGTGGTCAATATGCGCGATGATGGAGAAATTACGAATATGGGCGAGCTCTGTCATGGGCGCGATATATCATTGCTGGCCCCGCTTTCCAACACCATAGAATAGTTAGCAGGGTCGCTGGCTCGACTGGCCAGGGCGCGCACTACTCGGACCCATCGCCTCCAACCCAGTTCGCTGGGCGCTTCTCCATCCAGGCCTTAATCCCTTCCTTATAGTCAGGGTGCTGCGCCATGGCCTCCAGAAGCCGCTCGGCGTCTTTTACGGCCGCACCTGCACTCCTGTGCTGATCCGAATAGATCTGCCATTTGGTCTCTCTGAGCGAGCCAGGAGCTGACTGGGTCAACATCCGTGCATATTCATATACGGTCGGCATCAGCGCCTCTGGCTCCAGGCATTTGTTCAAAAAGCCCATCTCCATCGCTTCCTCGGCCAAAAAGACGCGGGAAGACAGGAGCAGATCATTGGCGTGGGTAAGTCCCACGATCCGAGGCAGCACCCAGGAAAGGCCGAATTCAGCCGGGAAATTAAACCGACCATGGGCGGTCGTGAATTTCGCCCCTTTCACGGCAAAACGTAGGTCCGCGAAAGCAGCTAGGACCACACCAATTCCCGCCGCAGCACCGTTGATGGCGGCAATCACCGGTTTGGTGAGGCCAAAATGATAGGCAAATGTCGCGTCAAACTCTTCGCGGATGCCATAGCCGGGCCTTGCTATGTCATCTGTGGTGCCGCTGTCATAGCGGCCTTTCTCAGAATGACCTTCAAGTGCGGCTGTATCAGCCCCAACGCAAAATGCTTTGCCCTCGGGGTCACCTGTCACAATGATCACGCGCACAGCTTTATCTTGATCGAGTTCGGTCAGGACATGGCGGTATTCGGTATGCATGCGACCGGTCCAGGCGTTCCGCCGATGCGGCCTCGACAAAAAGACCGTTGCGATCTGATCTTCACGCTCGACCTTGATCGTTTTGAGTTCCATCGCTCAGCTCCTGTCTCGTGTCAGAAATTCATTTCGCGCGCCGGTCGGCCTCAAGTCGCTCCATAAACGCGCCCGCGATAATGCCCGAGGGCAAGGCGATAATCCCAATCCCGATCAATGCGATCACCCCCGCAATCATTTGACCGATACCGGTAACTGGATAGACATCGCCATAACCCACTGTTGTGAGGGTCACAACCGCCCACCATAGGGATCGGCTGATGGATCCGAAATATTCCGGATTGGCTGCACCTTCGGCGTAATAAATGGCAACAGCTGCGAAATAGACTGACGTTACAGACAGGAAAAAGCTGATCAGCAATTGCCGCCAGACAGATTCAATAACATCCACCAACATCTGGGCAGCAGGCACAAATCGAGCAAGCTTCACCAATCGCATCAATCGGACAGCCTTCAATCCTTCCACAGAGAAGGGAATCTCCATGCCCGCCGACATGAGTGCAACGATCAAGAGTTCTGGAGCAAAAGCCAGGAAATCAACCGTCAACCAGAAACGTCCCGCATAGCGTGCTCGTCCGGTAACGCCGCGAATGCCCCGCGTCTCCCCTGCCGCCCAAAGGCGTAAAAGAAACTCAATGCCAAAAATATAAAGGATAAACAGGTTGGCTGAGTTAAGCGCTTCGGCCCACGCGCCGGCAAGCGCTGGTTCTGTTTCGAGGGTAAACAACACCACGCTGGAAAAAATCAGGACAACCAGGATCCAGTTTGTTGGCGACAGACCAGGCTGATCCCAGGATTCGATGGTGAGTTGGCGGTCAACCATGCGCCTGAGGCGGTTCCTGCTCGCTGATGATGTCTGCATGTCCCCTCCGTTCCCTCTGTTTTAAGGTGGAAGCGGTGGGTTTTAAAGCGGAAGCGCAGAAAAGGTTGTGTTAGGGATCAACCCTTGAGTGCCCTTACGTTAAGCGGCCTCAATGCCATGAGAATTCAGAAAAGCTGTCATAGGTTCGACCAGCCGAAACGAGATGAACATGGCATCATCCGAGAGATTGAGGTGCCAGAAAGCACTGATTATTCCATGCCACCCGAGCCTCAATCGAGCGGCCGACATCGCAGCGGTACCGGCGAGAAACGCGCGCATGTTCACCCTGATAACCTCATTTTGAGCCCTCAGATGTAGGGCCAAGCGGCAGTTGCTGAGATGCCGAGAAAAACAATCCAAGCCAAGTGACGCCCCTTTGATGTGATGAGCGTTACAACCCCGGTCACCAGGAAGGTCGCGGCAACGGTGAGTGGCGCAAAGGCTGGCCGCCCTTCCATTCCAATCAGAGGGCCCACCAAAATTACCGCTAGGCCGATCCAAGCAAGCGTCGTGATGTGCCAGGCGAAGCGGACCGTTCTGTTCAGGAAGTCCGCATCTGGCCGCACACCTGCCCAATCCATACGTTTTAAAATAGGCTTCACGATCCCCCGCTCGCCTAGGATTGAATGGGCGAGCCCAATCCCGATGGCGCCAAGAGATGCAACAAGTAGAGCGATCTGTTCAACGGTCATTTTTTCTCCATACGCTTCCGTATGGATACTGTCTCTGGATATGCTGAGCCCGTCAATACGGATCCGTATGGCAAATTGTCGCTGGAGCCTTGCATGGGTGCAAAACCTCAAGATCTGAGCAAAACAGATTGGATAGCCGCTGCGTTTCGCGCGCTTGTGTCTGGTGGGCCTTCCGCGATTAATGTGGAGCCACTCGCCAAAAGCCTCAGCGTCACCAAAGGCAGCTTTTACTGGCATTTCAAGGACCGCGCGGCCCTTCACACAGCCATGTTGGATCATTGGGAAAAGATCGCCACAGATCATATTATTGATGATGTGGAAGCCCGTGGCGGGTCAGGGCGTACAAAGCTGGAGCGGCTGATCAACCATGCGGTGAGTGCAGCGCCAGACGCCTACGGCGGCGCTCAGGCCGAGGGTGTGTTACGTGGCTGGGCGGCGAGCTATGATCCGGCGGGCGCGATCCTTGCCCGGGTCGACAAAAGACGCCGGGCCTATCTTGCCGAACTCTTTCAGGAGGCGGGATTAGACAAAGCAGATGCCCGTCATGCAGCCGACATTGCCTATCTTGCAAGCATCGGCGCACAGACGACCCGGGCGACTGGCGGCAAAATAGACCGCCCCAGCACCTGGACGCATCTCTTGGACAAACTTCTGGGCGAAAATTAGCCTCGAAGTTTGCCGCCAGTGGCCTTTTCAACGGCAGTGACAACCTTGTCGCTTACGGCTTCCAGTTCCTTGTCTGTCAAGGTTTTGTCCTGAGGTTGAAGGGTCACTTCAATTGCCAGCGACTTTTCATCAGCGCCCAAACTCCCGCCCTCAAACGCATCAAAAAGCGTCACGCCTGTGATCAATTTCTTGTCTGCACCTGCCGCCGCGCGGACCAGCGCGTCAGCCGCCTGGTCTTTGGCGACGATGAAGGCGAAGTCACGCCGCACCGGCTGAAGATCCGGGATTGTGAGACCTGGCTTGGTTTTAGTCGGCTTTACCTTGGGCTTGGGGATCGCATCGAGCATTACTTCGAAGGCGACAATCGGCCCGGCCACATCCAGCTCGTCCAAAATCTTGGGATGAATTTCCCCAAACCGTGCCAGCACATTCTTTGGGCCCATCCGGAAGACACCGGAGCGTCCCGGGTGATACCAGGCAGGCGCACCGGCTGCGACCTGAAGATTGTCGACCTTGGCCCCAAGGGTTGCGAGCAGGGCTGCGGCATCGGCCTTCGCATCAAACACATCAACTGACGCGCTTGCGCCCTGCCAATGACGACCTGCGCCACCAATACCTGCCGTACCCTGGCGAATACCCGTGGCGACATTGATCTGATCGCGCGGCTGATCACCGTCATATTGCTGGGCGACTTCGAACAACATTACGTCCTGTGCGCCGCGTGCCATGTTGCGGCCAGCAGCGGCAATGAGGCCCGGTAAAATTGCCGGGCGCATATGGCTCATATCGCTGGAAATCGGATTGGCAAGTTCCAGTGGCGCGATGGCGTTCTCTCCACCACCAAAGAGTTCCGCATGAGCTTTTGGGATGAAGGACCAGTTGACCGCTTCGACAAAACCCCGCGATGCCAGTACGCGCTTGGCATTGCGCAGACGCTTCTGAGACAGGTTCAAAACCGGGTCTGCCACCGCATGACCTTTGGGGAGCGGTGTGGAGGTGACTTCGTCGAGCCCGTGAATACGAACCACTTCTTCCACCAGGTCTGCCTGTCCAAATACATCCGGACGCCAGCTCGGCGGCACGACATTGAGACACCCACCCTCGCCCACCGTCACCTCAAATCCAAGGTCCCCCAGAATCTCTTCAATCTCTGACGTTTCCAAAGATAAGCCGGTGAGTTTTGCGACACGTGCCGTATCGAAAGAAATCACGTGTGAATGGTCGGGCGTTTCGCCTGCAACAACCAGGTTGGACGCTTCGCCACCACAAAGCTCCATGATCATGGCCGCTGCCCGGTCAACGCCCGGCAGTGTTGAGGCCGGATCAATGCCGCGTTCAAACCGGTAGCGTGCATCAGAGACAATGCCCGTCTTTCGGCCTGTGGAGGCTGTTCTGCGTGGATCGAAATAGGCGCTTTCGATGAAAACGTCTGTCGTCGTTTCCGCCGACCCGCTTTCCTCACCGCCTATCACACCTGCAAAACCCAAGACTTGGGACTCGTCGGCGATGACCGTCATGGTCTCGTCAGCCTTATATTCCTTGCCATCCAGCGCCGTGAAGGTTTCGCCCTTGCCCAGTCGTGTGCGAACAGTGCCAGAGAGCTTTGACGCATCGTAGACATGTAGCGGGCGTGCCTGGTCGTAAGAAAGATAGTTGGTGATATCAACCAGCGCATTGATGGGCCGCAGACCAATAGCGATGAGCCGTTCCTGCATCCAGGCAGGGCTCGGGCCGTTCTTTACGCCGCGAACCATGCGCCCGGCGAAGACAGGACACGCATCTTTGCCCTCGTCGTCGAAGGCGAGTTCAATGCCGACGGAACTTTCAAAGGCATCATTGATTGCTGGCACCGGATTGTCTTTCAGCGTGCCGAGACCCGCCGCTGCGAGATCACGGGCGATGCCATAAACGCCCAAACAATCCGGACGGTTTGGGGTGATGCCGATCTCAATCATGGGATCAGTTTTGCCGAGTGCTTCTGATGCAGGTGTGCCGACGGCAAACTCGCCGTCGAGCTCAATAATGCCGGTGTGTTCGTCGGAGAGTTCCAGCTCGCGCTCTGAACACATCATGCCGTTTGATTCAACGCCGCGGATTTTTGTGGGCTTGAGTACCATGCCGTTGGCCGGAATGGTGGCACCGGACGGTGCGAAGATGCCGAGCAGGCCGGTCTTCGCGTTTGGCGCGCCGCAAACGACCTGCAGCAATTCTGTCTTGCCATCGATCATGGCTTCCACCTTGCAAAGCTTCAGCTTGTCCGCGTCGGGATGCGGACCAGCCTCGACGATACGCGCGACCGCAAAGGGTGCGAGCGCTGCTGCCGGGTCCACCACGTCCTCGACCTCAAGGCCGATCATGGTGAGCTTGTCCACGATTTGATCAAGGGTGGCGTCGGTGTCGAGATGGTCTTTCAACCAGGAGAGGGTGAACTTCATGAGCTGAGCCCTCCCGCCAGAGTTGGCACATCCAAGGCGGCGAACCCGTAGTGACGGAGCCAGCGGAGATCCGTCTCGAAGAAGGCGCGCAGGTCCGGGATGCCATATTTCAGCATCGCCAAGCGGTCGATGCCGACGCCGAAGGCGAAGCCCTGAAACTCATTTGGATCAATGTTGGAGGACTTCAGCACATTGGGATGCACCATGCCGCAACCCAGAATTTCGAGCCAATCGTCGCCCTCGCCAATGCGGATCTCGTTGCCCAGGCGGGCGCAGCGTACATCCACTTCCATGGACGGCTCTGTGAAGGGGAAGAAGGACGGGCGGAAGCGAATTTCCACACCTTCGGTTTCGAAATAGGCGCGAAGGAACTCTTCCAGCGTCCACTTCAAGTGGCCCATATGAGTGTCCCGGCCCACAACCAGACCTTCGACCTGGTGGAACTGCGGCGTGTGGGTCTGGTCGCTGTCACAGCGGAAGGTGCGGCCCGGCGCAATGAAGCGGAATGGCGGCTCACTCTTTTCCATGGTGCGCACCTGCACGGGGCTTGTGTGGGTGCGGAGCAGCGGACGGCTTCCGTCTTCGCGCTCATGGAAATAGAAGGTGTCGTGCATTTCCCGCGCCGGATGGCCTTCGGGGAAGTTCAGCGCTTCGAAATTATAATAGTCGGTTTCGATGTCCGGGCCTTCTTCGACGGCGAAACCCAGATCGCAGAAGATCGCGGTAATCTCGTCCATGGTTTGGGTGAGCGGGTGGATGCGGCCCTGTTCAATCGGTGTCTGGCGGACTGGCAGGCTCACATCGACCTTCTCCGTTGCAAGGCGCTCTTCAAGGGCTGCTTCATGAAGTTCGGCTTTGCGGGCGGCAATCGCGTCGCCAACACGAGCTTTAAGACCATTGAGCGCCGGACCCATTTCCTGGCGCTCTTCCGGCGACATTTTGCCAAGACCCTTCATGAGCTCAGAAATGCTGCCCTTTTTGCCAAGGGCGCCGACGCGCACCTCTTCCAGGTCTTTTTCAGTTCCGGCACCCCTAACGGCTGCCAGAACGTCCACCTCAATCTTCTCTAGATCGCTCATATTCCCCAGATTCCCTTTTGGTCGCATTTCCGGACAGAAAACCGGCCAAGTCTGATCTGGCACTTTTCCTGGAAATGCTCCGAATCTTACCGTCCTTGCATACAGGAACGGATCAAACGCAAAAACCCCGCACGGATTCTCTCATGTCGTTTCCGATCTACCAGAGTGAAAATCACATCACAAAATGCCTTAAATAGAGGTGTTTTGTGATTC
>NZQM01000054.1 GCA_002695905.1 Parvibaculum sp.
GATGAAATTTTATGACCAGGATCTAAAATTGAGACTGAAAAATCAGACAATATAATAGGCTCACCTCTATGTATATAACTGACAGAATCAGAAATATAGCCATTTGTATAAGAGGTTGATGCATAATAACGAGAAACAATCGCCGATATATTTGCGTTAATATCTCTCTCTCCAATAACCCTAACATTATTATTATAACCTGAAACAGAAATAAGAAAATAGCCGTTAGTATCTGTAATAAGCCCTAAAGTTTTAAGACCAAAAATTGGAGTAGTCATTAAATTACTTGTTTTTATTGTTGACATATATGATGCAGTAACAGGTACCAATATTGAATTATCTAGAATACTGTCAGCACCTAAAAAAGCATCAGTACTATTTACCCCTTTTATAATATTGAGTTGAGGAATTTTAACTGTAACAGTTCCACCAGCAGTAATTACATATCTAAAATCTTGATAATTTTGATGACCACCTGCAATAATATTTGGATTTAAACCCAATTTACCAAACCAAAAGTCAACATAATTACCGCTTTCATCTCTGGCATCTAAACCCATAATAATAATTTCTCCTCTTTTAGAGTCAATAAATGGTACCGTTTCATCATTTGTTGAATTTCCTCTTACACTGTATTGTGTTCCTATCTGTAAATTATGTTGTCCCCCTGTTGATATATCTACATAAAATGGAGTGTGTAAGGAAACAAATTTAAATGTTTGTGTATCTGCATCAAAAATAAATGAAAATTGATTACAGCCACAAACAGGTTTATTATTAATACCTCTATTTAAATTTAATAATACTTGAGAATCTGAACTAAGAAAAAAAATATTATCATTATCAAGATCAGAACTTTCATTATTTGATAAATTATATAATGGGGTTGAAAAAGGAAAAACCTGAACATCTGTTTTGTCAAATTTTTTAAATTGACCATCAGGACGTTTTACACATTCATCAGTAATTATTCTTGCTAAATCATTAGGATCATACGCCCCTCTTTGAATTGTAAAACTTATTGATTCTTGTTTTAAATTAAAAAAATCACCTGCAGGCACAGGAATACTACCGACCGAAAAATCAAAATTAGGATTTAAATTATGATGTTCTAAAGTATCAGTACTTGAAATAACTTCAATTCCACCATTTAAATAACCTCTATTATCTCCTTTCCAAGTAATATCATAAACGAAGGAATCGTTTTTTAATGCTTGCACAGTAGATTTACCACTCTCGGTTGTATCAGAATTTAATAATTCAATTGAAATATTTTGTACGTTTCCATCTATACCTAAAAAACAAAATGCTATTGCCACCCCCCCGTAGTGTCCGCTATATCCTTTACTACTTATATCGCTTGTAAATCTAATATTATTTGCTTGTATAAAATTATTCCCCCCTGCAACTGTTTTCTCTTCTAATTGAAAATATGTAAAACCATCACCTAGTTTTTTATTAATTGCAGGATCTTCTCGGTCTAATTCTGCTTGTAGGTGTCTCTCATCACGTTGGGCGGCAGGTATATTTAAATTTATTTTATATCCACCATCAGGTTCTTTAAGGGTATTAACCCCCGTTCCAGTTGTATTATTTGTAATACCAGTATTAAAAGTAAAACCACGACAAAAATTCATAGTAATAGTAGTATCTTCTTCTAAAACAATTAAACCACCAGATGACGCAATAGTGTCAACAAATACATTTTTAATAATTAGTTCATCACCATCAAAAAGCTCCAAATTTTTTTTTAAATTAATATTATAAGAACCATTAATTTGATTTCCTACCTGTTGACTTTCATTTTCTTTTAATTCTATAATAGCATTATTCATTGTTTATTATTATAATTTATATAGATATTAAATTTTAATTATAAACAACTTTTTAAATTTATGCATATTTAACTTGGTAATCACTGCCAGAAACTACTAACTGTTTTCTAACTTCTCCAAAAACATGAACATCATATCCAGAAGATTGAGGTTTTTTAAATGGAGGCGTAACAGTGTTTGCGAATGTTTGTCTCTCAATTTCAAGCTCAAAATCTTTTATAATATCATTAACAT
The DNA here is from genome assembly GCA_002695905.1 of Parvibaculum sp. Classification (GTDB taxonomy): domain Bacteria; phylum Pseudomonadota; class Alphaproteobacteria; order Parvibaculales; family Parvibaculaceae; genus Mf105b01. Next base: position 2,070 of record NZQM01000054.1, read on the forward strand.
ATAATCCGTAATAATCTTGACAGCCACTGTCTAAGTTTTTAGAGGTTACCGCGTCAGGTTGATCCACGCCCTGACGATTGCAACCATAAAATGTAGTACATTCACCAAATGCATCAACTGTTAATGCTAAGCGTTGGTTTGGATATTCAGCACCAGAAGGACCAGCAATTTTAGGTCTGCCATTAATTCTAGCGTTGAATTTTTCATTATAGAAAGCTTGAGAATATAAGTCGCCACCATCACGCACAGCGTTATTATCATCCACGTTTTCGGCTTTATTAGTTGGAACTTTTTGAATATGAAATTTCATTAATCTTTTATTGTTAAAACCATTTAACCTATTAACTACTTTTTGGGTAGCATTTGCATTGCTTGCAGCAATTCTGCAAAGGTCGTGTTCAATGCAATTCCAAGTCATTCCATTTAAATCATTCATCATATTTTTAACCATTTGATCATCTTCTATAACATCAACGGCAAGAAGTGGTCTAGTAGTTGTAACAACTTGATTATCTACGGTAATCATATTTCTGACATCTGTTTCATATTCAATAACTAATCTTAATTGAGGGAAAAGGTCGGCAGGTAAAACCTCAACAGCATTTAAAAAAGGGAGACATTCTTTTAAATCTAAGTAGGCTTTTGGTGTTGTTGCGGCATCAGTTGTTAATTGTAATTTAGCAGCACCGCCAAGATCCATAGGTTTAGTAATCTTTTTTTGGGCGTTTGCATCTGTACCATCTGCTCCAGAACCATCACCAGAAAAACAAAGACCATATTTATTTTTATATGATTGTTGACCAATTCCTAATGATAAAGTATTTGATTTATTAAATCTTTTCCATGATAAAAATCTATTTACTTCACGGCATGAATCTAATTCATCTCTACCATTTAAAAGACGTACAGATTTAATACTTGAAACAGCACCAATATAAGTATTGTATTGTGGAGAACCTCCAGCGGTTAAGCCTATATTTTCTAATCTCATTCTGTTTCCATAATCATTTTTAGGAAGTTGAAACTCAACCCTTAAATTAGCAATATAAACATTAGGGTCAATTAATTTACTTGAAACTTCAGAAGTGTAATAACTCATTTATTTTATACTTATTAAAAAGAAAAAAAAAATTAAAATTAAAATAATATTAATTTTAATTTATTTTCTTAAACTTTGTTTTTAAGTTTTCTTAAGGCTAGACTTGAATGGCACTATGAAAGTAAAGATAGACATTATGAGCGGTATTAATTGAACTTGAGAATTGAACATCAAAGGCGGATTTAGTGAAATCTACGAAATCACTAAAACCAGTTCCAACAATCATATTGTCACCTTGTGTAAGTTGTGTAGCATTAACATTTGAATGACCCATAGAGTTAAATGATTCAACAGCATGAGCCAATATTTCAGAATCAGAAGAAAGAACATAATTAATATATTTATTAAGTGAATCATTAAAAATAAATTGAAGTTTTGATAATCCAGATAATCTTTTTAATGCTAAATTATCAAATTCACGGACGTTTTCCTCTGCTTGTGGCTGGAAACTAATAGATACGCCCTTTACACTCGAGGAAGGAATATTAGCGGAAATATTGGCACTAGATGAAGAAATAGAAGTCTTAATATTATTAACTTTATTCATTAATACAATGGGAGGTTGAGCCTCACTAGGAACAGAAGCGTAGCATACTCTTAAATTAAGTAATTTATAAGTGGCGTTTACATCTAAATTAATTCCATAAAGAACCCCAAAAGCTCTAGCTAATGTTAATGAAATTGTCATTGCCCCCGTTTTACCAAATGAAAGATTGCCGCCTGAAAATCTATTAAGGCAAATTCTAGGCTTAAATGAAAATGAAACATTTCTATTTGATACTGTACTTGTACCATTAGCAGTAAAATAAGTTTGAGGATCTTGATTGCAGTTTAAACCACTTTCAACCTCAGAAGGGGCTTTTAATTCTACAAGTTTTGAAGCATTGCAATAATCATCGCGGTAGGCAACTCCTGTTTCTTCCATTGCAACAAATCTTCCATAATTATTAAGTAATTCTAAATTTCCGAGGTTTACAGTTGATGAAGATATAGATTCACAAACCGAATTTATAGCTGCCTTACGATTAATTTTATGAGTTGAAAATGAACCAGCGGCTACCTGAGCAGTTCCATCACTTAATACTTGAAACTCGCCAATTATTTTAATACTGTTTGGCACAAGTGATCGCCCTTGAGCATTAAGGACAAAATCTACAACGGTTTGAGGTATATATCCATCACTTTTTCTATTTTCAGGTTGAACTTCATGATACATGTAATTTTCCATATTTTATTATACTATAACAAAATAAAAAAAATTTAAAAAATAAAAACAAAAAAAAAATATTTAAATTTCTCTAATAACTTCCTTAAATAAATAAATTGTTCTAACTCCACGACCTGAATTTATGTCAACTTGAACTTGTTTTGCCGATGCGGTGAGAGAAAAGCATTCGGCAATTAATTTAATTTCAGGTACGCCATCCTCTGTAGCTCTTTGATTTGAGATTTTTGGAACTTTAGATCTAATACTATTTAATTGCATATCCATATTTAAAAATGTTCTTCCTAAACGATCCCAATGTTCGGGGGTATTCATTTTAATAGGTCTGTTAGTTAAATCAGCACCATTAACACGAAGTCTATAATCTGATATATCAAGATCTGAAATATATTTAGATGGGGTTGCGGCAGGAGTACCTGATGTGTCACCATCAGGACATAATACAAACATATTGGCACATTCAGGCTCAACATAAAACATTTTAGAATAGGCAGTAATGGCATTTTCTGTATCTCTTTCAACTGTATAAGTTTTATATTGAATTGAAGAAGGGGGTTTTTGGCCTGAAACGTCTTCATACATAACAAATGTTACATTATTTACAACAAAAGTATTAGCAGGTGAATCAATACCAGTTAAACTAACCAATGTTAAATCACCAGCCCCACCAGGAGTTAAAGCACTATCAACAGTAAGAGATATTTTTTTATTTCCGGCATTATATGAAATTGAGTTAATGGTTTTTGTTTCTGCGACAGCAACAGGAGGAGTTGCTGAATTCGTAAAACTAATCTCAACCTGCTGACCAACATAAAATGGAGAATCTTCTAAACTGTCATAATCTCTTGTCATTTGATAGATAGCACCTGCAACATCAGCTGCTGCAATTGTACCCTTATTTATTGCGGTACGAGTACCAACTGAGCCATTACTTGAACGTTGGGCACCTGTTGCATTACTTCTTGCTTCAACTAATCCCCAGTAAGAACCTCCTTGAACGTCATCAGCTGTTTTTCCTGTGTAACTTTGGAATCCAATATCATCAAAATCTAATGTCAAATGCATCATACCTTGACCTAATCTACCAGTATCTAATTGTTCAACTTCACCTAAACCAAATAATGAAGACATGTCAACCCTAATATCATGAGATTTGTTAGTAGATACAACAGAGCCAGATTTTACAAGGTCACGAAATGGAGAACCTGCAAGGCTATTACCGTCATTAATACCATTAAATGAGCGGTATGAATCAGAAATTTTTTTTATTGGATCTTCTGAATATTGTTTCATGTTACATTTTAAAACATTAACATCTCTGATATCTTCAACCATACCAGTATTTTCAAACTCTAAATGAGCGTGTTTTATCATAATTTCGGATGGGGCTAATGCATATTGTTCAGCACGAGCAAAGCTAGATTTTGTTAATACGGTGTTATTAATACCTGCTGATCCATCATTTTGAATATCGCAATTAATCATTAAATATGATTTTTTCATATTAATAACAGCTCCAGAAGGGATTACAAAATCACAAAGGTTTTGGGCACTTGTAAAAGCTCCACCTTGTACGGAATTTATTTTGGTAATTCTATCCATTTTATTATACTATTACAAAATAAAAAAAATTTGTTAAAAAATCTTTAATTAAAAAAAATTTTTTTTATTTTTATACATCTTGTCCAATTTGAAATGTAGTTCTTATCGTTGGTGGTGGTGGTGGTGCAGATTCTTTTTTTGGTTTATCACCAAGTAGAGAGCCAATTAATGTACCAATTCCAACTACAGCAGATACGACATCACCGATTGGATCCTCAATACCGCCCAATTCTAGATCTGTTTCTCCTGCAGCAGTAACAGATTTTACCCCTGCCTGTTCCAAATCTGAGCCACTAATTCCTGAGTCTGTAGGTGTTTCATTACTGATTGCTTCAGGTTTAAAATCTTCAGGTTCAGGCTGTGATACACTAGATGATACATTTTTAAAAGTTCCTGATTGAGATCCAAAATTAGGTGTAGAAAAATCATTAATTGGTTTAAAATCTGAAATGTCACCTTCATTAACAGGGTCGGGCTCTTGTGCTGCTTGGGCTGTTGGTTCTTGTTGTGGTTTAGTAGTTAGAGGTTCGGGGAATAATTCATTTAATTGTTCAGGTTGTAACCTTGGATCTTTAACAATACCCGCATCTATTGAAGATTGGTTTTGACGAGCCAAGCCTTGGAAATTTTCAACTTCATTCATAGCATTCTCTCTATAAGATATTTGTTTATCATAACTATCAACATCAACCTTGCCATTTACATTTTTAACCCGTGGCTGATTTGTTAATTTTTCTTTATAAATACTTCTTAAACTATCGGAATCTAAATTTGATCTTCTCATTTTTAAATCGCTTACTCTTTCCTTAATTGTATTTAATCTAGCTTCATCCTGTTTGCCCTGCATAAAAGCATTTGAAATATTCTTGCCGTAATCTCTACTGCTTTTTAAATCTTGTAAATATTTATTTGATGTAAAAGAAGATGGTAAATTATCACTATCACCAACACCATAGCGGCTTAAATCTTCTGTTGGTTTAGGTAAAGATGGTTTAGGTGGTTCTATAGGTCTCTTAAATTCAAATACATCACTAGTTAAAGGCTTTTCTACTGCATCGTTAGATAATCCATAAGAATCAAATCTAGCCCTCAAATCACTTAAGCCCTGAGGGTCACGGCTTACAGCTTCTAGAGGATCAACAGGTTCCTTGAATTCATCGCTTCCATAAGTTTTTTTATATCTATTTAATTGATTTTCATCATACCCCCTAATATCTGATTCTGAGGCAGTAGCTCCTGTTTCACGATTTGCAATTGAAAATTGACCACCCTCGCCAATATTTAATTTATATTTTCCTAATTCAAAATCAGGATCTAATACTCTTGAGGGTCTAAAATCATCACCACCTTTTACTAATGTGTCTCTAACAATAGGGGTGTCAGGTGGTAAATCTGCCTTTATTTTAGGTAATCCAAAGTCATCAACTGTAAAATCTGCAGGTTTTGAACTAATTGGACCTTCAAATTTACCTTTTAATTTATTAATATATTCTCCTAATTGTTTTTCACTTTTAATTTTACCTCTTTTAATAATGCCTGACATTAAACCTTTTACACCGTATTTGCCGTAATCGTCCGCCATTTGTTCAAATTCTTCAGGATTAACGCCAAGTTTATTTAATTTATTTTTAGAGTATTTAATACCTTTTTTTATTAAAGATTGTGCAGATTTTTCAAACATACCGCCACCTAATAATTCACCAGCCGAAGCGAAACTATCTTTCATCTGTTGTTCTTCCTCATCATTTTTATCTTTTAAATCTTGTATTCTCTGCATTTGTTCAGCAGCGATATTATTTTGTTCATTATTTGCTTCTAATAATCCTCCAATTTGTGAAAAGTTGTTCATATTATTATATTAATATATAATATATTATAATATGAAAAAAAAACATCAAATTTTAAAAGTAATTGATAAATCAGATAATTACGGAAAAAAAAAAGATTTATTATTTGATATACCGTTTAGAGTATTAATTACTGCACGAAGTCAACAAGGAAAAACAACATTAATTACAAATTTTTTACTAAATCCAAATTTTTATTTAAATGATTTTGATAAAAATGATATATGGATTATATCGCCAAGTATTACCAACGATGAAAAATTAAAGGTAATTATTGAGGAAAAAGATATCGATGAATCACATTTAATGACTGATTATAACGAGGATGTGGTAAAAGAATTATATGATATGTTAGAGGAGGAATATGAACAGGCAGTAGCTGATAATATAAAGCCAAAAAATAAATTAATAATCATGGATGACCTTGGATTCTCAGGAGCTTTGAGAAACAAAAGAATGGGGCAGATTTCACGTATTGCATGTAATGGACGGCATATTAATCTTTCCTTGTTTGTATGTGTCCAGCAGTATTCACAAGCCAGCCCTACATTAAGATCCAATATAAACGGTCTTATTGTATTTGATACTTCAAAAAAAAATTTAGATGCCGTGGCTGAAGAAAATAATTATTTAAAAAAAGATGCTGACTTTGTCAAGATGTTCCGTGATAATGTAAAAGATAAAAGGGATTTCATGGTTATAAATTACACCAATCCAAAGCGTACGATGTATTTAAATAAAGATTTTGAACCAATAGATATAAATAAATATTTAAAATAAAAATCTTATTTATACTTACTCCATCTACTCCTTATACCTCTTGAAACATGTTTTTTTTCTTGAGGTGGTTCAATAATAGGTTGCGGTTTAATAATTTCTTTTTCTTCTTTTGGTTCCTTGGGTGGTTCAGGTTTAGGCTCAACTTTTACAGTAGACATAATTTCCTTATCTGATTTATCATTTTTTAAATTCTTTATCATTTCTTTTAATTCATTCATTTCATCCCTTAATTTCTTTTTCTCTTCCTTATCTAATTTTTTGTCTTCATCATCTTTAATAATTTTATCTATTGCTTCAACTTTATTTTTTTTAACAATCTTTTTAGCCTCTGCTTTCTTCTGCCTATTTTCTAATGCTTTTTTTCTCCCTGCAGCCAATCGGTCAAGCATTTCCTGTTTTTGTTCATCTGTCATTGGTTTTCGTGTTCTCTTTTTCTTTTCTTTTTTAACCTTGGGGGATTCTACTTTTTGATCTAAAGGATCAATATTCTCCTTATTTTCAATCTCCTCCTTTGGTTTCTCTTCTTTTTTTTCAATAGGTGGCTCAATTACTAAATCATCGTCATCTTCAAAAATCTTTCTACTCATATATACAAATAACAACAAAATAATTTTA
>NZQM01000055.1 GCA_002695905.1 Parvibaculum sp.
AAGACGATTCTACAGTTAAACTAACCGAACACTCTAAACTGGTTATAGACGAATACATCTACGATCCCGACCCTTCTAAATCTAAAATGGCTCTTAAGTTTGCTAGTGGTACTGCACGTTTTATTACTGGTAAATTTAATAACAAAAGCAACATAGCCATACGCACACCGACAGCTAACATAGCAATAAGAGGTACGGACTTTACTTGTACGGTAGACGAGTTAGGTAGATCTTTAGTCATACTGCTACCCGATGAAAACGGAATATCAAGCGGTGAAATAATAGTAGCTACAGCTATGGGTAGTGTGACTTTAAACAAACCCTACCAGGCAACTACGGTGTCTGTGTTTGAGAACAATCCTACCAAGCCAGTCACCTTAGATATATCGCTAGATTTAATTGATAATATGTTGATTGTAAACCCACCGCAAGAAGTAGAACAACAACTAGAAGAAACACAAACACAAGCATCTGCTGACTATTTAGATTTTAACGATTTAGATATAGATTATCTGAACGAAGATTTCTTAGATGCAGAAGAAGAGCTAGAGTTTACAGAACTGGATATAAACTATTTAGATGTAAACTTTTTAGAAGATTTACTTAACGTACTAGATGCTTTGGCTATATCTAAAGAAGAGGATGCCCTTAAGCAAGGCGGTGTGGGTATTCGTATTGTTGGTACAGAAATAGGGCAAGACAAAGATACACAAATAACAACCATAGTTTCAGGACAGAACATTAGTCTTACTAGAACAGTTAGCCAAAGTGCAAAATTAGATTTAGACGGATCAGGCAGTTATACTGTTATATTGGTGCAAGACGGTGTGACTAATACAGTTAAAATTAATGGTGGTTCGTCAACAACAATAATAATCAAGCAAGGTTCGGGATGAAGAAGTTACAGTTATTAGGTTTACTGGCGTTACTTACCCTACCTCTTGCATATCAACTTGCACCCTTAGAAATACTTAAACTAAAAGTATTTGATGCTTGGGTTAAAGAACAACCTACATCTGATTTATTTGTAACGCTAGATATTACAGAACAAGACGTACAACGAGAAGGCGGATGGCCTTTTCCCCGTCAACGACTAGCAGAAATACACATGGATTTACTTAATCACGGAGCTATGGGTGTTGGCTACGTTATAGCATTTAGTGAACCAGATCGTTTTGGTGGAGATCAAGACTTTGCCGATGTGTTAAAACTTTATCCAAGTGTGATTGCTATGTTTGAAACTGACAATCAACAATACCCACAAACTACAGGCACAGTTATCTTAGGTGATGATAAAGGTGGGGTAATGTTGCAAGGCTCTACACAAAACATTGGAATTTTAAAAAATAGTGCTTATCAAGGCATATCATCAGCACCTGTTGATGTAGATGGTCTTACAAGAAGGCTGCCTTTGTTAATGCGTACACCCGATGGTTGGACACCAGCCTTCGGTACACAAATATTAAAGGTATTAGCTGGTGCTGATACCTACGTTATAAATACAAATGATAATGGTATACAAGAAATACGGGTAAAAGGGCTTCCAGCGGTTAAAACAGACAGTTTAGGGCGTAAGTGGATAAGTTTCGTGAATACCCCTTCCACCACGTTACAAGAAATGAATGTAAAAGATAAATTTGTTATTGTTGGAGTTACAGCTAATGGTGTTATGCCACAAATCTCTACACCAGCTGGTTTGCTTGAACCACACAAGATACAAGCTGCTCTTGCAGAGTCAATATTAATACAGGACAGTCCATACATACCTGATTACGCTTTGGCAGTAGAGTTATTATTATTGTCTATTTCTATTGCCCTTATATGGATGGTGTTAAATCTTTTTGGGATTACTTTAGGTATATCTAGCGTTTTTATAATAATGGCTTCTACAGGGATTTATGGCTATTGGACAGCGCAACAAGGTATTTTAATTGATGTTACTTGGACACTAATATCACAATTTATAACAGCTACCACAGCTTTCTATTTAAGGTTTAGAGAACAATACAAACTTAGACAGCTCATAAAACAACAGTTTGGTAAGTATTTAGATCCACGTATGGTGAAAAAGTTGCAAGCTAACCCAGAACTTTGTCAGGTCAATGGTAAAAGAGTTGATTGCTCAATCATCTTTACAGATTTACGGGGGTTCACAAGTTTGTCAGAATCAGTAGAGCCAGAAATGGTTACTTACATAATGAATTCTGTACTAGACGCACAAGTAAAAGCTGTAAATAAATTCTCAGGCGTTACGGATAAATTTATTGGCGATGCTGGAATGTTTCATTTTAATACAATAATACCTCAACCAGATCATCATAATCTTGCATTAGCAGCTGCTCAAGAAATACAAAACAATATAAAAGAACTTAATCAAAAGTTTGTTGAAGAAGGCATACCTGAAATAGCCATTGGCATAGGTGTAAACTCAGGTGTTTGTATAGCTGGTAACTTTGGGGCAACAGATAGATTTGCATTTAGTCTTATTGGTGATCCATGTAACGTAGCAGCCAGACTTGAATCTGGAACTAAAGAAGCTGGAGTAGATGTATTAATTGGTCACAATACTGCAATAAAATCAGAATATAGGTTAAAATCACTTCAGCCGATGAAAGTTAAAGGCAAAAAAGAACCTCTTAATATTTATACTTGGGATAATTGATATGAAAGCATTACTTAAAAATTTAGTAGGATCGGTAGCTCCTACACTAGGCACAGCGTTAGGTGGGCCTATGGGTGGTATGGCTGCAAACATGATTGCAGATGTATTGGGGTGTAAAAATGAACCCAAAGAAATACAAAAAGCTATAAACAATGCTACGCCAGAACAAATGCTTGAGTTGAAAAAAGCTGAAGCAGATTTTGAAATTAAAATGAAAGAACTAGAGGTAGATGTCTTTAAACTAGAAGTACAAGACACACAAAATGCCAGATCTACGTTTTCTAAAGATTGGACAGCAAGAATTATAGGTATTGCTACATTAGGTGGTTTTTTAGGGTATATATTTCTTATCACCCTTATGCCCCCAGAAGCCAACTCAGAGGCTTTGGTCAATTTAGTTCTCGGCTATTTAGGTGGTTTGGCATCAGCCATTATCAGTTTTTATTTTGGTGCATCGCACACTAGCGATGATTCATAGGAGTTAAAATGGAATATTTAATTATATTTTTAATAGGTGTAGCAGTAGGTATTGTTATAGACCGTAAGCAATCAGAGAAAGTACAAAAAGTTATTAATTTTGTAAATTTATGGAAGTCATAGATTGGAATAAATATCCTAACTTCTCTGAAAAAGAATTTGCGTGTCAGCATTGTGGTGAGCATGGCATAGATGAAAGGATAGTTGATGTGGTTCAAAGAATAAGAGAGGAAGCAGATTTTCCTTTTATTATTACATCTGGTTATAGGTGTGTTGAACACCCAATAGAAAAGAAAAAGAAAAACCCTGGTGTGCATACTTCGGGTCTAGCGGTTGACATTGGTGCATCACATGAAAAAGCGTATATAATATTAAAATTAGCCATGCAAAGAAATTTGCCAGGCATAGGAATTAATCAAAAGGGCAATGGGCGTTTTATACATTTGGACATATCAGAACCAGAAGAGAATAGACCTCGCCCTCATTTGTGGAGTTATTAAGAAATGGATGTTAGCCCGCTATTGTTTTGGAATGTACTTTTAACATTAGTTGTTGCTCCCCTAATGTATAACATACGCACAAACGCAAATGAGATAAAAAGAGTGAACATTTTATTAAACAAAACCAGAGAAGAAATACCAACTTTGTATGTGACTAAATCACAACAACAAATGGATATAGCTAGAGTTTTAGAAGTTTTAGATAAAATGGAACAAAAAATAGACAAATTATTCGAGGTTAAATAATGGCAGAAACAGCATACGATCCATACGCTCAAAGTGATATAGGCAAAAGAGCGTTAGGTGGTGAATACATTGATTCAATGAACTTTTACTGGTTTGATCCAGTAACCGAAACAACGGGAAGCACTACAGAGGGATGGAGTAGAGTTCCTGATTCAGTTAAACCTTATACTTACATTAATCCAACAAATAGAAACAACGCTAGAAATAAATTTTATGAAATGGGCGGAAGTTTTGGATCTTCTGTTGGTAGTGACGGTAGTAGCGGTGGTGGTGGTATATTAAGTGGATTAAATTATGCACGTTCTATAGCTGGTGGAGAAAACGTACCTAGCATGATTGCACCAGGAATGTCTTACAGCATGGATCAACCAATGGGTTACACAGCACCAGGAGCAAGTAGAATTCCTTTTCCATCCATACCACAAGAAACATTTTATGAAGGCCCAGCACCAATCTTAAATTTAGGCACAGGTGAAGGAGCTTACGATCCAATTCCTAATCAAATGCCTTACGCACCTCCTGGTGTTACAGTAGAAAAAATTCAGCAAATTCCAGAAGAAAGACCGCAAACCGTATCACCTTTGGGAAGTTTAGATACAACTTTTTTAAACGACATTGATTTTAGTGGTTTATTAGGAACGCCAAATCCACAAGTAGATTTTCCAGTAGTGCCTCCACCAGTAGTGGCTAATGCTGTAGATAATTTACCCATTTATGAAGATCCTATATTAGAAATGGTTAATGAAAGGTTTGCACCTATAACAGGAGCAGACTTAGGATTAAATTTAGGTTTATTAACACCACCTGAAGAAAACATTACAGTTACCGACATAGTTCCAGAACCATCATATCCATCATTAGGTGCATCATTGTTTAATAATATAAATATTATTCCTGAAGCACCAGAACCAATGCCTTTAGCTGATACAAGTGTAGTTACACCAGAATCAAATGTAGATATGAACGCTTTGCAAGACATTGTAGATAATCTTGGTTTATTAAATGAAACTCCAAGCGTTCCAGTTGTTCCTCAAATACAAAGTCCTGTAGTTTCATTATTAGACGCTAATCCTCAACTAGATTTCCCCGTTGCGGAAAAACTACCTGTCATAAAAGCTGGAACTGCTCCAGTCAACATACCAACGTATGATTATCTTGATCCAGATAGATTAGCTAGAAGAGATGCTTATTTTGCAAGCAGTAGGTTTGATTAATGGTAGATGATAGAAAAGACATAGAGAGAGGTCGTATCGCTCAAGATATTCTTGATAACGAAATATTTCAAGATGCGATGATTATGTTGGAAGAACAATACAAAAACCTTTGGGCTATCACAAAACAAGATCAACAAGAAGAGCGTGAAAGATTGTGGATAGCAATGAAATTAATACCAGAATTTGAAAGACAATTAAGAATAGTGGTTGAAAATGGCACTATAAAGAAAAATCAGATTGTCAAGATCAAACAAAATATTGCATAAAGGCTTTATAAAGCCTTACAATATAAACTTAGTTTAATTATTGGAAATTACTATGAGTACCAACACCGCAAAAGCGACTGGTTTTAACTCCAGTTTAGATAATGGCAAAGAAGCTATCGAAGCTCTATTGACTCAACAAGAAGAATCTCAAGAAAGCATCGAAGCACAAGAAGAGCAAGTTGTCGAAGAAGCACCTGAAGAACTTGAAGCAGAAGCTACTGAAGAAGTAGAAGAAGCAGAAGAGTTTGAAGATGAAGAATACGATGATGAACTCGAAGAAGAAGAATTAGAAGCTAACCAAGTAGAAGAAGAAGGTGAAGAGCAACCCTCCATTTACACAATAAGTGTTGATGGAATAGAACAAGAGGTCACGCTCGATGAACTGAAAAGCGGATACAGTAGGCAATCTGATTACACTCGGAAAACGCAAGAATTGGCTAATCAGCGAAAACAAGCTGAAACCGAATTTAATGCAGTCCGAGAGGAGCGTGCAATTTATACGCAGTTACTAGATCAAATGCGTAACCAGTTAGACGCTGGTATGCAAAATGAACCTGATTGGGTATCTTTAGCAGAAAACGATCCTGTTGGTTATAACTCGCAACGAGCAGCTTGGGAAGAAAGCAAGAAAAAGCAAGATGCGGTGTTAGCGGAGCAACAAAGAATGTTGCAACAAAGTCAACAAGAGCAAATGCAGAACTTACAAGCTCAAGTGCAAAATGAAGCACAGCTTTTAGTAAATGCAATTCCAGAATGGCAAGACTCTAAAAAAGCAGCCGAAGGAAGAGCAGAACTAAAACAGTATGCGATTACTGAACTTGGTTTCTCTGAACAAGAGTTAAATCAAATTTACGATCACAGAGCTGTTTTAGCAATTAGAAAAGCAATGCTACATGATAAAACACAAGAGAGTGTTAAGAAAAAACCTGTAGTTGCAACGAAAGCTAAAGTAGCCAGACCAGGCAACTCAAATGTTCCTGTAACTCCAAATAAAGGAAAGCGTCTCCGTCAGAGATTAGCGAATTCTGGCAAAATGTCAGATGCAACTAAAGTGTTTGAATCAATGCTTTAAAGCATTAAATTAATAATAATATAAGGAAAATATCATGGCTAAAGTTACAAATGCTTTTGATACTTACACAGCTACTTCAGATAGAGAGGATTTATCCAATGTGATATACAACATATCACCTATGGAAACTCCTATGGTTTCTCTTGGTGGCAGAAGAAGTGTCAAAAATGTTCAATTCGATTGGCAAACAGAATCATTACCAGCAGCTACCGCGACAGGTGTGCTTGAAGGTGGTGAAATTTCAAGATCAGCTTCTACTGCTACAGTAAGAGCTGCTAACGTATGTCAAATCAACACAAGAAACGCAACCGTTACTGGTTCACAACAAGCGTCAGACCCAGCTGGGAAAAAGTCAGAAATGGCTCATCAAATGTCTGTCATAGGGCGCGCGCTAAAAAGAGACGTTGAAAAAACTATCTGTGGACAACAAGGTAGAAACAACGGTGCAGCTGCTACAGTTAGAGCGACAAGAGGTTTTGAATCTTGGATCTCTACTAACGCTGGTAGAGGTACTAACGGAGCTAACGCTGCTAACGAAGGTGCTGCTCCAACAGACGGTACTCAAAGAGCGTTTACTGAAACAATTTTGAAAGGTGTTCTTTCAACTTGTTTTGAAAACGGTGCTTCACCATCAGTAATGTTGGTTGGTGCTTTTAACAAGCAAGCTGTTTCAGCTTTCTCTGGTAGAGCATCTGCTACACAAGCAGTATCACTTGAAGGTATCCCAGGGGATCACCTACAAGCGTCTGTTTCTGTATACACAAGTGACTTCGGAGATCTTAAAATTGTTCCATCTAACTTCTCAAGAAGTAGATCGGCCCTTTTAGTTGATCCAGAGTACGTTTCTGTTGCTTACTTGAGAGCGTTTGAATCTCAAGACTTAGGAGCAATAGGCGATGCGGAAACAAAAGCCATTTACACAGAATTCGGTCTTGAAATGAAGAACGAAGCTGCAAATGGTGTAGTTGCTGACTTAACTACTTCGTAAGTTAATTGGTATGGGGGTGCTGTCACCCACGCCCCCATACTTTTTTTAACATGGCAAAAAAAGAAACCGTAACAGAGTATAAAAAGAATCTTGAATCTAAACTTGTTACACAGGATTTAGACGATGATGGTGTTTACCATATTCACACCAAACAAAACGTACAGCCTGTAATAGATAATGTTAAGATGTTATCTGAACTGACAACACCAGGAAAAGATTTGCGTCACGTTGCAGAAATCCCAATGGTAGTTGCTCAAAAAGCAATGCGTGAAGGTTGGTTTAACGACAAAGCTAAAATGAAAGCGTGGTTAAACAATCCAGATAATAAAGTATTTAGAATATGGGAAGGTAAAGTATGACGTACGATGAATTAAAAACAGCAATAGGAAATTGGTTAAACAGAACTGATTTAACCAGTCATTACGATACTTTCATAGACAACGCAGAAGCAGAGTTTAATCGCAACATCAGACACAGAGACATGATTAAAAGATCTGATGCTACTGCTGATGCACAGTATTTAACTTTACCGACTGACTGGTTAGAAGCAGTCAATGTAAAGATTAAGACAGGAACATATAGGCCCTTATTTCAAGTATCAATAGAAACAGGAGACGTATTTAGAAACGCACAAGATAATATATCAGGTGCGCCTTCTTATTTTTCTGTTGTTGATGGAACTTTAGAATTAATACCCACACCATCTACTAGCTCGACATTAGAATTGGTATACTACTCAAAGATACCAGCTCTAAGTGATAGTAATACTTCTAACTGGTTATCTACTTCTCATCCTGATATTTATTTATATGGATGCTTAAAACACGCAAGCGTGTTTTTAATGGAAGATGAACGAGTACCGTTGTTTGAAGTAAGTTACTTAAAAGCATTGGCTGATTTAGAAGAAGCGAATGAAAAAGCTAAATATTCAGATGGTTCTTTAATTAAACGAGTTCGGACTTATGGACATAAGGCAAGAACAAAAACATATTACGCAAGTAATACATAGGAGTAAAAAATGGCTGGATTTAGCGATTATTTAGAAGATAAAGTATTAGATCACGTATTTGGTGGAAGTGCTTATACAGCACCAGGCACTTTATATGTAGGGTTATTTACCGCAGCACCATCTGATACAGGTGGCGGAACAGAATGTTCTGGTGGTTCTTACGCCAGAAAAAGCATGGCAGCTATGACAGTTAGCGGAACATCCCCTACTCAAGCGACTAATGGCGCAGCGGTAGAATTTGTAACTGCAACTGGTGCATGGGGTACAGTTACCCACGTTGGAGTGTTTGACGCTGCATCAAGTGGTAACTTAATGGCATGGGCAGCTTTAACTGCATCTAAGACAGTAGCAAGCGGAGACGTATTCAGATTTGATGCTGGTGACTTAGATATTACGTTAGCGTAGAACTATGGCATCTATTGGCTACGGTCAATATAACTACGGGCGTGGTGATTATAACAATCCCACATACCATTTCGCGTCTGCAACTATTGCAGAGACTTCAGGTGTAAGTGCTACTGGTAGATTAGATCTTATTGCTTCGGCAACAATAGCTCAAACTTCTGCATTTACTTCATCTGGTCGTGTTATTAAATCAAGCGAAGCCACAATAGCACAAACCTCTGGCTTTAATGCGACAGCAGAAGTCATTAAACTTGGTTCTGCAACCATAGCGCAAACTTCAGGGTTTGCAGCCACAGGTAGACAGATAGATCGTGGACAAGCCACGATAGAAGCAACATCTAGCTTTACCTCAACGGGCCATGTTGTTAAGTTAGGCGCAAGTACAATAGCGCAAACATCAGGATTTACAGCGACAGGCGTTATAGTTCTTGATGGTTCAGCTACGATTGCACAAACAAGTGCATTTAGTTCAGCTGGCAAGATTATTAAGATTGGAGCATCAACGATTGCTCAAACTTCAGGCTTTACTGCAACAGGTAAATTTATAATTGGAGCTGCTTCAACTATAGAAGAAACCAGTAATGTTGTAGCTTTAGGTGGAGTTAAATTTTTTGGTTCAGCGACCATTGCACAAACCTCTAGTTTTTCTGCGATTGGTAGCATAAAATGGGAAACACAAACTGTTTCGACAACCAATTTCACGGAACAGACAGTTTCAACTACAAATTGGACAGATCAATCCAAACCATCAACCGATTGGTCAGAAGCAGCATAAAGGATAAGAATTATGGCAGATACTACAACTACAAATTTAAGTTTAACTAAACCAGAGGTCGGAGCATCTACGGATAGTTGGGGAACTAAACTAAACGCAGATCTTGACGCAATAGACGCAATATTTAGTTCTACTGGTACATCGGTAGCAATCAACTTAGATGGGGCTGTTATTGACAGTTCTGTTATTGGTGGCACTACTGCTGCTGCTGGATCATTTACTACCTTCACTTCAAACGGTATAGACGATAACTCTAATGCAACTGCTATAACTATTGATAGTTCTGAAAATGTAGGCATAGGAACTACGAGTCCTGAAGGTAAATTTGAAATAGAAGATGGTGGAACAAGTAAAGATATTCTACAAAAGATAACTTTAGATGATGATAATTTATATGGATTAGTAATGTATAGTACAGGCACAGCACCCGCCTTAACAGTAATAATAGA
>NZQM01000056.1 GCA_002695905.1 Parvibaculum sp.
CAGGTTGGCAGCTTAGCGGTCTGGTGAGTGAGAGCCAACCGCAACTAATCTGCCCACTGGTTCCTTTTTTAAGCCAGCTTAGCGGTCTGGTGAGTGAGAGCCAACCGCAACAGCTAAAATCCAATACATTGAAACGGTGTAGCTTAGCGGTCTGGTGAGTGAGAGCCAACCGCAACTCCAAGGCTGGAAAGGCGTACCCAACTAACAGCTTAGCGGTCTGGTGAGTGAGAGCCAACCGCAACGTCTAGGTCAGGTGTAAGGAATTCGTTATAAGCTTAGCGGTCTGGTGAGTGAGAGCCAACCGCAACAACCTCTTCTTGCACCCACTCTTCAACGGGAGCTTAGCGGTCTGGTGAGTGAGAGCCAACCGCAACTCATCCAGTCCCAGCTGCTTCTTTGCGATGAGCTTAGCGGTCTGGTGAGTGAGAGCCAACCGCAACGAGGCCGGGAAGTGGGACCTTCTGAAAGTAGCTTAGCGGTCTGGTGAGTGAGAGCCAACCGCAACGAGTGTTTCAACGCAGCACCACCCGAAGCGAGCTTAGCGGTCTGGTGAGTGAGAGCCAACCGCAACTCGTCATGAATTGGTAACATGAAGCGAGCAGCTTAGCGGTCTGGTGAGTGAGAGCCAACCGCAACGAGGTAAATCCTTCATATATCCCCCTTCTAAGCTTAGCGGTCTGGTGAGTGAGAGCCAACCGCAACGGATCCAAACCAGTGCATGGCTTCAGGGCGAGCTTAGCGGTCTGGTGAGTGAGAGCCAACCGCAACGTGTGGAGGTCATGATCTGTAACTCATGATAGCTTAGCGGTCTGGTGAGTGAGAGCCAACCGCAACGGATCGCAAGCATGATCTTTTTGATTGTGAAGCTTAGCGGTCTGGTGAGTGAGAGCCAACCGCAACCAGGTTTGGACCGTTGAGCTTCTTGATCTAGCTTAGCGGTCTGGTGAGTGAGAGCCAACCGCAACGGTCCAATCCGATAGCCCTTCTTGGAAAGAGCTTAGCGGTCTGGTGAGTGAGAGCCAACCTTCAAGACTAGAAACCAGTACGCATCCTGCCCTTCCCCGGTGCGCCATTTTTCTTTCTGCTGTTCAGCATAACCGCCGTCAGAGTTGTGTCGCTGTCGCGACGGTCCGTTCTGCTCGAGACCGTGTCTGCCGCTCAAGCGTACCCCTTTTTAGTCCGAGCAATCGCTCGGTGGCGTAAATCGTTGCCTCCGAACGTCGCAAAATTACATTAATCACCTCATGGTGATCGCTTGTATCGTTCAGAGATCGAATGCTCGTGAGAAGAGCATGTTCGCCGGCCGCAAGGATCAGCTCGGCGGTTTCTGTCGGGAAGGGTGTTTCAAAGATGCCCTCTTCTATCCCACGTTCAATGATCCGCTCAAGGGCGGGCAGGCAAAGCGACATCGCGCGATCAAGCATGACAGCGACCAATGTTTGGTTGCCAGATCGATGCACTTGGACGAGCAGGCGCCGCAGGTCAGCGGTTGCCGCCGGTCTTTTCGCCGAGACACCCAGGAACCCTTCTAGCTGCCCGACCGCGCCGCCATCATCTGGGTAGACAGTCTCAATGTCGCTAAGTGTACCGGCAATGATGTGCTCGACCGCCGCGTCTACCACTTCATCCTTGGACGAGAAATAGTGATAGAAAGCTCCTTTGGAGGATTGGGCATGAGCAATCAAGCGGTTGACGCTGAGTGTTTCATACCCTTCCTCAAGGATGAGCGACCACGCTGCCTCAAGATATTCCTCTCGGCGCCCCTCATATTTATTCTGCACACGACTTCTGGCCATCCAAAAAATAGACCAATGTCCGGTCTTTTTGTCAAATCTGTTGACCTAGGGATAGTAGGGGTGTGTAATTAACAGACCAACAGTCTAATTATGAATGGTATGGCGCAATGCGTGGAAGACAAAGGGTTCGCTACTACAAAGGTGCAGTGGCCATCATTACCGGGGCTGCTTCCGGTATCGGGAAGGCTCTGGCGTGGGAATTGGCAGCGCGCGGCACTCAGCTGACCTTGATTGATAGGCAGGAAGATGCGCTGAGCGCGATTGCTGCAGAATTGAAAGAGCGCGGTGCCGACGTTTTGCATTTCGTCGCGGATGTTCGTGATGTCGAAGCTTTGGAGAAAATCGTCGAAGATACAAATGCACAATTTAGACGGTTGGATTTCGTCTTCAACAATGCGGGTATCGTTGTTGAAGGCCCGTTTGCAGATCACAGCCTTGCTGACTGGGATCGGATTATTGATATCAATCTGAAAGGGGTCATAAACGGAATTTTCACCGCATTACCCGTAATGCAGCAACAAGGCTTTGGGCACATTGTGAACACGGCCTCGCTTGCGGGTCTGATCCCTGTACCGCGTCTCGCTGGATACACCGCAACAAAGCATGCTGTTGTCGGCCTCACCAGAGTGTTGCGCTCAGAAGAAAACGTCACGGGTGTTCGGGCATCGGTTGTCTGTCCAGGCCGGGTCCGCACGCCCATCCTCAGTGGCGGGAAGTATGGTCGCGTTACGTCCGAAACGCAGGCCAGGTTGGCGGAGGAAGGTGCCGCACCGCGGGGAGCTGTTGAACCAGATGTATTTGCACAGCGCATGCTCCGGCAGATCGCGAAAAACAAAAGCGTGATTATCGAGCCAGCAACCGTGCGTAGGGTGGCATCAATCGGACGGCACTTCCCGCAGCTCGTGGATTGGATGGCCGGCCGCATGTTCACGAAGCTGCATCACCAGAATTAGCGCTGCTAGAACAGACTCACCAGCATCAGCGCGACAGAGCCCAGCGCGCCGAACGCTGGGATGACGATGATCCACACGGAGGGCACCTGTGTGAGGGTCCATCCTGCTTCTCTAAGGGTGATAGCGATCAGCGCGCTGTTCACCAGTGTAAAAACCACAAAGGTGATTTGTGAGGTAGTTTCCGCGAGCCGAGCGAGAGGAAAGACGAGGGCGAGGACCAGGATCACCGCAGCCACGAGGAGCGTTGATTTGATTGGTGTGTGGGTGCGCGGATGCACGTAGGACAGAAAGCGGGGCATCTCAGCCTGCCGGGACAGGCCGTAAAGAACCCGAGACGCCATGATGATCTGAATGAGAATGCCATTAAGTGCTGCCATGACCCCAATGCTGGAAAGAATGTCGGGAGAAATGATTCCCGTCCGTTCCGCCACGAGGGAAATTGGAGCGCCACTACTTCCCAAAGTCTCCCTGTCGACCAATGAGACTGCAATGATGCTCACTAGAAAATAGAGTCCCATGGTCACCAGCAGCGTAATCGCAATCGCAGGAGGGAAGATCTTTTCAGGCTTCTTAACCTCTTCCGCTACGTTCACCATGTCTTCAAATCCGATGAACGCGTAGAATGCAAGGACCGCTGAAGCGCCGATCAGTCCCACTGCTTCCAAGCTGAAAGTTGAGAAGGACGCGGTCAGGGTGGTCCAAATTGCGGGCGTGTCTGCAAAGAACCCACCGAAAATAATGGCGAGGAGCCCGCCGACTTCAACCAAGGTGAAGAATGCTGCCGCTATGACGGACTCGCGAATTCCCAGAATTGCAATACCGGTAAAGACGGCAATAATCCCGGTTACCAACACGGGCGGAGGGATGGATATGAACTCTTGAACGTAGCCAACACTGCCGACGGAAATCGTCGCAGACGAAACAATTCCCGCAGAAACAACCAAAAGTCCGACCAGGATGGCGAGCCACTTGATGCCAAACCCTTCTTCCACATAGCGTGCACTGCCAGCGCTCACTGGAAAGCGGATAACGAGCTTAGAGTAGGAATAAGTGGTGGGGGCAATTAGAAGGGAGGCAAGCAAAAACGAGTAGGGCGCAAAGACGCCTGCCTGATAACCAATCTTTCCGATAAGAACATAAATGCCGGCCCCGACGGTGACGCCGAGCCCATAGAGCACAAGAAGCGGCAGAGTGAGACGCCGCGCGAGCCGCTGGCTTGCGTGCCCTGCATTTGTTTGTTCAGTCACCCGAACCCCCTGAAACAAGACCACCCCGTTTGGTCGCGGAGTGTGTGGTTTCAGAGCGCGTCTGTCAAAAACAACTGATGTCCCTCAAAAGAGCCAAAAAAGGCGATACTTGGCGGCGAAAATCGCGCGGCGGCGTGCTATAAACTGCCTTCAAAACAGACGCCGCCAAAGGTGCTTCCATGTCCAGATTTCTCCGCGACCCTCTCTTTCATTTCGCCGCCGTCGGCCTAGCGCTTTTTCTTCTGTTTTCTGCCCTGGGGCAGACTGAAAGTGAGGCAGATAGCAGCGAGATACGTGTTGATCGTGAAACCATTCTGACCTTCATCCAATATCGGACGCGCAGCTTTGATCGCGAGATGGCAGAGCGGCGGCTCGACGCATTGAGCGAGGAAGACGTTAATCGCCTGGTGAACGAATATCTGCGCGAAGAAGTGCTCTATCGGGAAGGGCTGGGCCTGGGGCTTGATGCGGACGATTATGTGATCCGCCGACGCCTTATCCAGAAAGTGGACTTCCTGGCCGAAGGGTTTGCAAGTGCTGCCGTCGAGCTGACCGAGGAAGACCTGCTTGCGCATTTTGAAGCCAACAAACAGGACTATTTCGTCGCGCCCTCCATCACCTTTACCCACGTGTTTTTTGATCGGGCAAAACACGGAGATGCAGCGCTAACGCTGGCGGAAGAAGCGCTGGAAAGACTTAACAGGGAGCGAGTACCTTTCTCCGGCGCACCTGGGCAGGGAGACCGTTTTCCCTTCCACGTCAACTATGTGGAACGCACTTACGATTTTATTGCGAGTCACTTCGGGCCTGAGATGACAGCGGAGCTGTTCGCTCTCACAGCGGAAGATGGCATCTGGCAAGGCGTGTTCAAATCTCCCTATGGCGCGCACCTCGTGATGGTGACCTCGATATCTCAAGGGCAGGACGCGAACTTTGAAGATGTGAAGACCCGCGTGGCCGAAGACGCACGGCGGATCCGGCTTGAGGCCGATAAAGAAGCAGCGATTGCCAAAATTGCGGCTGAGTATGACATTGAGATCGACCTGAGTACGGGTGTGCCCGAATGAGCCGCTCTATCTTTATCTTCTGGGGCCTTTTTGTTTTTCTGGGCGCGTCGGCATCTGCCCATGAAGGCAGACCGCTCTTCATCGAAATAGAAGAGAAAGAAACCGGCGCTGTTTTTCTGAAGTGGCGTGTGCCGTCCACAATTGACCGAAACAATGCACCTCAGATCGCGCTACCGGATGCCTGCGAGCGGGTGCAATCGCCGGAGACGCCTGCGAGCGCCGCTCTCAATATTGGTCAAGGTCTCTATGATTGCCGCGCACTCGACGGGCCGTTGTCCGTATCGATTACCTATCCACGCGGAAATCCGGCGGTCTCTTCTTTGGTGCGGGTCATCCGCCCCTCTGGCGAGGTGCAGGTGATCCGGAACGGACCCGACGCCATTCTTATCGACATACCAAATGCGGAAGATGCGGGCAGCGTCGCCAGTGAATATTTAAAGCTCGGTATTGAGCATATTCTGACCGGCTTTGATCATCTTCTGTTTGTCGCTTGTCTCTTGATGCTGGCAGGCACGGTGAGGCGGGTGCTGCTTATTATCACCGGCTTCACGGTTGCGCATTCGGTAACGCTGGCGCTTGCCGCCCTTGATATTGTGAGTGTGCCGGTGGCCCCACTTGAGGCGGTGATCGCTCTCTCAATTGTCTTTGTTGCGGCGGAACTGGCGCGTCCGGCGCGCGACACTCTCACATGGCGCTATCCCATCTTGATCTCAAGCGGCTTCGGGCTGCTGCACGGGTTTGGCTTCGCCGCGGTGTTGGGAGAGATCGGCTTACCGCAAACGGAAGTGCCGCTCGCGTTGCTTTTCTTCAACCTCGGGGTTGAGGTCGGACAGATCGCCTTCATTCTCTTCCTTATTGCGATAACCTTTGTGGGGCTGCGCGTTATTGCGTTTGTCAAAAAAGACGCGCGGACTTGGGGGTTAGGAGATGTGACAATGCCCGCCGCCTATGTGGTAGGAAGCCTTGCAGCTTTCTGGACCATCGAACGTTTCATTGCGGTGGTTGCCTAGAGCATATACAGGAAAAGTGTGAGCGGTTTTCCGTCCGAAAAGGCGGTAAAACAAAGGGCAGCCGAAGCTGCCCTTGAGTGCTGGAGATGTATCAGCGAAAAATCATGGCTTGTACCAGATGGCAGAGGAATAGGCCCGTTCCTGGATGGTTGCTGGATGACCGGTCTCTTCCACATCAATGCCGAGCGCGAGTGCGTCGAACAGTGAGTGCCGCGGCGTTGGGATCTCAAGCACACGCGCATAGTAGAAGGCATTTTGAGAAGCATCGAAGTCCGGATCTTCCCATACTGCAGACAGTTCCGCAGAGCCAATCGTGTTTTCATAACGCCCTGTTGAGATGTCGACAGTGTTACCAACGGCAGGCACTTTGCCGTCTGCTCCAGCGACGCGCCCATCTGACCAGACAACGTCATAGACACGTTCCTGCGCGTCGCCATCAGCACCGAGCCAGCCTTTGACGATCTGCACACGGTCGAGATTGCCGGATTTCGGATCTTTCGTCGCGCGGACAAGAAACTTGGGTGCCTTATCTGCAGGGGCACCGGTAAGGTCACCACCCATGGGCACGCCACCGGCATAGCCAATGTCGGCGATGTCAGATGCATCTGCTGCGGTGCTGTCATAGTTCCAGCCGCCGAAAAAACGCACGGCAATGCGGGGGCCTGTGGTGCCATAGACTTCGCGTCGCTTAAAGGCGGCGAAGATGCTTTCTCTTGTATTCTCTTCAGCCCAAACAGCCGCGAGACCGGAGGCAGACATGGACCAACCATTGGGTCCGAGGCTGCCACCGGCACCAGTCCGCCATCCGGCGGTTTTGCCGAAAGGCGTCGTATCACGCGGGAACTTGCCCCAGAAGTTTGGCTCTTCGGCAGAGGCTAGGCCTGTGTGACTGTCCGTTGACCCGATGACGCCAAACGCGAACGGGTTGGCGCCGATCTTGTTTTCAATCTCAAGCCCGTTCAGCAAGGCCGAGCGCACATAATCCCCTTCAACGGGAGCGTATTCCGGTGCGTTCTGCTGGATGTAGTGCTGGTAGGTTTCAAAGTCTGCAAATTCATCATCCGGTGAAAGCGATGGATGGGTTTCGCTGTCCCCTTTGAACTGTGTGATTTCAGCGACTGGCTCCCACTCCATGCGGGTAGCCGCCATTTCTGCGGTTATGGGTTCGCTGCGAAGGTTCGTTTCGGAGAACATATAGCCTTTGGAGATGTTGGAGTTGTGAGGAATGGCCACAAACTCCGCGCCGGTGCGCTCAGAGGTTTCCTCAAGCCAGTTCCAAAGGTCTTCCGGGTAGGCACTGTCGGCGGTTGAGAAAGGCTGAAATTGTTCTGCGACGTCCGCCCCGTTTGGCGTGAAGACCACCCGGTGCATATTCGCACCCGCAGGGATGGAGCTCCATTCCCATCCGATGAAGGAGGTGAACGTGCCCGGCTCATAATGGCTGTCGGTAATGGCAATTGTTTCCTGCCAGCTTGTACGGGCCATTGTTCGCCACCCAGGGATGCCGGCTGCCGTCGGGGTGGCCGCAGCCTCTTCCACCGACATAGGCTCAGGCAGGAACGAGGCAAAAGCCGCCATACCTTCATCATCGGCAACAACGCCGCGCAGCCAGCGTTGCGCATACCAGGCACGGGCCCGATCAACGAGCCCCATACCCTCTGTCGGGATGCCCTTGTCGACAATGTGACGCATCCCGCCGAGCATCACCGCATGGTCGGCAACGACCAGAAAATCGAGTGGCGTATCAATCTGCACCCGGCCCTGGTGGCCAGGGTTCACAACGGGTAGGCCTTTAGCGTAGCGATAAGCCGTATCCGGGTCGGCTGTCATGTTTCGATTGAGATAGGCATCAAACGAGTACGACGTGTGAAGATGCGTATCGCCCCACAGCAATTCGGTGTCGGCGGCATGTGCAGCCTGGCCAGTCAGGGCTAGTGCGAGTGCCGGCGCGGCACCTAGCAGGCGTGTCTTAAACTCTCTTCTACCCATCTTGCGTTCCCTCCCGTTCGCTGCGCAGATCGCGCAGATCCTAGCTTTAGGTTTTAGGGGAATGGGTTCAAGCCATCAGCGGCAGATTTAGCGAATTCCGCTCTTCGGAATAAAGCTCACGCTCCGCGAATGATCGCGAGAACGCCCGCCAATTGAGCTTCGATAATGTCTGCGACGTCGAGTTGCTGAACATCTTTCATACGGGTCCAGGACTCATACGACGTGACCTGGTCCGCAGCATGCTGAAGGGCGGGAGATAGCTCCTTCAATTCTGGCAGATTGTTGAAGAGGAAGGTGCGTTGAAGTTCGGCGAACGCATCATAGGAGCGAGCGAGATAGGGCGATTTCCACTTTCGAGCAATAGTACAGGTCATAAAGGGATGAACCGCCGTGAAGATATGGGCGCGCCTCTCAATCAGCTTGCGGGCGCGTTCCTCCAACGGACCGGTGAGTGTTTCCAGGTCAAACTGAGGAAACACCCGAGCCTTAATCACCTGATCGACTTCCTGATAGAGCGTCTCCATATCTTCAAAGTGGCGGAACACGGTGCGAAGGCCGACATTTGCCCGCTCGGCCACATCTTCGCTTGTGGGCGCAGCATTCCCTTCGCCGACGAGGGCAACCATTGCCTCGACAATTGCCGCACGGGTGCGCGTGCTGCGGTTCAGTCGACCATCAACTTGCTGTGTTGTCTTCTCTTCTGCGATGGACACCTGAGGATCTCCTGTCTTCAATCTACTAGACGAGAATAACTAATGGCACTTATAGTGTCAAAATTAGATATTCTCATAATGCTGTTGATAGCAGAAGGAGCGGGAAAATGGATGTCGTAAATGCCATGCGCCCAAATGAGGCGCAGATCAAAGAGTGGACCAGTGGTTCTGTCGACGGACCGATTGTCATGGTCAATCTGCTGAAGTTCTATGACAAAGCGCAATATCCCGATGGCCGCGACCCGGATATTAGTGGGGCGGAAGCCTATCAACGGTACGGCGCTGAAGTGTCCAAGCTCGTAGAAGGCTTAGGCGGAAAAATGATTTATGGCGGCGCAGTCACGCTAACGCTTATCGGCGAGGTTGCCGAAGACTGGGATGTGATTGCCTGCGTGCAATATCCCTCGCGAAAAGCGATGCTTGAAATGACCATGTCAGACGACTACCGCGCGATTGAAGTGCATCGGGATGCGGGCCTTGCAGGTCAATTGAATATTGAAACTGTCTCCGGATTTATGTGACCCACAACTTAATGTGATGCGCTGACACAAGGTATCACGCTAGTCTCGCAAGATTGATAACAGACTGTTTTAAGAACAGCGTAAAGGGAGGCCTCAAGTGGCTCTGATATTCTATGATTATACACCCGCGCCCAGTCCACGACGTGCCCGCATCTTCATGGCGGAAAAAGGGGTCACGGCTGAGACCATTCAAGTTGATATGGCGAAAGCCGAACAGTTGACGGATGAATTCAAAGCGATCAATCCAGCTTGCACCATTCCAGTCCTGAAACTGGAAGATGGCACCATTCTGACAGAGAATGACGGCATCGCTGCCTATTTGGAGGCCGCTTACCCGGAGCCGCCCCTCCTCGGCGTTACGCCGGAAGAAAAAGGCCTCGTTGCCAACTGGCAATCGCGCATGTTGATGGAAGGCCTGTCGGCTGTCGCCGAAACGCTCCGAAACTCCTCGCCGGGCATGAAAGACCGTGCGACAACGGGCCCAGTAAACTACGCGCAAATCCCTGAATTGGCTGAACGCGGGCGTGCACGCCTCACCGTTTTTATGGACACGCTCAATACGCGCCTAAAAGATCGTGAGTTCGTTGCCATCGACAGCTATAGCTACGCCGACATTACCGCGCAGGTGGTGGTCGATTTTGCGAAATGGGTGAAGGTGACACCGACAGATGACCACACGGACCTGCAGCGCTGGCATGCAGCGGTTTCGGCACGACCCAGCGCGTCGGCCTAACCGGCGAATGTATCCTCAGGGCGTTTGCCGTCGAGGAACCAGTCTAGGATGCGGGCATTTTCTTCGCGCGGATAGGTGTGACTAAGATCACTTATCTCCCGATAGACA
>NZQM01000057.1 GCA_002695905.1 Parvibaculum sp.
CTGATGGCGGGCAAAACGCCAGAGAACTGGAATGATGATCCAGGCGGCACCCGGATCGACATCGGGTATGAGAAGGAAGGGGTGACGGAGGTCGAAAACCTTCACAAGCTTCAGCACCCGGTCAACTGTTATCCTTTGTTTGAAAATGCGTTGCGTGGGGAAGCTGGACGGTCTGTCAAAGACCACCAGATGTTCATTGGCGAATTGATGGCGCCCTTCACAAAGGTGGCAGCTGCGCACCCACAAGCCTGGTTCCCTGTTGAGAGGTCACCGGAAGAGATTGCAACGCCAAGCGATGCTAACCGTTATGTCGGCTACCCGTACACAAAATACATGAACGCGATTATGGCAGTCGATCAGGCGGCAGCCGTCGTTATGATGTCTGTTGAGAAAGCCCGCGAGCTTGGCGTGCCAGAAGACAAGTGGGTCTATCTCCACGGCTCGGGGGATGCGAACGATCTCTGGTACCTGACGGAACGCCGGAATTTCTATTCAAGCCCGGCCATCCGAATGATGGGTCAGAAGGCGTTCGCCCAAGCCGGTTGGTCGATTGATGACATTGATATCATGGATCTCTATTCGTGCTTCCCAAGTGCGGTGCAGATTGGCATGAAGGAATTGGGCATTGAGGTGGGCGACCCGCGCCTACTGACGGTTACGGGCGGCCTGCCGTACTTTGGCGGTGCCGGAAACAACTATGTCATGCACTCCATTGCGACGATGGTGGAAAAACTCCGGGCAAACCCTGGCAAGAAGGGCATGTGCACGTCTAACGGGTACTATGTGACGAAACACGGTATTGGCCTTTACTCCACGACGCCGACCGAGGGGTCGTGGAAACGGGAGAACCCCGCAAACTACCAAGCTGAGCTTGATGCGATGGATCACCCTCGTGTTGAGGAGAAACCAAACGGTGCGGCGAAGATCGAGACCTTCACTGTGATGCATGGTCGCAATGGTCCAGAATTCGGTATCGTTATGGGACGGTTGGACACAGACGATGCACGGTTCGTATCGCATGTCACCGCTGAGGCCGATATTCAAAGCTTGCTAAATCAGGAAAGCCTTGGCCGTCCTGGGACCGTTGAAAACACAGATACCGGGTTGAACGTATTTACGCTTACTTAGAGACTGCAGCGAAGACAAAAATAGCAAAGGCGGCTCTTTGATGAGCCGCCTTTTTGTCACCACAGCCAGGTTTCAGGGTCACGCACTGGCTCGTTGTCGTTCATCCACAAAAACCCCTTGGCGTTCCGAACGATGACCCAGATTGCGGTTGCGACCATCGTGAGCATGCCGATCAAAAACATGAACAGAATCGCGCTGATTATGAAGTAGAGCAAACCGATCCAAAACGTGCGGATCTGATAGGTGAAATGTGTCTCCGCCAAATCATCAGCTTCAGCGCGTCTGAGATAAGCCATGACCAAACCGATAATCGTTGTGAGGCCGCCAGTAACAAATCCGCCAAAATTTAGAAGATAGATGAGTTTGACGATATCTGAATTGTTGGACCCACTATTTGGACCGCGTTGCTCGGACATGCTATTCCCTCCGCATTGACACATTGGAACGTTATTCGCCGCTGTGAGCTCTGTCGATAGGGTTGACAGTTTTCCTGCCGCGGCACGGGAGTTTGGAATGGCACGAATCTACATGATCCGACATGGCGAAGCTGCAGCTGGCTGGAGCGAAGACAAAGACCCGGGGCTGTCTCACCTGGGACGCACCCAGTCAGAAGCCGCGGCAAGGGCGATCATGTCTCGTGAAGCATCGGCTTTGCCGGTAATCTCAAGCCCACTGCGGCGCTGTCAGGAAACAAGCGTGCCGCTTGCCACTGCGTGGGGTCAAACGGCGGTCATTGAACCACGTGTCGCTGAGATACCATCGCCGGATCTTAGTCTTGAAGAACGCGGCGTCTGGCTGAGGCAAATTATGACGGGCACCTGGGCTGAGACAGAAGCGCCCATCGGCCATGATTTGGACCTGGTTGGCTGGAAACAATCCGTTGTTGACGCCCTGCTCGAACTGAAATCTGACACGGTGATTTTCTCTCATTTCATCGCCATCAATGCAGCTATCGGTCACGCACTGGACGACCCGCGGGTCATTTGTTTCCGCCCCGACAATTGCTCCGTCACGGTCTTTGAAACGCTGGGTGACAAGCTATCCGTTCTTGAGCAGGGCACCGAGGCTGAGACCAAAGTCAATTAGACCTGCTGGAAGCGCCTTTTTTCCGCCATCGCAAGGCGCCTATACTCACGCCATGAGTGAGATATTGACTGTTGATCAAATGTACGCAGCCGACCGATGGGCCATTGCGCGCGGCACGAGTGGAATTACCCTGATGGAAGCGGCAGGCAAAGCTTGCGCGGACGCCATCAAGGACCGGTTCGAGCGATGCCAGGTCGCTGTTCTGTGTGGTCCTGGCAACAATGGAGGCGATGGCTTTGTTATCGCGCGGCTGTTGCGCCAAGCCGGGTGGGGCGTATCCATTTTCTTAATGGGAGAGCGAGAGGCGCTCCGGGGTGATGCCGACCATGTTGCACACAGGTGGAACGGACCTGTCTATTCTCTGACGCCCGATTCAATCGACAATGCCGAGCTGATTGTTGATGCCTTGTTTGGCGCTGGCCTCTCGAAGGATTTGGAAGGCGCCCCAAAGGCCCTTGCGGACGCTGCGACCGAGAGAGGCACGCCGGTCATGTCAGTTGATGTGCCCAGCGGCATTGACGGCGATACAGGCGGGGTTCGAGGCGCTGCCTTCCGGGCAGCATTGACCGTGACGTTCTTCAGAAAAAAACCAGCGCATCTTCTACTGCCCGGTCGGCACCATTGCGGAGAAATCATTGTCGCGGATATTGGCATTGACGAGGGGGCTCTCAGCGAACTCGACATTCTGGTGATGGAAAACGATCCATCTTTTTGGCAGGCCGATTTTCCTTTATTGGATGAAGGCGGTCACAAATAT
The DNA here is from genome assembly GCA_002695905.1 of Parvibaculum sp. Taxonomy (GTDB): domain Bacteria; phylum Pseudomonadota; class Alphaproteobacteria; order Parvibaculales; family Parvibaculaceae; genus Mf105b01. The sequence continues at coordinate 2,972 of NZQM01000057.1, forward strand.
TCAAGAGGCCACGCCGTGTCCGTTTCTGGCGGGGCGAGCGCGACCGGCGCGGCGCGTCTGGGCGCCAGGGCCGCGCTACGGATTGGGGCCGGGCTTGTGACTGTTGCATCGCCACCAAGCGCACTTCAAGTGAACGCGATGCACCTAACCGCAATCATGCTGCAAAGGTTTGAAGGGGCAGAAGGGCTCACCGACCTACTGGACGACAAGCGCAAAAATGCCGTCCTGATTGGGCCGGGAAATGGGGTTGGGGCGGAGACGCGCGAAAATGTTCAGGCAGCGCTGACGTCGGGTGCAGCTACCGTGCTTGATGCAGATGCGCTGACGTCTTTTGAAGAAATCCCCCGCGATCTTTTTGTGACGATAGAGAATTATTTCGCAGGTCCCGTTGTACTCACACCTCATGAAGGAGAGTTCAAGCGGCTCTTTCCTGATCTGGACGGCTCGAAGCTCGAACGGGCCTCTGCCGCGGCGAAAATCGCCCATGCGGTTATCGTGTTAAAAGGTCCCGACACTGTCATCGCATCGCCCGACGGCAGGGCAGTGATCAACTCGAATGCCGGACCGGAGCTTGGCACTGCAGGTTCAGGCGACGTCTTGGCGGGCATGATAACTGGCCTCCTCGCTCAGGGCATGCCAGCCTTTCAGGCTGCTGCTGCATCTGTTTGGTTGCATAGTGAGGCAGGCCGCAGATTGGGACGGGGGTTGATCGCGGAAGACTTGCCGGAACAATTACCGACCTTGCTGCAGGAACTGTCTGCATGACCGACATCATGATCCGCTGGGCTGTAGAAGCCGACATTCCGCAAATCAACAACATTTACAATCATTACATTCGCGAGACCCCCATCACCTTCGACATTGGGGAGAAGACGGAGAAAGACAGCGCCTATTGGCTTCAGAAATTGGGCACGAGCGGGCGTCATCAATGTTTTGTGGCTGTAAGGGGCGATACCGTTCTGGGCTGGGCCTGTTCCGGCGCCTACCGCCCAAAAGCGGCATACGGAACCTCGGTCGAAGTCAGCGTCTATCTCGACCCAAAAGCCGGTGGTCAGGGCCTAGGATCAGCGCTCTACGCCCGGCTCTTCGACGCACTCATAGGTGAGGACGTTCACCGGGCTCTGGCGGGCGTCACTCTGCCAAATGATGCATCGCTTGCGCTGCATAAGCGCTTCGGTTTCACCGAGGTGGGAACCTATTCAGAAGTGGGCCGGAAGTTTGATACCTATTGGGATGTCATGTGGCTGGAGAAGCTGCTGTAACAACGACCAAGAATAGATAGTCAAAACTAGCTTTTTATGTGTCCATGTTTAAAGATGTACCAAACTGTGATTGGTACCTGAGGGGCACGCGGCGAGATGAAACATCTGATTATCAAATGTCTGCTGACGCTGGCGGTGTTCGTTGGGACACCAGGTGTACGGGCTGAGGCGGCTGAGTATCTTATCGGTCGCGGCATGACCGATATTACCGGGCCAGCCTTTGGCATTCAGATGTGGGGCTTTGGCCGTGAGGACCAGCTGACAGAAGGTCTTCATATTCGGCAGCGCGCGCGGGCATTCATCATCGCAGAACCAGACGATGGCAAACGCCTGGTCTTTGTGAGCGCGGACATTGGGAGTATCGAGCACAACATCACCCTTGAGGTTCTCGACCGCCTCAAGGCGCGCTATCAGGGCCTCTACACTCTGGACAATGTGATCCTAAGCGCCACCCACACCCATGCAGGAGCAGGCGGCTATTGGCATACAAGGGTCGAGCTGGGCCTCGCAGGCGCGTTTTACCCCGAGCTTTTCGAACGGATCGTCGAGGGGATTGTCGCCGCTATCGCGGCAGCTCACGTCGATCTGCAACCAGGCGATATTCTTATAAACAAAGGTGATGTCGAGGGTGCTGGCGCCAATCGCTCTATGGTGGCGTACGAGCAAAACCCCGCTGAGGAACGCGCACGATATGCCGAGCCAATGGACAAGGAGATGACCCTCCTGAGCTTTGTCGGAGCTGATGGGCCCGTCGGTACGGTGAATTGGTTCGCAGTCCACCCAACCTCGATGACCTATAACAACAAACTCATTTCCGGTGACCACAAGGGTTATGCGTCTCTGGCGTTCGAAAAAGCGATGGGCGTTGACTATGCCTCTGCGAATGACTTTGTTGCCGCGTTTGCTCAGTCAACACCGGGCGACATCACGCCCAATCTCAATCTGAATAATACGGGGCCGGGCAAAGATGATTTTGAAAGCACGGCAATCATCGGGTCCCGGCAACTGGCTGTGGCCCGCGATCTGTTTGAGACCGCGGAAGAAGCGCTTAGAGGGCCGATAGATTATCGGCAACTCTATGTGGACCTTTCAAGCTTGGACGTAGCCGATGAGTTTACGGGGGCGGGCGTGCAGACCACCTGTCCCTCTGCCTATGGCTATTCGTTTGCTGGTGGATCGACGGAGGATGGCGGCGGACATTTCCTCTTTGAAGAGGGGATGACTGAGTCCCGCTTCTATCTCGATTTTCTGATCGGCTTCTTGACCGGGGCTCCAGCACCGACAACCGAGGTTGTCGCCTGTCAGGCACCCAAACCGATCCTCTTTGAAACCGGGACCGGCATACCGCCGCTGCAATCACAGATACGCTCCATTGGACTGGCCCGGATCGGGCAGCTGGTTATCCTGACCGTGCCAGCCGAAGTCACGACCATGGCGGCGCGACGCCTCAAAGAAACCGTTCGCGCAGAATTGGGCGACTGGGTTTCCCATGTCGTCATCGCCGGCTACGTGAACGGCTACGCTGGCTATGTCACGACGCCGGAGGAATATCTGATTCAGCAATATGAGGGTGGGCATACCCTTCACGGTCGGTGGACGCTGCCAGCTTACCGTCAGACAGCTGCTGTCCTTGCGCGGGCTATGGAAGCCGGTGAGGCGACCAGCAACACCGTGGTGTACGACGACTGGCGGGGTAAAGCACCAGAGACGGCCCTCCACGATGGGAGCGCTGACATTGTCTCTGAAGGTGGAGAGTTTGGTGACGCTCTGCCGCTTGTTCAAATCTCCTTTGTGCCTGGCGATGTGGTCCTTGCAGAATTCCGATCCGGAAACCCCACTGCAGACCATGGTGCCCTTTCAACATTCGTCGAGATCGAGCGACAAGTGGAAGGCGGTTGGCAGAAGGTTGCGACAGACGGGGACTGGGAAACGAAGATACGGTGGCGAGAGGGCGATGAGGAGGACCAGCTGATCGCACAGGTTATCTGGGAAACACCTGGCAGTCGTGCTCATGGAACCTATCGGGTGAGACACTTCGGTATGGCGACCCTGCCGTCGGGGGACCGAAAGCGATTTGACGGCACGTCCGCGTCATTTCGGGTAGGTGATTAGGTCAAGGGCGCCCTCGGCCAATTGTGGCGCCTACTGAACCTCTCCCAACACCTGGTGAGCCAAACCGTTCGTCAGGTCTGAAAGGTCCCTAGTGCCCGCGAGATTCGTGGAAAATTGGGCAGGTGCGTGCCAACCCGAAGAAATATGGAGGGCGATGCCTTTAAAAAGGCGGGGCAACCCAGCAAATACCTGCATTTATTGGGCTTTCCAAGCCGCAAGACCCTTGCTATAGAGGGCGCCAAATTCAAACGAGCCGCGTTCTGCCTTCCAGGGCACGAATGCAGCGGCTCGCTTTTGCCCTTATGGCAGGTAATCCGTGCGGGCGTGGTGGAATTGGTAGACACGCTAGATTTAGGTTCTAGTGCCGCAAGGCGTGGGGGTTCAAGTCCCTTCGCCCGCACCACGCCGGGGTTCGTGACGACCTGATTTTGAGGGAAAAGCGGGAATAATCGAGCCGATATCGGCTTAAAGCGAACGGAAGCGATAAAAGTCATGCAGGTCAACGAGACGGTTTCTGAGGGTCTCAAGCGCGAGCTCACCATCACGATTGAAGCAGCCGCACTTGAAGAAAAACTCTCCGGCAAGCTCGACGAAATGAAAAATCAGGTCCGCCTGAAGGGCTTCCGCCCCGGGAAAGTGCCTGTGAGCCATCTTCGTCGGACGTTTGGTCGCCAGGTCATGACAGAGGTCATTCAGGAGACGGTCAGCCAGTCGAGCGGAGACGTGCTGCAGGAGCGCGAGATGAAGCCCGCTATGCAGCCTGAGATTAATCTCGAAGGCGAAGTTGAAGAAGTGATCGATGGCAGAGCCGATCTCGTCTTCAAAGTGGCATTTGAGATTGTTCCTGACATTGAAATTGCTGACCTCTCCAAAATCGAGTTGGAAAAACCCGTTGCTGAGGTTGACGATTCAGAAATCGACGAAGCCGTCGAGCGTCTTGCAGAAGCACAAAAGAATTTTGAGCCGAAAGACGGTAAGGCAGAAGAGGGTGACTTGGTCGTCATCGACTTCATCGGTCGTATAGATGGAGAAGCCTTTGACGGCGGCACAGCAGACGATGCGCGCCTGGAATTAGGTTCTGGCCAGTTTATCCCAGGCTTTGAAGACCAACTCGTCGGTACGAAAGCAGATCAGAAGCTGGATGTAACGGTTTCATTCCCCGAGGACTATGGCTCGGCGGATCTTGCCGGCAAAGAAGCAGTCTTTGAGACCACCGTCAAAGCAGTCGAAGGTCCTGCAAAGGTCACCATCGATGACGCTTTTGCCGAGAAGTTCGGCATGGAGAACCTTGAAAAGTTGCGTGAAGCAATGGCGGGCCAGATCAAGGCGGATTATGACAATGTCTCTTTGGCCAAGTTGAAACGCGACATGCTCGACAAGCTTGACGAGCTGCATGATTTCGAACTGCCGCCAACGCTGGTGACTCAAGAATTCGATCAGATCTGGCATCAGTTTGAGCATGAACTTGAGAACGAAGGCAAGAAGATCGAAGACGCTGACCAGCCTGAAGAAGAGCTTCGCGCTGAGTATCAGACAATTGCCGAGCGCCGAGTGCGCCTTGGGCTTGTTCTTGCTGAGATCGGTTCCAAGAACGATGTGAAAGTCGAAGATGCTGAAGTGAACCGGGCCGTGGCACAACGTGCGCAGCAGTTTCCTGGTCAGGAGCAGCAGGTCTACGAATTCTATTCTAAAAATCCACAGGCGATTGCTGAGATCCGCGCCCCATTATTTGAAGACAAGGTTGTTGCTTTCATTGCCGAGCTCGCCAAAGTCACTGACAAAGTTGTGACGAAAGAAGAGCTGACAGCAGACCCGGACGCAGAGGAAGCTGACGAGAAGCCCGTAGCGAAGAAAAAAGCGGCGGCCAAGAAGAAGCCAGCTGCCAAAAAGAAAGCGGCGGCCAAAAAGCCTGCAGCTGAAAAGAAGACGGCAGCGAAGAAGAAGCCTGCCGCCAAGAAGAAGGCAGCGCCTAAGAAAGCCGCGAAGAAGGACGACTGAGTTTCAGTCGTGTCACAAAAGAATAGGGCCGGAGACATTTCTCCGGCCTTTTTTGAAAACAACACTCCTCATTGTCAGCAACCAACACGTGTAGGTTCAGGACAAAAGTCTTTGAATACCTTTGTAAACCTGGTCTCTGCGTTCTACTTCAACAACTCTGACAACAAGTTTTTGGCCATCTACAGTATAGATAAGTCTGTAGCCGACCGCGCGTAATTTGATCTTATATGCATCAACAGCGCGAAGCTTATTCTTCGCAATCTTTGGATTCTTCAAAACCTTTTCGAGTTGATCGGCAAATTGGTTGCGGATCACATGGTCCAGTTTGTTGAATTTCCGTAGCGCTGCCTTGGTGAATTCAAGTTCGTAGCTCATCTAGCGAAACCGATACTGTTGCGTCACCTTTGCTTGCGTTTACGGCTTTCGCGTCTTCCAAGTCTTCCAGCAAATCCATGATCAGCTCGAACATCTCGGCAGGCACAGCGTAGAAATCTGGCGCATTGTGATTAAGAACCGCAACGGCATCGCCGCCGGCTTCGGAAACGACTTTAGATGGGTTCTTTTTGAAAGCGCTCACGCTAGTCGTGTGACGGGTTAAAATCTGTGTCAACAGGTTCTGAGTCATGTGGTTCTGA
>NZQM01000058.1 GCA_002695905.1 Parvibaculum sp.
GGGTGTCGCAAGTCATCGATGTCCCCCCGCCACAGGTAGACGCCGCTGGCACCGTTTTAGCGGCCAAGGCGGTCAGTCAGGTGCTGGACACAGAGACAATCAGAACGAGGTATCTTGGCAGCGGAACTACCTTAAGCACCGCAGTGTTTTCCGCAAACGCGACTGGGGATCACGTCACGTACGGAAACACCTCTAACGCCGCAAACGTCTACCGCCCCTATTTGGTTGGCGACGAAGAGGTGGACGTAATTGCTATGAGCAATAGCGTTAAGGGCGGCCACATTACCTACATGGTTTGGGGCATGATAAGAAACAAGGCCGAGCGCTTGGTGCTTGAGAGCGTTAAGGCCGTTATTCGGACGGTGGGCGGAAGGAGGCGAGATGGCCACTAGGCTTATCGACGGAGGGCAGGTCTTGTCCCCCCTTGGGGAGATGTCTACGCCAGACTACGTTTCTTACTTGCCCAACGAGCGAGCGCAGCGGTTTTTTAACGCTATAGCCCCTGCCGAAGAGGGTGACATCCCAGAGGAGTCTAAAAAGTCTCACAACGTGATGGTTGCTCCTTTTGGTGACTCCGCTCCGTTTGCGCTGTCTAAGCCGTACAGCAGGGTAATTGCGCTAAAAACGGAAATTGAGTGCGTAAAGCCGGTTGTGATTTCTGCTCCTTCTATGGTTGACGGGGTGACGTTCACCTCTACGGCCGATTTAGACTCTGAGATGGTCCTGGTGTCTGGCGCTGGCAACTCTATATTCCGAAATTGCACGTTTGTGTTTACGGAGGACATTCATCAGTCTTGCGTTAAGGTGTCGGACCCGGCCCATGTAATCTTTATGGGCTGCTACTTTGTTAAGCAAAACGGGACGGGGGGGTTTGCAATTAACAACACTGCGTCCAACACCTTTGTTAGCGTGGTTGGGTGCATTGCCGCGGGGTACGGCGCATTTGGCAACATTGTGGCAACAAACATTGTTGGGTCTTTCGTATGACGACGTACACACACAAAAAGTCTCTTCGGCACGTTACTGACGAGCAGTTTTCCGAAAAGACCACTGTTGACGGCAGTCGCATTGACAAGGCGTTGCAGGAGTCCGTCGACCACGTTAACAGCATCCCCAAGACGGACATCCTAAGCAGATACACCGAAAGCAAGTTTGTGTTTGGCTATAGGCCAAATCGAGACTACGCCGCATGCGTTACTGCTTCCGGCAGCGCAAGGGAGACCCATTACTACGCGCATCACTTCCCGTGGATGCAAATTGCAAACAACGCTCAACTCACCATGGGGTCAGCCCGCGAAGCCCAGAACCCGATTGTGGTCAAAACGGTGAGGTTGAACAGGGCTGGCGGCCCTTGGCTAATTAGCAACGCAGGCCCTGTTCCTTACGACGACCCGGCAGCTACTACCGACTGGGTTCACGAATGGGGCCAGTGGGCCGCCGCTGGCACGGCTCAGGGGGCGTATGACTACACAACGAGAGACGGGCCGGCAAGCGGGTACCAGTACGCCTACACAAACTCTTGGAACTTCCACAAGCCGGCTGTTATCGACGACTTGATGATCGCCTTTACGGTTGAGAGCGACAAGATGCTTGGCAGCCTTCTGGCCAACACTTTCTCCCCATTTCAAAACGCGGCTGGCACTGTTGGGACTGAAACCCTTGGGGTGGTCTTGATGGTCGACAATCATTTCTCACAAGAGTTGAGGTCGGATTCTGAGATTGAGATCGCAGCAAATCGCTACGACTTGCGCGGTTTTAAATACAGCTACGATGACTACACGACCACGTCTGATATGGTTCCTTCCTTGCCAAAGATCGGGGGGTCTTCTGGCACTGTGCTCGGGCTAAACAAAAGCGTCGTTATAAGGTGGCGCGACCTTAACATTCCACTCCACGCGGACGCGCGAGTGCGGCTGTCAATAGTGCGCCCGTGGGCAAAAGACGGGCTTGACCCCGACGGCCTGACGTACATTGACGGCTCTGGAGAGGTTCCCACTGCGCCGTTTTTCTACGCGTCTCCGCGAGGCTGCATGACCGTGCTTGAGGAGTTGGAAGCGTAATGGCGAAGGTAGACCGAGACCCGCTCCCAAGGGGAGCAGAGCTTCTTAAAGAGCACATATTTGAGCCCGTGACAGCCATGGCCGCCGCTCTTAGCGGCAACGTAGCCGCAGAGCAGACGCAGTGCACAAATGGCTCGTTTCGGCTCAACCTTAGTATACCGTACATTTCGGCGAAGTTTTTTTGGGCAAACCCTGGCGGGTGGTACTACATCCCGTTTTGCCTGCCGCCCTTGCAGGAGGACTTCCAGGCGGCGGTTACGGCTAGCGGCGAGTTCCCTTTTCCTGAGCTTAACGAGGTCGGCTTTTCTTTTGACCAGCGGTCAGAGCCCGCCCTTCCGGCAGACCGGTACGCGGGGAAGGCATTTGACGCAACGCTGACTTCGCCAGACGCAAACTACGTGTCGAACATTTACGAAGGCAACGCGGTTTACGAGCGAGCCGGCAGTGTCGACATTAAGCTGGCGATTTTTGAAAAATCGCAGCACTATTTTAGCCCCCAGGTCATTGGCAGCGGCACTGACGCCACTGCGGTCCAGGCCCCGGGCGCAGACGCAGAGGTGTTCTCAACGACCCTTTCTGCTGCTGAGATTTCAGCCAATGCGGGCAGGAGTAACCCGGTTTGCTACAGCGGGCTGTCTGTTACGATAGACCCGAAAAAAACGTATATGTTTGCGATTAACGCTGACGAGCTAGTTGACCCCGTGTCTACGACGCTGCTGCACACTGCTCTGGTTAGCGTAAACGTCAGCCTTAAGTTTAAAATGCCGCTAGTTGAGCGAGACGCTGCGTCGGCTGGCGCAGCGACCGATGTCCAAAACGTCCCCACCGCAAGCTACGGCGCGCGTGCGTCGGAGACGATTAGCATCGCATCTCCAAGCGCTGGCGGGGTTGTGGTTGCTGATGCAGCCGCGGGTGTGTCGACAGAGTTGGCAAAAATTGACAGCCGGCTGAGGCACGGGATCTACGGAGGGTACGCTGAGTTTTCAGCGGCCAACGTCGCCCAGCAAATGAAAGACGACGCCGGGTACGAGGTGATCGCTGTCCCGTTGTTTAACAACACTGCGTTCGGGGAGGTTCTGGCCAGGCCGACCTGGATGCGCATGAGGGATAATTACGATGCAGCTAACCCAGCCGCAAACGGCTATCACGACAGGGCCATAATTCCGATCACAGCGCCCATGACTATTCATCACGTTATGGTGACAAACAACTACCTAACGGCGACTCAGCTTGTAGGCGGCGACTACACGATGCCGCCGGATACAGGGAAAATACGGTATCAGGTTGGCGTAGGCATTGTTGCGGGCCCTGGCTCTGACGACGCAAACTACACCCAGGTGGCCTACAATGAAATCCAGGCAGACACCGCTGCGGCTGCTGGTCTTATTGACTTTATGGACATGGGCAACACCGCGTCGTCCATGAAGGGCACCACTTTTCGACCGCAGCGGTGGGAGCAGGCAATATTTAGCGTCCCGCTCGTTAGAGGCGGCGCCACTGGCGTTGGATATTCCACCCAGGGCAAGCCGTTTTTTGTAGGCGAAGGCGCGTCTAGCGGGCTAGACACCGCTCCTCGCACGCAAGTGGGCAACCCGGCCTCGGCGGGGGCGAACATTGCGCCGCCTTCTGCCGGGATGGAGCAGCTTATCGAGGTGCGCATGGCCATCAGGCCTCAGGGCGCAGTTTTTAATGCAGCGGGCTCGTGGCAAGGCTATGTCACGAATTGGACGAACTTCTCGGGGTACGGCGGTTCCTGGGTGTATATTATCGGCAAGAAGCACATGAGGACTTAACGATGGCAAACACAATTGATGCACCAGGGCAGGAGCCAAAGAAAAAATGGTTCCAAACAACCGCAGATAGAGCCAAAGAAGCAATGGGCGTTGCTGGCGATATGCGGACTGCCGGGCAGACGGCCGTGGCCGACGCAAATGCAGCGACAAATGTAGCGCTCGGCGAAGTGTCCCAGACCGGCGTAGACATGACGGTTAATCCCCTGGCCAAGTCCATGACGATGCGGCAAGAGGCTGGCAAGCTGGCGGCTCAAAATAAAGCCGACGCCACAGACAGATCGCTAAGCCTTAAGCAGCAAGCCATTAAGGCTGCCGGAGAGGCGACCGGCGCCGTGAAGGACGCGTACAATGACGCGTATGCTGCAATTGCGGCGGAGGCAAAGCGGCTTGGCGGGTTTGGTGGCTGGATGAATAAGCAGGAAAAAGACCAGTTCACTCGGTTTAAAGACGCCCAGTTGGCGCAGCTTGACCCCAAGCAGGCTGCGCAGCTTTCTGCTTCGTTTAAGAACGTATAGGAGTCTCAAGTGGCCATTATCCGCATGCCAAACGCGTTCAGAGAGGCTAAAGACCCTGTAGAGCAGTCGATGAAAATTGGCCAAATTGACCTTATGCAGAAGCAGAAGGGCGCTACTGCTGTTAACACCGCGTTAGCGGCTGCGGAGTTTGGCAAAAAGGTAATGCCAGTATTTGATGCGGCCGCTCGCGAGGCCGGTTCCTGGTTCGGGGACGAGGGGTCTACAGATCGCGGCGAGAAGCTCTTTGACGAGTACGGCAAAGACAAGAAGGCCCAGACCACGACGCCCCCAGAGCCAGACCCAGACAAAAAGAAACAAGAAGCCGTCAGGGCCGCCACGCTAGGGGAGGTCGCTCAGCAAGGCATGGCCGAGCAAGGCTTTAACTTGTCTTCGGTGCAAGGGGTGCGAGACGCTGGCGCTGCCTTGAATAAGCGAGAAGAGGCGAGACAAATAATAGCAAAGCGAGAGAGCGAGAGAGCAGCGGCTGAGTTTATGCGAGAGAGCGAGAGAGCAGCGGCTGAGCGTCTTGACGCAAAAGCAGCGTCTACGCGAAAGAGCGAGAGAGCAGCAGCAGCAGCTATGCCAAAGGGGAACCTTGGCCAGGAAGATTGGAAAGCCCTGCGAGCAGAAAAGACAGGCCCCAACTCGTTTGAAATGACGCGAAACGAGACGCAGGCGGAGACGGCTCGGTATCTTGCAGCAAACGCTCCGTTCGTCTTGGAAGACACAATCGCTTACGTGAAAGAGATGTTTAGCCCTGAGGTTGGCGAGGCCGTCGCTGCCAACGTATCGCCAGGCACCTCGGCGCAGCAGGTGGCTAACGTAGTGGTTGCGGCAGAAGCAGCTAAGGCCTTTGGCGAATCTCCAGACCAAGCCGCAGCAAACGCTAACCCAGCGTCGGCGCAAAGCGGAGTTAGTCAGGTGTTTACGCAGCCACAGGGCCCGGTTGCCGCTGGAAGCGGAACACTGCGCGGCGCAGGCCAGGGCGCGCTTGACCAGGCCCAGGCCATTGCGACCGACCCGCAACGGGCTGTGAAGCTCATTGACTCGGCAGAGGGCCGCATGCAGCGCGTGATGGCCTATGCGCAGCAAATTGCCAAGCAGCGGGAGGAGACGTTCCCAAGCAAAGAACGGCTAGGCGAAATGGACGTAGAGGCGTTGATCGCACTCGGCGAGACCCATGTGCTAAACGACGACCAGCAGGCGATGGTTGAGTACCTTATTAGCAAGCGAGCGCCGATTAAGAATCTCGGCGATTTGTTTGGCAAAAGGTATGTCAAAAACGCCAGGTCGCGGTTCGCCAAGAATGTCGCAGAGGCAAAGAAGGGGCGCTACCGCGACCCGGTGGAAATCGCGAAAGACCTTGTCACTATGGAGTACAAGCTTCAGCAGGGCCGCAAGGCGCAGGCCGGTGCGGATAAGCTGTCGGTTCAGACTAACTACTTGAACGAAATCGGCCGAGCTAAAGCCTATAACGAGTGGATGCACTACTTTGCCGACCCAGACTTTTTGAAGGAGTACGGCAAGAGTCAATTCCGCATAAAGGGCGGCAGGGGCGGCAAGGCTAATCAGCTTATGCTTGAGTTTAATTACAACAAGGGGATGAGGGACAACACGGAAAACGCCAACGGGAAGAGCAACTCTCAGATCCTTACCGAACTGACTGCTATGGGCGCCAACAGAAATGCTCGCGCCGCCTTGGATACAATCCAGGGCAACTACACTGTGTTTAACAGGACCATGTCTGTCACTAACGCTAAGAGAACGCTGGAGCAAAACGGCACCAGGATTAGAGCGCAGGTCAGAGAAATTGAAGCGAGACTTGAGCCAAAAACTGCCGAACAGAAGAAATGGCTCGCAACCGCAAACGGCTACAAGCGCAGACAGGACACCCTGAACGACCGGTTGCGCGGCACAAAGGGGAGCGCGAGCTACACGGGACCGGAGTTGCAGAAGATTCTCGACGACATAAATACGCTCAACGGCTTAATGTACCAACACGACATCAACAAGCCCAACCCCCCAAAGGCCGCCCCCAGGGCTAGTTCAAATCCGCCAAGTCGACCCACCCCGCCGCCTGCGGCTGCTCCGACGTACGGTTCAAAGCAGGAGGTTCTCGACGCGTATAAAAACGGGGAGATTACAAAAGAGAAGGCTAGGGCGCTAATAGCGGCAGGGTTTGGGGGATAGCGATGGCAACCGCAGCGCAGTTAAAAGCCGCCGAAGAGGCAGGCCTGTTTGACGAGCTAGACGCAATCGACGCAGCTAGGACCACTGGCAACGCCGTTGACCTAGACGCAATTGACGCTGAGCTAGACGCAATTGACGCAGCGCGCGACGAAGAGGGCGAGGCGATGCGCGCCGCTGCCGAGCCTCAGTACCCGGCAGAGCAAGAGTTTGTGGGCGTTCCGGGCATGGCTGGCGAGCAGGCTCCTCAAGAGAATTGGGCCCAGAGGGTGTTCCGCCAGGCTGCGGAGCCTGCGATTCGAGAGCAAATGGCTCGCCGCCCAGCGCAAGAGCAGTTTGCGGGAGCCATGGAGCAAAAGCACAGCCAGCGTAGCTTGCTCCCGGGCGTGACTCCTGAGGGGGTGCAGGTGCCATCGCCTGACGCGGGCGGCTTGCACGCGCGCGAGGCGTCGTACTACGAGATGCCTGGCACTGAGTTTGAGGCAGGGTACGGCGACGCTGTTACGTCTAGGCAGTTGCCTGAGCCTGAGCCGTTGCCAGAGGGTATTGGCGCTGCGTTCTCTGACGCAGATGAGCCTAAAGAGAAGGACGAGCGCACGGCCATGGAGAAGGGCCAGGACGCGTTCTTTTCTGACCTGGCTGACGTGGCCTTAGAGGCTGGCGGGGAGGTGGCAAAGTGGGCCGCCCGCGTTACCGTGGGGAACGTAGGCCGCGCATGGGGCGCTCTTTCTTTGCCATTTAAGGAGATCGGCGATTTTTGGTCCGTCACCAACGCTGTAGAAGAGGCTAGGTATTACAACAAGATTGTAGACGACATGGCTGTGACCTTAGAAAACCCAGACATGTTGAGGAGGCTGAGCCAAGAGCAGGTCGCGTACATGCGAAAAGCGGTTATTGACCAGCGTGCTCGCAAGGATGAGATCCACAACCACCGGTCGAAGATTATCGACACGATGATGGACATGGAAAATGTCATCAAAGAGCGTGTCAGCAGTGGCATCCTTGAGATGGTCTACATGTCCCCTGTAAACGCGATTCGAGACAGCCGAGATATTGCGATGGGCATGGGGCACCTTGTCTTTATGGACATCCTGGGGCTTAAGGGCGAGTCCGCGCAGGCGGCGGAGGTGTGGAACAAGTGGGAGAAGAGCCATTGGATGGCGAACGCGGTCGACTATTCTTCCGTTGTTATGGGAGACGGTGCTGATAGCGGAGAAGACATCACCGGGGGCGCTATCGGGGCCGCTATGGCGCTCTCTGCAACCGTGGTGCCTAGAGGCATGCACGTCGCTGCTGATGAGTTTGTCGCTGGAAACGAGATACTTCCCGTGACCCCTGACCAGTCTTGGCGGGGTCGTTTTGGGCTGGGATTCGACGCCTTGGAGACTGCGCCGTTCACGACAACCATGTTCCTGATTGGGCCGATGGCCAGATCTGTCGCGCGAGCTAAGGGCAAAATCGCTAAAGGCACAGCGTATTACAAGGCAGCGAGCGACCAGTTCGCTTTGCAATACGGCAAGGCAGCGCCTGAGTACGTCGACTGGGCCAACAGCAGGGCCGCTAAGGCAGGGGCGCCTGTTCCAAAAGGGGTAGCTAGGGCCGCCATGGACCTCGGCAGGAAGACCCCTGAGTACAGGCGATGGCGGCGCGGCGACGGCGACGTTCCTCCAGAACTAGCGGCAGCAAATGAGGCGCTTAACCGCCGGAAAAGCGGATTAATCGGAGCCGTTCTTGACACCTTGGCCGCAGAGGCTAGGTGGGGTCTTGAAAAACAGGCAATCAAAAGAACGCCTGAGTACAAGCGGCGAAAAGGAACTAGCGCCGACTACCCGGCAAGCTGGGTTGAATCTCAACAGGCCCGGCGCCAGGGAAGCGCTGCGCTGGTTGACAAAATTATGGACGCGGGAGACCTCGCTGTCGAGTACGCTCACGAGGGCGCGTGGCGCGCTAAGAGGGCTGCAAAAAGCAAGTTTGACCAGTTTGCAGAGCGCCCTCGCGCGGGCGCCGTAGTCCGCGCCGCAAGGAGCGTTCGGACGAACAACCAAAGAGTGAACATGGTCTTGCAGCAGTGGTGGTCAGACGCCTTGCAGCAGTTAGACGAAAACTCGGCCGTTATGGCTAACGCTACCGTTAGAGGCACTGCCGAGATTCAAGCAGGAGCCCTTGGCTTAGCGCGTGCGTTCTCAGAGGCCTCTTTGCGAGGAGAGTTGTGGGCTGACGCCGCTGCTAGCAAGCCCCCCATCCCTGGCGCGGGCGCTCCGCGACCCGCTATCCCGCAGCCCCCGCCGCTGCCACCGCGCTTGCAAGACCGATCCGCTCGCCCCGTTGCTCCAGTTACCCAGGCGGATATGTCGCAGACGGCTCGCCAGTCCGTGGAGGGCAGAAGGCGGCTGCGGGCAGAGGGCGACGAGGCGTTTCTGGGGGAGATGGACGCGATAGCCGCTAATATTGACCAGGCTGAGTTTGCCCAACGCGGTCAAAAAGAGGCGGTGCTGAACCAGCAGGTAAAAACTCGGTTCAGGGAAAAGTTTGGGGAGAAGGGCGACGGCGAGTACGTGGCATGGCTAGACGGGCGCGGCGAGAGGCCGGGCTTTTCGCTGATGGACACGCTCTTGAAAGAAGAGGCTAGCGGCGAGGCGGGCCTGTTTGGAAGAGCGGACGGCGTTTGGTCTGGGTTTGAAAAGCGCTTTGGTAAAGACGTAGCCGACCTCCTGACCCCGATATACGAGGCGCGAGGGCTTCACAAGTTCTTGCCAGAGCGCGTTGTTGACGCAGCCCTGGGCCGCAAGACGGGCGAGAAGGCCCGCATGGGTGCTAAGTCAGGCGAGACATTTGAGATGACGCCTTACGCCCCCGACGCGGACACGCGGGGCATTAGACCGCGTGAGCCGGGAGCGCTGCCAGAGGCTCCTGCTGGGTTTGCCAGCGGCTCTAAAACCGTTGACGCCGTAAAATACCCGGAGGGGTCGGTCCTCGATCGGGCGGTGGGGCTTGTTAGGGAGCATAAAAGGGCCCGTCTCTCGGATTTCCAAGAAAAGCTAGGGCTGTCTTACAGAGAGGCTGTAAAGGTCCTTCAGGGTTTGCAAGAGGACGGCGCTATTGCGCCCACCGGGAAAATAAGGCGCAATCCACACGCCAAAAGAAAGGACATTGAGGAAGCTCCGTTTCTTCATTACTCAAACCATCAAACGTGGGACGTAGCCACTAGAAAGCAGCCGCCTCGCCAGCCCCGCACGCGCGGCGACCTTCCCCCTATGCCGGAGACGCCCTCGTCATTTGCCGCTCCGCTAGAGCTTAAAAATTGGAGAGAAAGCACCCTTAAGACCGTTAATGAGGCTTGGGAGGCGAAGTCTAAAAGCGTAGAGAACGCTTGGAAAAAGCAAAACCCATCAGGCGGCAAGCTTGCGCTCAAGCGACACATGGAGCAAGAGCGCAAAAAGTTTGTAGACGACATGACGGGCGACGCGACCCTCCCGCGAGAGGTAGAGGGTGGGCTTCTCTACGATCCCATTGTGGCCGCCGACGACGCGTGGCGAGCCGCAGAGCCAGGGATAATGGAGGACTTGCCCGCAAAGATTGGACGAGAGCCAACTTGGCAGGACGTTCAGGATGCTCGGCTCGATTTTATAGAGAAGCGCCTAAGCCGCGAGGATTTAAAGTTTGAAGTAGTACTCGACGAAGAGGGCGGCCTGCTAGGCCCTCTTTCAGAAGAGTCCATCGCCGCTCGCCGCAAGGCCATTGAAGAAGCCGCTCCTAAAAAAGCCCCCGTATACGCAGAGCCTCCGCTAGCGCCAGGCATGACAAGGCCAAAAGCCCCGGCTGGCGAAGTCGCGCTGCCGCGCCCCGTTGACACGCCTGCGCCGGTAAAGGCTAGCGCTCCGATTAAAGCAAAGCCCGCTGAGCAATACGTGCCTAACCCGCAGAAGCGCAGGAGGAACCACGTCCACGGCGTCTTTGAAACTGAATGGCCACGGTTTAAAGAGTTTGTTGAGAACGAGCACGGAATGCCGTGGAAAGAAGCGGTTAAGAAGATGGGCGCGGGCGACGACGTAAGAGGCGGCCGGCTTTTAGCGCTTCAGTGGTTTAAGCGGACCGGCCAAAGTCGCGTCCAAGCGGCGATCAACGCTCAGTTGCATCAGTTTAGCCCGGCAGAGGTCTTGTACTTTAACAGCCAGCTTCTTGATTACGCGATGCAACTGGGGCCTGAGGGCTTCAAGAAGGCCGAGTATTCAGCTTATAGAGACGTGCTGCTTAATCGCGGATTGAACGTAACGTCTGACTACAAAAACCTTGGCCTTGGCGTTGAGCAGTTGCCCGCCTGGGCAGATGATGCGGCGTGGAGGGCTGCGGTAGAAGAGTCTGGCGGCAAGGCCGCTCTCGACGCAGGCATTTTAAAGACCTCGCTACCAAGCTCTGCTGCGGACCCTCGCTGGACGACTCCAGCAAAGGTGTCAAAGGCCGACGAAGCCCAGTTGTTTGCCCATGTAGACCGCAAGCTTAACGAGAATTACCCGGTGTCGCGTGGGCTGGCCCCTGACGACGCTGGCGTGCTTGATGAGGGCACGGGGGCGTTTACAGACGATGGCGTCCGCATGCCTTTTGAGCGGCGAGGGGCAGGCGTTCTTGAGCTAGAGCAGACGATGAGAACCGTGGAGCAAAACACGGGCTTTGAGTTTACAAAGCAGCCCACCCACGAGGCGTTTTCTGGAGCAGAGCAAAGAGGCATTGTGCGGCCTGGCGTTCAGCAAGAGTTGCCAATGTTCACGCCTAAGCACAAGTTCACGCCAGAGCTTACGCAACGCATTAACAAGCTGGCCTCCTCAATCGGTGTAGGCCCCCAGTACCTGACCGAGTCATTCGCCCAGGTGCTAAACTGGAGGTCCTACCCGTACTTTATGAAGTCGCAGGTAGCCCAGAACAGGGTTAAGGCTCGGTTTAACTCTGAGGTTAACGCGTTTAACAAGGCGGCCAAACTCGAAGGGCGGACCGGCGATGTGATTTCTCGCGCCGAGCGAGGCAGGCTGATGAACCAGCTTGATGGCACCATGAAGAGCATGTCGGTTGGTTACGGCAGCAGGGGTGTTATTAGCCCGATAGGCAGTAAGTTCAGGTTTGACGTTATGGACACTGCTCGCAAAACCATGACGAACGACGCACAGTTTATGCGTAGCGTCTTGGCTGATGCTTCGTTGAGCGCTGGGTTTAAGATGGCTGACGAATTGCGCACAGCCAAGGTGCGAGACATTGCCCGCAAGGAGTACGCGAAAGCGCCGACAACAAACTGGGAGATTTGGAACTCCGTGAACGAATTCTTTGACGGAGGAAGAGGCACCCCGGCGCTGTTAAGGCGCAATCCGGCCAAGGTGATGGAGTCCTTGAACACAAGAATTGAAAAGGGCAACCACAACTGGTCAAAAATGGACATAGACCAGATGGTCCGCTCTCTGGAGAGGTACGAGCCGCTGGACAAGCCGACCCTGGAATACCTTGGGCTTGACCCTAAGGAGGGCCCGGTTTACGCGCCGAAGGCTTTTGAGCGGGCAATTCGGATTGAGATTCAAACGCAGGACATGATCAAGACGAACAACCTGATGGACCGGTTTGTCCGCAGCACCAAGAGGAACCTTGTCCCGGCAAACCTTGCGACGATTGTCCGAAACACAATGAGCGATTGGAACCTCCTGGCGCTACAAGAGGGCCGCCCTGGCGTAATCTTTGATGTGATTAAATCAGGCAAAGAGCTTCACCGGTTTCAGACTGGCAAGATGAAGAGGGCCGACAACCCGGTCATGTACGAAGTGTTTGAAGCGATGGAGCGCACAGGCCTTGTAGACGCTACGTTCCTTGAGGCCAACTTTGGACACGCCAAGTTCAAGGGCACGATGAGCGTCATTGGCGATATGATCCAAGGCCAGGGAGATGGGTACAGCGCCTGGCGATGGAATCAACTTGAAAGGGCTATTGAGAAGAAGGGGTACGAGCCCTTTCTTAAAGCGTTTCGAGCCTCGACAAACTCCTTCAAGCAGTACAAGGCGATGCATGCCTTTGGCAACATCCTAGACGCCGTACACAAACACCGCGTCGGCGAGACGTTTCAGCTAGAGGTCCGCCCCAATAGGTGGTCAACCTTTGAGGTGCAGACGGGCGGTGTCTACAAGCACGTCGACTCTGGCCGCACGCTCTCAAGACAGCAGTGGATGGACGCGGTAGCCCGAACGTCGAAGGTGACCTCCGACAAGCTGTTCTTTGACTACAGCGACGCAGGGGCATGGCTGAAGCTATTGCGAGCCAAGCCTGGTGTTAGATGGCTAATGGGCTCGCTGTTCTCAATGTATTACGCCAAGAGCGCGACAATACCAGGCGTGCAAAAAGGCCTTATGTTTAACGTGAGGAACCCTAACCCTGCCATGAGGCCAGGCAATGACGCGGTGCGTTATTCCTTTGCAGACAAAGCGGCCCAGACAGACGCTCGGGTGTCAGCCATGTCCGCTGGCGCTAGGTCTTCAATGCTTGGCAGCGCAGACAGAGACGCCCTGCTAGACGCAACCGGCTGGCGCAGGAACCGAGCGCCAATGGCGGCCTATTACGCGCACAACGACGGCTCGTCCCTCGATATGTACAACTTCGACTTCTTGGATTTCCACGAGTCCACAGACACGATCTCCAGGGCAATGAGCGCAGGCATCCTGACTTCCGCCGAGGCTCTTGGGCTGATTCCCGACGACACTGGCGACCTTGCTGTCATTTATGCCATGGACAAAGAGGGAAGAAAGCTCAACCAGAGCGAGCGTTTAAACTACAAGCTTGAGGGGTTGAGCCCAGAAGAAAAACGCTACGCCCAAGGCTTGCGCAAAATTAAAATGCGCGAGTTAAAGGGGGAGGGGTTTCGTGGCTGGACGGACTTGGCTGAGATGGTCTTCTTGCGCGGAGGTCCGCTGCTTGAGTTGATCACAAAGGTAGAGCGTTCCGAGATGTCTGACCGAACCATAGACATGGAAGAAGCCCTTCAGCAGTTTGGCACTACGATGATGCATGGGACGTTCGGGAAGGCGGCGAACGTGGCAGTCGCCAAGGCTGACCCGACCTCTAAATACAGCACGTTTAAGTATCGGCTGAACGACCCGGAGACGGTTATTCGAGACGGGGGAGGGGCGCTCGCTGAGCGAATCCTTAGGTGGGGCATTAGCCAGTTAATTATGCGAATGCCTAAGCGCACAGACCTAGACCCAGCCAGCAAGCAAAACGTGAAGAGGCAGGCAGGCGCTAGGTCAGCCTTGAACGAGTCGCTGGTGGTGCCTCTAAAAGATCTCGCGAAGCGCAGTAGAAACGCGGCTATGATTGCAGACAACCCAGAGCAAAAGAAGAAGCTTCTCGATGCAGCTAACAACGCAGAGGTGAGGGCCGGCCGCCGCGAAGGCGTAATCGAACAAGAGGTTGGCCGAATAGAGCAGGCTCAGGGCGAGTTGCTTGAGTCCGTAAACAAAGAGAAAGCGCGCGAGGAGAAGGCCAATGAGAACGCCCCCGCAATTGACTGATTTGCACCCTTGGCTCAGAGAGCGCGTGCTGCTGCTTTCTGAGAGCCACAGGACCGCCAACCCCGGCACCGCCCTGTGTCTTATCTGGGGCATTCGCAGCGTTGAGGAGCAGCAGAAGGCGTACAAGGCTGGCCGCTCGAAGATCGACGGCAAGCGGAAATTTAGCCTGCACCAGTACGGCTTGGCCGCTGACCTCTGGGTCTACACAGAGGCCCAGGAGACCACGCTGTACGAGAACCGCCCGCCTAAGACCGACGGGCTGGAGCTACAGCTACTGCAAAAGGGCAGCCTCAAGCGGTGGTACATCGGCCTTGGGCACCTCGCAGAGATGGAAGGCCTTGAGGCTGGAGCCCTGTGGCGCACGTTTAGAGACGGCCCCCATGTGCAGGTGCCAAAGCATGAGCGCATTGTGCTACTCCAGGATGCCCTTAACGGGCGCGGGTTCAACGTGGGCGACCCAGACGGCGCAGTAGGCCCTAAAACGCGCGCAGGGATACGCGCAGCGGCCAAGGAGGCGAACCTGGACGTTGGCTCTAATGGCCGA
>NZQM01000059.1 GCA_002695905.1 Parvibaculum sp.
CGTTCGCGCTGTAATTCATAGGGCGCACTTACGACGACAATCACATCCACCCGTTCGCGGCCGCCTGTCTCAAACAGCAGCGGAATATCCAGCAACACCATCTCCGCACCGTCTTTCACGGCGTTTTCGAGAAAGGCCCGGTTCGCCTGGCCCACGAGAGGGTGGACGATGCTTTCAAGTTTTTTGAGCGCGTCCGGTTTGCCGATCACCTCTTTGGAGAGAAGCGTGCGATCAACCGCACCGTCTTTCACAACCCCGGGAAAGGCTTCTTCCAGGGGTGCAACCGCCGCGCCGCCAGGCGCATAGAGTTTGTGCACTTCAGCGTCTGCGTCATAGACAGGCACACCTTCAGCCGCAAACATTTTGGCGGTTTCCGATTTTCCCATGCCGATGGAGCCTGTGAGGCCAATTAAGAGCATTTAGTTTTCTCCCCCGTCTTTCGGGTTCAAGTCTTCCAATATGAGCGCCCGAAGTTCCGGCGTTACGTGCGGCCGCACCCCAAACCAGGCTTCAAAACCGGGCACCGCCTGATGCAATAGCATGCCAAGGCCATCTACCGTGGCGTTGCCGCGGGCGCGGGCGCGGGCAAGAAGATCTGTCTCAAGGGGTGAATAGACAATGTCGGTCACCAATGCCGAAGGGTCGAGCTTGTTAAGTGACAGCTCCAGCGGGTCCATGCCCGTCATACCCAAGGAGGATGTGTTGACCAGAAGGCCCACATCTTCGAGGGCAGCGGGCGCTGCGTCCCAAGACAACGCTGTCCCCTTCACATCAAGTTCGGTGAGCAGATCAGCGGCTTTCTCAACAGTGCGGTTTACAAGCCGTATTTCAGGAACACCCGCGTCTGCAAGCGCTACAAGGATCGCGCGCGCAGCCCCACCAGCGCCCAAAACCATCGCGGGCTTTGATGTAAAATCGACGTCTGGTGCTTCTGCTTTCAGGTTTGCCATGAACCCATAGCCGTCTGTATTGCGCCCTTCAAAATGGGTGCCGCAATCCACAATCGTGTTGACGGCTTTCAACCGGCGCGCGGCATCATCATAGTGAGAGAGCGCTGCGAACACCGCTTCCTTGTGCGGCACGGTGACATTCGCGCCGATCACACCTTCATCCCGAAAGGAGGACAGGGTTGCCGTCAATTCCTCTGGCGGCACGCCATGCTTTTCATAGACAGCGTTTTCGATGCCCAGTCTTTTGATCCAATGGTTATGGATCAGCGGAGAGCGCGAGTGAGTGACTGGCCAGCCCAGTACCCAGACACGAGACAGATCACTCATGAGTCCCCCTTCATGTCTCGAGGGCGCCTTCTTTGCGCAGATAGTCAAAGAGCGGCATGAGTGGCAGGCCGAGGATCGTAAAATAGTCACCCTCTATGCGTTCAAACAATTGAACGCCGGGTCCTTCCAACTGATAGCAACCAACGCTTGAGAGAATTTTTTCGCCTGTGCGTCTTATATAGTGGTCGAGATAATCGTCTGAAAAGTCGCGCATGGTGAGGTGGGCCTGGGTCACGTGACTCCAGACAATCTCACCACTGCGCGCCACGGCGACAGCGCTGTGCAGCGTGTGTGTCTTACCGCGGAAGAAGCAGAGATTTTTTCGGGCTTCATCCAGATTTCTTGGTTTGTCGAACAGGCGCGCATCGCAGGTCAGAACCTGATCAGCGCCAATGACAAATTGATCGCGTGCCTCTGCGCTGACAGCCTGGGCTTTAAGCTGTGCGAGATGCTCGGCGAGCGCCGTTCCATTGCCCGCAAACCCCATCTTTGCCTCCGCTTCGTCAACAGGCGACACTTCTACACGAAAAGACACACCGGCATTTTCAAGCAGCTGGGCGCGCACACCGCTACGTGAGGCGAGGACAAGAGTGGGCGTATCAGACATTTAGGGTACCAATCATTGGGGACTTACCTGTTTGGGTTATTGGCGGCTGTAAAGATTGAGGATGGCGGCGGCGGTTTCTTCAACCGAGCGCCGGGTCACATCAATTACGGGCCAGCCATGTTTGTTGAAAAACCGGCGGGCTTCGGCAAGCTCTGAGGTGATCAGATCCTTGTCCACATAGTCGGTTTCGGTTTGCTCATTTAAGGAGAGCAACCGGTTTTTGCGAATTTGCGAGAGCCGGTCCACGCTAGCGACAAGCCCCACTATCAAGGGACTGGTTGCGGTCTCCAAATCTGGCGGCAAAGGCGTGTTGGGCACAAAAGGCACGTTCGCCGCTTTGATGCCCCGGTTTGCAAGGTAGATGCAGGTCGGTGTTTTCGACGTGCGGCTCACGCCCACCAGGATAATGTCAGCATCATCCAGATCACCTGCGGTTTGCCCATCATCATGGGCCATGGTGAAGTTAAGGGCTGCAATACGGTCAAAATATTCCGCATTCATTTCATGTTGCACGCCGGGTTTGTGAGAAATTTCCCGACCGAGATAGGTCCCCAGCGCGTTGATCACTGGATCGAGAACCGAGATGCAGGGAATGTCCATCTCACCACAGCGCTCGAGCAATTGATCGCGCAGTTTCTCATTCACCATCGTGAACATGACCAGGCCCGGCTCGCGCTCAATTTCTGCAATGGCGCGGTCGAGCTGTTTGGGTCCGCGCACCAGTGCATAAATATGTTCCACCGGGCTCACATCTTCATATTGCGCACAAGCTGCGCGGGCAACGGCATTCAGCGTCTCGCCTGTCGCATCAGAGACGAGATGCAGATGAAATAGTCGGCGGCTTGTCATGTGGTTTGAATTTCCCGACGCCTCTAGCAGCGTTTGAAAGAGCGATTAAGGTTTCGGCGCAAAAGCTGCCTAAAACTATCGAGGCTTCGCATTGATAGCCAGACTTTCGTTAAGAGCTCTTAAGCAAAGATAAGGATTGCACGGGCCTGTGGATGAGTGTGGAAAACCGGCATAAGTCCCCGGTTTTGTTAAGGCCCTACCTGGTCATACCCATGTTTCTTTTTTCATCGACGGTTCTGTACATCGTTAACAAACGCCCTTTCAGGGGATGGGGAAAACGGGGACAAGTAGGGCAAAGCCCTATCACCTCCACTTATCCCCATGGTTCGATTTATCCACATGGGCGTTCTGCACAGATCAAGTGTCTCAAAGTTCATGGACTCTTTTTTGATGGGCGGGAGTCATTCACATTCGCGGTCTTAAATCCGCAAGCTTGTGGCCTGTGACAAAATGTCTGCAGCTTCGGGGAGAAAATTTAATCCCCAATCTCCACAGGTATCCACTATCCACTACATCCTTTTATAAGATTCTATATAAGAGGCAGCACGGGGGGTAAGTGTATGACGCACGTCCCTAAAGAGGACTTTCAGAGGGTCCGTGCACCAGCCAGAAACCCAGAAGGTGTTATGAGCAAACCAGCTTCAGATAAAAAGTTCCTCCGGGCTCTAGCAGGAGAAATCTTTGAGCAGCCGCCTATCTGGTTGATGCGACAGGCAGGACGTTATCTTCCTGAGTATCGGGAGACACGAGCAAAAGCGGGCAGCTTTCTTAATCTCTGCTACACGCCGGAGCTTGCGATTGAAGTGACACTGCAACCTATCAGGCGATATGGCTTTGATGCCTCGATCCTCTTTTCAGATATTCTTGTTGTGCCGGACGCTCTGGGTCAGAAGGTTTGGTTTGAGGAAGGTGTTGGACCACGTCTTGATCCGATCACCCATGTGGAAGGGTTGAAAATCCTCGATCGATCTCGAGTGCTCACGCATCTCGCTCCGGTCTTTGAGACTGTCAAAGGATTGCGGCACGCACTTCCGAAAGAAACAACGCTTATTGGCTTTGCAGGGGCGCCCTGGACGGTGGCGACTTACATGGTGGGGGGGAGAGGTTCGCCCGATCAGGGAGCAGCTAAGGCCTGGGCCTATGGCGATCCTGAAGGGTTTCAATTGCTCATCGACCTGCTGACAGAGGTGACGGGTGATTATCTGGAAGCACAGGTGAAAGCGGGCGCTGAAGTGCTGCAGATTTTTGATACTTGGGCTGGGTCTTTGCCCGCAGATCAGTTCCGGCGGTTCTGTCTTGAACCCATCAAGGCTCTACGCGCTCGGCTCAAAAAGTCTTGTCCTGATGTGCCGATGATTGCTTTCCCAAAAGGGGCGGGTGCGGCATATGAAACCTACTTCAAAGAGACGGGTGTGAGTGCGATCAGTCTTGATACGTCGGTTGATCCGGTCTGGGCTGCCAAGGTTTTGCAACCGATTGGTCCGGTGCAGGGAAACCTGGATCCGTTGCTGCTGGTGGCGGGGGGTTCTGAAATGGACCGGGCGATAGATCACTTGCTTGAAACGCTCGGCAATGGTCCCTGGATCTTTAATTTGGGGCACGGGATTGTGCCGCACGCGCCGCCAGAAAATGTTGAGCGCTTGATCCAACGGGTACGAGGCTAATCATGTCTGAAAATACCCTCTCTGAAAGAAATAGGACGGAGGGTCAACGCATCGCGGTGGTGCTCCTTAATCTGGGGGGGCCGGATTGCCCGGAAGCGGTGAAACCGTTTCTGTTCAACCTCTTCTCAGACAAAGCGATCATCAATGTTCCCCAACCTTTTCGCTGGTTGATTGCCAAGATCATCTCGTCGCGGCGTGCCCCGGTTGCGCGGGAGATTTATGGCCATATTGGAGGCAGATCGCCGATTGTTCCGGAAACAGAACGTCAGGCAGAAGCCATTGAGCGGGTCCTCTCTGATCTAGGAGAGGTGAAATGTTTCATCGCCATGCGCTATTGGCATCCATTTGCGGATGAAGCTGCGGCCAAAGTCGCAGCCTTTAATCCTGACAAAATTGTGCTTCTACCGCTCTATCCGCAATATTCGACGACGACCACCGCTTCATCTCTTAAGGACTGGCACCAGGCCTGGGAAAAACAGGTAGGGCCGGGTAGGGCTTTATCCAAGTCGTTGGAAACGAAAGAGATTTGTTGTTATCCAGAAGCGCCGGGCTGGATTGAGGCGCAAGCCGCTCTTATCCGCCACGGCATTGATCAGGCCGGTGGCACTGACACGCTGCGAGTTCTTTTTTCAGCGCATGGACTTCCGAAAAATGTGGTGGAGGCGGGTGATCCCTACCAGGCCCAAGTGGAGCGCACTTGCGCCGCGGTTGCGAAGGAACTGAACATTCCAAATCTCGATTGGGTGACTTGCTATCAAAGCCGGGTGGGGCCTTTGGAATGGATTGGTCCCTCGACAGATGATGAAATTGAGCGGGCTGGCAGAGATGGCCGCAAAATTGTCCTGGCGCCCATCGCCTTTGTTTCCGAACATTCAGAGACGTTGGTCGAGCTCGACATTGAGTATGGAAAACTTGCCAGACAATCTGGTGTTGAAACCTATATTCGCGTGCCAGCTGTGGGCACTCATCCTGCCTTTATCCGGGAATTGGGGACCCAAATTCGTGCGGTGCTTGAAAGTGATGACGTCATCTGTCCAGAAGAGCTTGCTGGCGGTGTCTGCCCGGGAAACCGTCCTTAGGGCTTTGTCTAACTTGTTTGTTTTGAGATCGAAATGACTGATTTTCTGCTCAACCTTTATCCCTGGATCAAAGCATTTCACATCATCAGTGTGATTTTCTGGATGGCAGGCATGTATTATCTGCCGCGGCTCTACGTCTATCACACGGAGAGTGAACCAGGTTCTGAGCTCTCTGAAAACTACAAGAGGATGGAAGAGCTGTTGCTGCGGCGGATCATCAATCCAGCGATGATCGCGGCCTGGGTGTTTGGTCTCACGCTTGCTTGGCTTTTGTGGGACAGCATCGGGTTGGATGTCTGGTTCCATGTGAAGCTGCTGCTCGTCACTGCCATGGCGGCCTATCACGGGTTTCTGTCTCGCTGGCGGAAAGCTTTTGATCGGGATGAGCGCCCCTATACGTCTCGTCAGATGCGCATACTCAACGAGGTACCGCCGGTGCTTACCATCTTCATTGTCATCCTGGTGATCGTTCGGCCGTTCTGATTTTGAGTGAGTGAGATCAACAGAGAAGGTGCTTTTTGGCTTGTAGCCTTGGACCTCAAGGGCTATATCATGTTTAACACCCGCCGGGATCCTTCCGGAGCGCGACTAGAACAGGGCGCCGGGCTGCTGACCTTCCCACTTTGAAGACTTAAATTCATTCTTTGAAGATCTTATTTGGGCGGCGCTTTATGGGACTTTCATTTCCGCACCACGAGATTTCTTTCGGGGCTGCGTTCCAGATTTCTCCTCAGCGGATTATCCGTTGGCCGACAGACAGATCTCATTGAATTCACTAGATTTCCAATTCTTAAGACTCTCAAGTCCCGAATTTTAAATTTGAAGACGCCTCTTACCTTCCTTTTGCTTCTTGCCACCCAGGCAATGAGCCCATCATGAGAAAAAATATGACGCAGATTAAACTGCAAGAGCTGAAAGCTAAATCGCCTACCGAGCTGTTGGTTGTGGCAGAAGAGCTTGAAGTTGAGAACGCGAGCACGCTCCGCACCCAGGAACTGATGTTTGCAATCCTGAAGCAATATGCTGAACGGGAAACCGACATTATCGGCGAGGGCGTCGTTGAGGTGCTGCAGGACGGGTTTGGTTTCCTGCGCTCTCCAGAGGCCAACTATCTGCCGGGTCCTGATGACATTTATGTGTCTCCGTCACAGATCCGCCGTTTCTCTCTTCGCACAGGTGACACGGTTGAAGGTGATATTCGCAGCCCAAAAGAAGGCGAGCGGTACTTTGCGCTTATCAAGGTCAATTCCATCAATTTTGCTGATCCGGAAGAAGCCCGTCACAAAGTTCACTTCGACAATCTGACGCCGCTCTATCCAGATGAAAAACTGGAAATGGAAATCGATGATCCAACCCGGAAAGATACGTCCGGCCGGGTGATCGATATCGTGGCGCCTTTGGGTAAGGGACAGCGTGGTCTCATTGTGGCGCCGCCGCGGACCGGTAAGACGGTTCTATTGCAGAACATTGCGCATTCGATTTCTGCCAATCATCCCGAAGCCTATCTGATTGTGCTTCTGATCGATGAACGGCCGGAAGAGGTGACGGATATGAAGCGCTCTGTGAAGGGCGAAGTTGTCTCCTCGACTTTTGATGAACCGGCGGTGCGTCACGTGCAGGTTGCTGAAATGGTGATCGAGAAAGCCAAGCGCCTGGTGGAACATGGGCGCGATGTGGTGATCCTGCTCGACTCCATTACTCGTCTTGGTCGCGCTTACAATACGGTGGTGCCAAGCTCCGGCAAGGTGCTCACCGGTGGTGTGGATGCCAATGCCCTGCAACGTCCGAAACGGTTCTTCGGGGCGGCGCGGAACATTGAAGAGGGCGGCTCGCTCACGATTATCTCCACCGCGCTGATTGATACAGGCAGCCGGATGGATGAAGTGATCTTCGAAGAATTTAAAGGCACCGGTAACTCCGAGATCGTGCTGGATCGTAAAGTCGCTGACAAGCGTGTCTTCCCGGCGATGGATATTCTGAAATCCGGGACCCGAAAAGAAGAGCTGCTGGTCGACAAAGTCGAGCTGCAGAAAATGTATGTGCTGCGCCGTATTCTCAATCCGATGGGCACAACAGATGCCATTGAATTCCTGCTCGATAAGCTTAAGCAGACCAAGAATAATGGTGAATTCTTCGACAGCATGAATACCTAAACGCTGAGCTCTGCGGTTTTCGGTAGTTCTAAGGTTTTACGGTCCCTTTACATGTGCCGTGCAAGGTTTCCGGCTACGCCCCTACGCATCCCGCGCGGGAAATATTGTGCTGGTGGTTGAGTGTGCGAGGTGATCGGCGTATTCCCTCAGCCGATGATGTAGACCTGCGCAGTCTCGTGGAGCTGACCCCTTACATCCGATATATGAGTTGGGAGGGGGATGAATCTCTCGTGATCCGGGTATTTGGCAGCGCTTTGTGTGAAGCAGCGGGCATGGATCTGCGCGGCATTGATCTCTTCTCATTTGGCGAATATGAGAACAAAAAGCGGGACATGGCGTGCCGTAACTGAGACAGATGACTCTGGTTTCGTAGTGATCGAACCGTTTCCCGTACCGCTCAAAATACTCTAGACTCGCTCCAACGCACTTTCAGGAGGAGCAAACCCGATGTCCGATAAAATCATTGATGGTCGCGCCACGTTTAAGACCATGGCCGACAGCAGTCAGGAAGAGTGGCAGTTGATTGCCGCCAACAATGGGGAGTTCTCCAGGGGCCTGCCTGACCGGGTGCTGACACATCTCAAACTTTTGGACGGTGACTTTGGTGGTTTTGCTGTTGATCGCCTTGAACATTCTCTTCAATCCGCGACCCTTGCGCACCGGGCTGGTAAGGACGAGGAATATGTGGTCTGCGCGCTTCTTCATGATATTGGCGATACGCTTGGGACTTTTAATCACGCCGAAATCGGCGCGGCGATCCTGAAACCCTTCGTGTCAGAAGATAATCACTGGATGCTGGAGCATCACGGGATCTTCCAGGGCTATTACTTCTTCCACCATATTGGTTTGGACCGCGACATGCGGGACGAGTTCCGCGGTCATCAGGCGTTCGAACATACAGC